>NZ_JAZHEE010000013.1:0-104010 GCF_036620675.1 Rosenbergiella sp. YN46
TGGCGACCTTGCCCTGTCGCGACATCCTGTCGCTCCTCCGGCCCTGCGTGAACGCTACGGCGTTTTTTAAGCCGGGAGGCTACACCCTCGTCGCTTCAAACGGGGTGCTCAAATACAACCAGCACCATTCTTTGCTGTCAATCAGGGCAGAAGATTCAGGGCGGTGACTCTCCGGCCTGAAAATCGCCGCAGCGTTCACGACCGCCAGGGTCAGCCCGACAGGACGTCGGGCTGAGGGCGTGCGGCACAGGGAGGTGCCGTTATGCCCGACCCGTCCGGCGGACGGGAAAAGCGGAGGGGCCCCGAAGGGCGATTTTCACGCCGGAAAGCGGGGTTGTCAGGGGCGGCATCTGAGCCCCTGGCCCGTTCACCGGTTCCGCAACCGACATATAAAAATACCCTTAAGGTGAACGGAACCTTCGCCAACGTGACATATTCCTCCAGAACACGGCATAGCGGAGGGAGCCCGAAGGGCGATTTTCACGCCGGAAAGCCGGGTTGTCAGGGGCGGCATTTGAGCCCCTGGCCCGTTCACCGGCTCCGAAACCGGCATATAAAAATAACCTTAAGGTGAACGGAACCTTCGCCAACGTGACATATTCCCCCCCAGAACACGGCTCTGGAGCAAAAATAGCGCAACCGGCATGACCACATACTACAACCGCCACAGTCTGCACCTGAATGGCGACTGGCGGGGCAAGACCGGATTTAAAACAGGCTGTTCGGTAAAGGTCATCATTGAATCCGGCAACATCATTATTTGTCCGGGGTAAATGCGATATCCCGAATTCACGGGGGGTAAACAGCGCTTTCTTCACCGCAATATACCTGGCCAAAAGTATATCGCTCCCCGGTTTACTTCAACTTTACGCTAATCCGCAATGAACCATAAAAAAGGCCCGCCAGAGCGGGCCTGCCGTAGTGCCGCTCACCCTTCGGGGGAATATGAAAGGTGGGGCGTATCCAGCCAATGGGTTAAATAGTGGGCCACCCCTTCTCTGTCGCAGTGACCGATCACCGGCAGGTGCGGCAGCGCCTGCCGGAGCTGAGGCATGGCGTTGCCCATAATGACTCCGTGGCCTACGGCATCCAGCATTTCACGATCGTTCATCGCATCGCCGAAAGCCATACATTCAGCAAGGGGCACATCCAGATGCGCGCCGAGCACCGCCAGCGCCGCGCCCTTGTTACAGCCATGGGGCAGAATTTCCAGACAGTCTACGGCGGAAAAGCAGAGATGTGCCCGCTCTCCCAGCGAATCATTAAGTTGAATCCGTAGCTGCACCAGATCGTCGTGATCGCCACAGAAGGCAATTTTAGTCACCTCATGGGCCGGCAGTCGTTTCAGATCCACCAGCTGGTAGCGAAAGCCGCTATAGACGTGAGCCTTCAGTAGCTCCGGGATATCATGCTGAGTCAGCCAGCCGCTATCGTTAAATACGTGCATACTGGCACGGGTATCCCAGTGACCATGCAGTACCCGCTCTGCAACATCCGGGGCGAGATCGTTGCCCCACAGGCGCTCGCCGCGAATATCATGAACCCGGGTGCCGTTTCCGGTAATCAGAAAAACACCGTTCAGCAATTCACTGGCGATATGGCGCATTTCCAGCAAATGGCGCCCGGTAGCAAAGGCCAGAATCACATCCCGTTCGCGCAGGCGTTCAAGCGTACGCCGCGTGACCTCTCCCATCCTATGATTCGGCATCAGTAACGTGCCATCCATATCAAAAGCTGCCAGTCGCGCCATAAAACCTCCGGTGAGTCTGCTGCGATGACCGGCAGTATTGCCTGGATTATCCGGAACAAATAGTGAATACTTGCAAAAAAGTGTTCCGTATTTATCCATGCGTCAACTAAATCGACTCAATCAGTTTCAGCGTCTGTGGCAGCCTTCTAACGGCGCCCCCCAGCAGGTTACCGTTGCCGAGATGGCGGCGCGCTGCTTCTGTAGCGAGCGTCATGTCCGAACGCTGCTGGGACATCTGGAAAACGCGGGGTGGTTACGCTGGCGCGCCAGCGCCGGACGCGGACGCCGCGGCAATCTTCAGTTTCTGGTTAGTCCTGACGAAGTTCGGGCTTCGCTCATGCGCCAGGCGCTGGATAAAGGGCAACAGCAAAGCGCGCTGGCGCTGGCCCAGCTGGCGCCGGAACAGCTACGCCACGTTTTACAGCCCCTGCTAGGCGGCCAGTGGCAGAATGATATTCCTACCCTGCGAATTCCCTACTACCGCTCCCTGGAGCCGCTCACACCTGGATTTTTACCCGGACGGGCCGAACAACACCTGGCCGGACAGATCTTCGCCGGTCTGGCAAGCTTTCGTGACGACAGCCCGTTACCGCAGCCCGATATGGCGCATCGCTGGCAGTCGGACGACAGCGGTACCTGCTGGCACTTTTTCCTGCGCCCTACCCTGCGCTGGCATGGCGGCGAGCCGGTCACCGCCAAACAGATTCTGCGTCGCCTGCACAATCTGATGGCACAGCCTATGTTCAGCCGTCTGTTTGCCAGCGTAGCGCAAGTCGATGCGCCCCATGCCTGGTGCCTGCGGTTTCAGCTCCATCGTCCTGATTACTGGCTCCCGTGGCGACTGGCCAGCTACGGCAGCCGAATCGCCCATCCTGATGACGATCGGTCAGGTTGCGGCCCCTTTAGCCTGACCCACTTTGACAGCCGCCTGGTGCGTCTGGAAAGCCACGACGGCTACCACCTGGCACACCCGCTACTGCGGGCCATTGAATTCTGGATAACGCCAGGTCTGTTCGATGAGCAGTTGGGTACCAGCTGTCGCCACCCGGTACAGATCGCCATCGGCCAGCAGGCACAGTTTCCCGAACTGCGCCCGGTAAGCCGCAGCGTCAGTCTGGGATTCAGCTGGCTGGCGATTCGCCAGCAGGGGCGGCTGTCGGCGCCCCAGGCCCGCTATCTGATGGCGTTGATCCACCAGCATGGCATGCTCGATGCCCTGCCGCTGGATCCTGAGCTTATCACTCCAAGCCATACGCTGCTGCCAGGCCAGCAACTGCCCGATTTTTCCGATGTCATCCCCGTTCCGCTACCGCCGCGACTCAGACTGCTTTACCGGCTGCCGGTGGAGCTTCACGCCATGGCGCAAAAGCTACGCTATCGCCTGGCGGAACTGGGCTGTGAGCTGGAACTGGTGTACCGCAATGTAAAAAGCTGGGACGAGGGACTGACGACGGAGGAAGCCGATCTGGTTATGGGCGATCGGCTTATCGGCGAGGCCGCAGAATATACTCTGGAACAGTGGCTGCGCTGCGATCCGCTGTGGTCTTTTATTCTGAGCGGACCGCAGCAGGCCCATATTCAGGCGACGCTGGACGCCCTGCAGCGTTCGCCAGAGGTACGGGATCGCAACGACGGCCTGCGCAGGCTGTTTAGCCACCTGGTGGAACAGGCCATCGTCACGCCGCTGTTTAACTATCGCTATCAGATAAGCGCGCCACCGGGAGTTCAGGGCATTCGGCTGAACGCCTGGGGCTGGTTCGATTTTTCCCGAGCCTGGCTGCCACCGCCGGGGGCGTGACGCCAGGCAGCCGATGGCGTACCATGACGCCCCTGTTCCACTAACCATTACCAGGTGAATAATGAAACGCGCAGTTGTCGTTTTCAGCGGTGGCCAGGACTCCACCACCTGCCTTATCCAGGCACAGGCGCAGTATGACGAAGTCCACTGCGTCACTTTCGATTATGGTCAGCGTCATCGCGCGGAGATCGATGTCGCCCGCGAACTGGCGCTGGAACTGGGCGCCGCCGCACACAAAGTACTGGACGTAACGCTTCTGAACGAGCTGGCGATTAGCAGCCTGACCCGTGACAACATCCCGGTTCCGGATTACGAGCCGGATGCCGATGGCATCCCCAATACCTTCGTTCCGGGCCGTAACATTCTGTTCCTGACCCTGGCGGCTATTTACGCTTATCAGGTCAACGCCGAAGCGGTGATTACCGGGGTATGCGAAACTGATTTTTCCGGCTATCCCGACTGCCGCGACGAATTCGTCAGGGCGCTGAATCATGCCGTTACGCTGGGGATGGCCCGAAATATTCGTTTTGAGACGCCGCTAATGTGGCTTAACAAAGCGGAAACATGGGCGCTGGCCGACTACTGGGGCCGGCTGGATTTAGTACGCAAGCACACCCTGACCTGCTATAACGGGATTCGCGGCGACGGCTGTGGCGAATGCGCTGCCTGCACTCTTCGCGCCAAGGGTCTGAACGGCTACCTGAACGAGAAGGGCAGCGTGATGGCCAAAATGAAAGAAAAAACCGGTCTGGCCTGAATCAACCTCCGCCTGTCAACAAAGAGCTGCCCGGCTCATCGCAGGCGGAGTCGAATTCCTGCGGGCAGCACGCCTCTTAAGCCAGTCGATGGAGCGGGTTTCATCGTCGATGCCGGGCATCTCTGTCAGCCACCAGTACATATATTCGCCTTCTCCCCCTATTCCCTGGTGGGTATTCCCCCTTCTGCTTGCCTGCCAAAAAACCCAACAATGCCCCGGTTGCCAACGGCTAAGAAGCGAGCAGGCGGAAGCTTATCAGCTACCGGGGAACGCGCGAAAAACCTCCCGCCAGGATTAGCCTCCTTGCGGGGAAACGCCCGTTTTTTGTTTCAGCGCCAGAATATTCACCTCCCGATCCGCAGAGGCTACGGTAGACGGGCGATGAGCAATCATTACGCGGGTAATATTCATCTCTTTTATCGCCGCGTTAATTTGCGCTTCGTTCTCCTGATCCAGGTGGCTGGTCGCCTCATCAAGAAACAAAATCGCCGGCCGCCGATAAAGCGCGCGGGCTATCAGCAAGCGCTGCTTCTGACCGCCCGACAGGCTACTGCCCAGTTCACTGATTAAGGTTTCATAGCCCATCGGCATACGCTGTATCTCTTCGTGGATATTGCTACGCATGGCGCATTCCAGCATCCATTGCTCGTCCGGTTCGTTGTCGAAGCCGGTAATGTTTTCGCGAACGGATCCGGCAAACAGCGTGTCATCCTGCAATACCGTCGCGATACAGGCACGATAACGCGCAAAACCCGCCTGATGAATATTAATGCCGTTGATCCTGATTTCACCGCTGCCGGGCTGCGCCAGCCCCGCCATAATCTTCATCAGAGAAGTTTTTCCCTGCCCGGAAGGGCCGGTTATCGCCAGGCTTTCGCCTGCCGCAACGGATAGCTCCAGCTCCTGAAACAATGGCGGCGACAGCGCATCGAACTGAAAGCTCATATTGTGAATAGTCAGGGAGGCCGGCTGCCCCAAAGGCACCAGCGGGAGATCCTGCCCGCTTATCTGTTCGCTGCCAGGCTCAACGCGCGTCATGGCGATATCCGCCACCCTGTCGGTATGTAGCGACAGCATACGCAATTGCAGCGCCATATCCAGCAGGCTGGCAGCCCGTTCAGAAAACTGGCCGCGGTAGGTGTTAAACGCCACAAACATCCCCAGCGTGATGTGCCCCTGAATCACCTGATTCGCCGCCAGCCACAGCAGTGTTATCTGCTCCAGCGTTGAAATCAGGGCATTGCCGCCGGAAAACAGCATCTCATAGCGGGTCTTGCGCACTGTCGCATTCGCGCTTTCGACGTTCAGATTCATCCACGACTGGGCGCGCTGCCCGGAAAGGCCCAGCGCCTTTAACGTGCCCATACCGTAAAGGCTTTCCATAAAGTGGGAAGACGAACGGGCCGTTCTGACGATTTGCTCTTCAGACACTCTGCGCCAGGCACTGTAGGTCATCATCCTGAAGATAACCCACCCCACGGTGAAAGCCAGTACCACCCACACCAGCCAGCCACCATAAAGCGCCATCATGACCAGCAGGCCGATGAACATGATGCCGTCGATAATGCTGTTCACCACATTGGTGGTCAGCGTGGTGCGCAGGGTATCCAACGAAGCGAAGCGGGACTGGATATCGCCAAGCCGACGGCGTTCGAAGTAGTCGAGCGGCAGTGCCAGCAAATGGTCAAATAGCCGGGATTTCCACTGAATGTCGATAAGCGTGCCGATCACCAGCGACGTCCAGCCACGGGTCATGCTGACTGCGGTTCGAAACAGCACAAAAAACAGCAGCCCCAGACAAATCAGCGTCAACAAGCCGGTATCGCTGGCAGGAATAACGTGATCCATGACCAGCTGCATCCCTACCGGCAGCAGCAGGTTGACCGACTCAATTAGCAGGGAAAAGCAGAACAGTTTGGTTAACGCTCCCCAGAGTCCACTAATGGTTTTGGTCAGCGTACGTATCTTCAGGACATTACGCGGCGTTTCTTCCTTTTCATTAAACCGCTCCGTAGGCCAGAGCTCCAGCGCCACGCCGGTAAAGTGGTGGGATACCTCGCTCATCGCCATAACCCGCCGACCGGCAGCGGGATCGTGGATAATCGCCTGCCCACGCCGAACTGCAGCCAGCACCACGAAGTGGTTCATATCCCAGTGCAGAATGCAGGGGGTTTTCAGAGCGTTCAGGTTTTCCAGATCGAGCCGCAACGCGCGCGTTTTAAGGCCGCTGGCGTTGGCTACCTCCATAATCTGGCGCAGGGTGGAACCTCGGGAAGAGAGCCCCACACGCCTTCTCAGCTCCAACAGATCGGCAGGCTGCCCATGCGCCGCCGAAATCATCGCCAGACAGGCCAGACCGCACTCGGCGGCTTCTGTCTGGAGGATAACCGGTATTCGACGGCGTAGCGATAATCCCAGACGCCCTGCCAGCGCCTTGAGTCCTTCAGCGGTCATGTACTTCCCCTGTTATGCTGCTTTTTAATGAGTAATATGGCGACAAAATCCAGCGCCAGAGCGAACGCGTTTCCAGAAACAGCGTGGCCTGCGCCTGCATACCACTGCTTATCGGCGGCGGTTTGCCCTGCGGAGTCAGGCCCGAGAGATCCGGTTTGACCACCGCTTTGAACCAGCCATCGCTTACATTGCCCGCCGGGGTTCTGGGGGCGCTGGCATAACGCTGGAGCTCACGAGCAGGGACTGGCGCTTTAGAAATTGACTCAATACGCCCGGGGAACTGGCCATATTTCTGGAATGGAAAAGCGGTATAACGAAGATTAATGCCATCGCCAGGATGTACCCAGGGGATACCCTCCCCGGGGATCCAGATAACCATCCGCCAGGCGTCTTTATTCACCGGTACCAGTTGCGCCAGGCTGTCGCCCGCGCCAACCATCTCACCTTCGGTGACCCCCAGAGAAGAGACGCGCCCCGCAACCGGCGCGGTCACCAGCCGCATTCCGCTGGCATCAGCTTCCGCCATCTGGCGCTGTAGATCGTCGATATGGATGCGGTACTGATCGATCTGGCTATCGAATTCAGCCTCCCGGACAATCAGTTCACTCCGCAGGCTGGAAATTTGCAGATCCTGCTGGATGAGCTGAGCATTCAGGCTCTGCCAGCCAGTTTGCTGTTGGTAGAAGAGATAACGCTGGTTATTCTGCTGGTCAGTGGTCACCAGGCCGCGCCGCCGGTATTCGCCATAATCTTTCATGCTTTCCCGCATAGCGCGCAGGCCCACCGAGGCGGAATCCACCATCTGGCTGGTGCTTTTTCTGGCTTCGTCATAGCGCTCCAGCTGAAGTCGTAGCCCTTCCAGAGTGGCCTTCTTGTTGTTTTCGATCTCCCGAATAATGGATTCCGTTCGCTGACGCTGCTTTTCCAGCACGGCGAGCGTGGTTGCGCTAAGGCTGCCGTTACGGGTCACCCGGCCGATATCCAGCTGATACAGCGGCGTTCCGGCTTTGACCACCTGGCCGTTATGAACCAGCAGGCGGGCAATCATTCCCTGTTCGGGCGCAAATAAATTTATCGTATGCGGAAGAGTGATAATTTCGCCGCTCACATTAATGCGGCGGGTATAGCTGCCAAAAATCAGCAGCAACAACAAACTCAACATTATCAGCACGGTACCGCTCACCGTTACCCAGGCAGGCCAGCCACGCAGCAGCAAAACCTGCCCCGAGCGAAATGCCTGCTGATACTCACTTACCTCTTTACGAAAAAGCACTATTATCCGGTCATCACAGCCTCAAGGTTTTCAAAGTGTAGATGCCGCTTCGCTAAGTCGCCAGTGCAATAACACATTGATAAACAATGTAAATGATAAGGAAAAGCGCCATTTTACCCCGTATAAACATCCGGGGAATTCTGTCGTTTCGTACCAGGAAATATTTAGTTCATCATCATTTCCAGATGACGGCGCAGTTCGCCTTCCAGCGGCTGCGCTTTCTGACTATGTAAATCGACGCAGGCAAAGGTAATTAACGCATCAGCAACCACATCACCGTTGCTGTCGCGGGTAATGACCTGGCTCAGTACCCCGCTTTTGCCATTCAGCTTCTGCATTTCGCTGGTGACCGTCAGACGATCCCCCAGCAGTGCCGGGCGCCGGTAACTGATATTGATGTTTACGACCACAAAAGCCAGCCCCTGCTCCACCATCCAGCGAAACCCCGGCTGGCTTTCCAGCGCTTCCCAGCGCGCCTCTTCCAGAAACTCCAGGTAACGCGCGTTATTCACATGCTGATAAACATCAAGATGATATCCGCGAACTTTGATCTGCGCTCGTGGCAGGTTATCCCCACTGATGTGGGGAACGTTTTCTTGTCTCTTTTCCACGGTTCTCTCCCCCGGGCCCAGGGAACGGGCTATTATAAGGCCACACCCAACTGGTATGACCTCAAAAGCGTAGCAGAAATTTCCCCCTACCCGGCGGTGGTCAGAGAGCTAAAGCTTAAGACGTGATAAATTCCGCTCTACCAGCGCATTTCCCACCCCGGGCACTGAACGCAGATCGTCAATGCTGGCAAACTGGCCGTTCTCTTCCCGGTAACGCACGATCGACTGCGCTTTCTTAAGACCGATGCCATTAAGCGCCTCTGCCAGCTCCTCTGCCGAAGCCGTATTAATGCTGACCTGTAGCGAGACCGGCTCCGGTACGAGCAGCTCAGACGTCGTACTATGCGCCCTGGCTGGCGCCAGGGGTTTTGCTGGCTCTGGCGCCGCATAAACAGCGCCACTGCTGAACGCCATGGTCATTGCCAGCCACAGCGGGGTTAGTATGGTCTTCATGCTGTTTCCTTCTCCTTTTGGTTAACAGTATCGACACCCTATCCGCCCCCGACCCAGGTGAGCAATCTCCGGATTTCAGATATGGAAAAGGCCGCGTAAGCGGCCTTTGTCTGTTGCATCAGAATGCAAAAAAGTGGAAGCGATCCCCGGATTACTGCTGCTGATCCACCACGTCGCCCAGCTTAATTTTCGCCTCTTTGCGCAGGTTGCTCATCAGCGCCTCAAAAGCCAGTTCGGCATTGTTTTCGGTCATGCGGCTGACCATCACTTTCTTCTGCTCTTCCGGCATTTTACCGGCCTGGACTTCGTCCAACGCCAGAATAACCCTATTACCTTTCGTATCGGTGCTGACACCATAAGCAGGTTTGCCTTTCTCCGGCAGCGGCATATCGAAGGCCTTCACAGACAGCGGATCCTGACTGCGGCTCAGCGTTTTCGCCGCGCCAAAGCGGGTACCCGCCTCTTTCAGCGCCGTATCACCTTCGCCTTTGTTCAGCGCCGCCAGCAGTTTATTCGCCAGCTGCTGCGCCTGCTGTTCGGCTTTCTGCTGTTTCACAGCCGCCACCACCTGGTCGCGCACTTCATCCAGCGGCTTCACGGCTTCCGGTTTATGTTCAGCGATACGCAATACGAAAGCGCGATCGCCATCGACAGTGATGATGTCAGAGTTGCTGCCCGGCGTACCGTTTTCACCCAGCAGAGCGCCGCCGAAAATGGCGTCGGCAACCGGCTTAAAGTCCAGCTCTTTCGGCAGGCTGTTGCGATCGAACCAGCCGCTCTCTACGGCTTTTACCCCCGCCGCCTGCTCGGCACCCGCCAGCGATTCCGTGTCGTTCATCGCAGCGTCGCCCACTTTCTGCTGCTGAGCGTAGAAGGCATCCAGCCCCTTCTCCTGCTTCAGTTTCTGGGCGATGGCATCATGAACCTCAGCCAGCGGCTTCACTTTGGCCGGCTGCAGGTCATCCAGGCGCGCGACCAGGAAGCCGACGCTGGATTTAATAACCCCCGAAATCTGGCCTTTCTCTTTCAGATTGGCGTTTTTCAGCTCGTCTGGCGTGGTTGATGGCTCCAGCCATCCCATATCGCCGCCTTTACGGGCAGAGATGATGTCGCTGGATTTTTCTTTCGCCAGGGTGGCAAAGTCCGTACCTTTCTTCAGTTCATCCAGCACCGCCTGCGCTTCAGCTTCGGTTTTGGTCTGAATGATGCTGTAGCGATAGCGGGCCGGCTGGGTGTACTGGTCGCGATTCTGATCGTACCAGGACTGGATGTCGGCATCGTTAACCTCTGGCTGCATCTGTGCCGCATCCATCTTGATATAGCTAACGCGGAACCGCTCCGGCAGCATAAAGTTATTTTTATGCTGCTCGTAGTAGCTGGAAATTTCCGCATCCGTCGCCTGCTGTTTCGCAACCAGCGCGCCGGTATCAATCGTGGCTTCACGCACTACCCGCTTCTGGGCCGCCAGCGCCGCCAGGGAGTCGGTTTCGCCAGGCAGCATAAAGTCGCTGCCGATAACGGCATTGATCAATTGCTGAGTGGTCAGTTGACGGCGCAGCGCGCTGGCATACTGATCGGCGCTCATGCCCATGTTGTTGATCAGCGCGTTATAGCGGGCGTTATCGAATTTGCCGTCACTCTGGAAGGCCGGCTCGTTGAAGATGGCCTGCTTAACCTGATCGTCGCTGATGCCGAGGCCCAGGTGTTTCGCATACTGATCCAGCAGGGCTTCATCGATCATGCGCTGCAGCACCTGGTGACGCATCGCTTTCATGTAACCTTCGTTACCTGCCAGCTCGGAATAGCGCTCACCCAGTTTCTGCTGTAGTTTGTTGCGCTCGCCCATTACGGCGTTCTCAAACTGACCCCGGCTTATCTCCTGATCGTTAACCTTCGCTGCGTAGTTACCATTCCCGCCAATCAGGTAGTTACCCACGCCAGTCAGTACGAATGAGACAATAATCAGACCCAGTACGATCTTGAGCACGACGCTGTTGGCTGCCGTGCGTAAATTTTCCATCATGGTGTCGCAGCACTCCGCTGTAATCTATCCCGTTTAGGGGAATCTGGTTTACCCTGCGCGGCCAAAGAGATAAGACAGCGCACGCAAAGGGCTATTTTGACAAGAAATCAGGGTCATTGTCAGCCCGAATCGCGCATTAAAGACGTTTTCAGCCAATAAAAAAGGCACATCTGACGATGCGCCTCTCTGTATACATTTAAAATCGCGATGCCCGGATGAGCGCAGCGATCAGTTCACCGCGTCTTTTAACGCTTTACCGGCGCGGAAGCCCGGTACTTTAGCGGCAGCGATTTTAATCTCTTTACCGGTCTGCGGGTTACGACCAGTACGGGCGGCACGCTCTTTAACAGCAAAGGTGCCGAAACCAACCAGCGCTACGTCGTCTCCTTTCTGCAGAGATTCAGTAACCGATGCCAGTAACGCATCTAACGCACGTCCAGCCGAGGCTTTGGAAATATCAGCGCCAGCGGCAATCTTGTCGATCAGTTGGGATTTATTCACTATTTTCTTCCTCTCTTTCTTTTTTATATCGCACCTTAGTCCTTCACGGTACGACCGCGCAGCAGTTATAACAGGCATGTTATACCCTTACAACACCCGTTGTAGCATGCCTTCGTCTGAAAAATAAGCCAGACCGTATCTAAAGTAGCCAGTCAAAAAAAAGCTGGCAAGTGAGAATTTACTTGCCAGCCTGCTTTTTATCGCTTCTCTTTGCGTCAGGTCACTATTTTTCGGTTACCACACGCATTCCGGAAGGCGCTTCCTGCAACGCCAGAGACAGCACTTCTTCAATGGTTTTTACCGGATGAATCTGCAGATCGGCAATCACGTTATCGGGAATTTCTTCCAGATCGCGCTTATTTTCATCCGGAATCAGCACCGTTTTGATCCCACCACGGTGCGCCGCCAGCAGTTTCTCTTTCAGACCGCCAATGGGCAATACCTGGCCGCGCAGGGTTATCTCACCGGTCATCGCCACATCAGCGCGTACCGGATTGCCGGTCAGGCAGGAAACCAGTGCGGTACACATGGCGATACCAGCGCTCGGGCCGTCTTTCGGCGTGGCGCCTTCGGGGACGTGCACATGTATATCGCGCTTTTCGTGGAAATCAGAATTAATTCCCAGTTTTTCCGCGCGTGCGCGTACCACTGTTAAAGCAGCCTGAATCGATTCCTGCATAACCTCGCCCAGCGAACCGGTATAGGTCAGTTTGCCCTTGCCGGGCACGCAGGCGGTTTCAATAGTCAACAGATCGCCACCCACTTCGGTCCAGGCCAGACCGGTCACCTGACCGATGCGGTTTTCACTGTCGGCGCGGCCATAGTCGAAGCGCTGAACGCCCAGAAACTCTTTCAGGTTTTCGCCGTTAATCTCAATATGCTTCAGGCTCTTATCCAGCAACAGCTGTTTTACCGCCTTACGGCACAGTTTCGAAATTTCACGCTCCAGACTACGTACCCCCGCTTCACGGGTGTAGTAACGGATGATACCGACAATCGCGCTGTCATCTACCACCAGTTCCCCTTTTTTCAGGGCGTTACGCTCAATCTGCTTCGGCAACAGGTGGCGTTTGGCGATATTCAGTTTTTCATCTTCGGTGTAACCCGACAGGCGAATAACTTCCATACGATCCAGCAGCGGCGCAGGAATGTTCATGGAGTTAGAGGTCGCCACAAACATCACGTCGCTGAGGTCATAATCCACTTCCAGATAGTGGTCGTTAAAGGCCACGTTCTGTTCGGGATCCAGAACTTCCAGCAGCGCTGAAGCCGGATCGCCGCGCATGTCGGAAGACATTTTGTCGATCTCATCCAACAGGAACAGCGGGTTTTTTACGCCCACTTTCGCCATTTTCTGGATCAATTTGCCCGGCATAGAACCGATGTAGGTACGACGGTGGCCGCGGATCTCCGCTTCATCGCGAACTCCCCCCAGCGCCATACGCACATATTTACGCCCGGTCGCTTTAGCGATGGACTGTCCCAGAGAGGTTTTACCCACCCCAGGCGGCCCCACCAGACACAGTATCGGCCCTTTCAGCTTATTAACGCGGCTCTGCACCGCCAGGTATTCCAGAATGCGATCTTTGACGCGCTCCAGACCATAATGGTCGGTATCCAGAATTTCCTGAGCCTGACGCAGGTTTTTCTTCACCTTGCTGCGGGTATTCCAGGGCACCTGCACCATCCAGTCGATGTAGCCGCGAACCACGGTGGCTTCCGCCGACATCGGCGACATCATTTTCAACTTCTGGAGTTCGGCTTCGGTCTTCTCGCGCGCCTCTTTCGGCATTTTCGCCGCTTCGATCTTACGCTTCAGCGCCTCGTTTTCATCCGGCGCGTCGTCCATTTCGCCGAGCTCCTTCTGAATGGCCTTCATCTGCTCATTCAGGTAGTACTCGCGCTGGCTCTTTTCCATCTGCTTTTTAACGCGGTTGCGAATCCGTTTCTCAACCTGCAGCAGATCGATTTCCGACTCCATCATCGCCATCAGATACTCAAGACGTTCATTGACGTCGGACATTTCGAGCACCGACTGCTTATCCGCCAGCTTAAGCGGCATATGGGCAGCGATGGTATCCGCAAGGCGCGCCGGATCGTCGATGCTATTAAGCGACGTCAGCACCTCGGGAGGAATTTTTTTATTGAGCTTAATGTAGCCTTCAAACTGGTTAACCGCGGTGCGTACCAGCACCTCCTGCTCCCGCTCTTCAATAGCCGGAGAGTCCAGGTACTCCGCCTGGGCGGAAAAGTAGTCGCCGTTGTCGGCAAGCGTGGCGATCTTCGCACGCTGCAGGCCTTCCACCAGCACTTTTACCGTGCCATCCGGCAGTTTGAGCATTTGCAGGATAGAGGCCACGGTCCCCACGGAGAAAAGGTCATTAACCCCAGGCTCGTCCGTCGAAGCTTCTTTCTGCGCCACCAGCATGATTTTTTTATCATGGTCCATAGCCGCTTCCAGACAGCGAATGGATTTCTCCCGCCCAACAAATAACGGAATGACCATGTGCGGATAAACCACCACATCGCGCAGAGGCAATACGGGGATTTCAATGCGTTCAGAACGCTCAGGATTCATAGAGCTCTCTCTTAGTTTAGTTTCCGCAGGCTTATGGAGCCTTCACGGCATCTCCAAAGCTAGTTAAGTCAGTATATGGGGATGTTTCCCGGACATTCAACGGCGAGAATGCAGGAAAAAAAAATGGGGGATAAAATCCCCCATTATGACGATAACTTACTGTCTGACCTGGTTAATTATTCACCAGACGCCTGCTGGGTTGCTTCAGATTTTCCGTAGATCAGCAGCGGTTCGGACTGACCCTCGATAACCGAATCATCAATGACCACTTTATCCACGTCTTCCATGGAAGGAAGGTCATACATGGTTTCCAGCAGCGCGCCTTCCACGATAGAACGCAGACCGCGAGCGCCGGTTTTACGCGCCATCGCTTTTTTGGCGATCGCCTTCAGGGCTTCGTCGCGGAATTCCAGCTCGACCCCTTCCAGATTAAACAGCGCCTGATACTGCTTAGTCAGGGCGTTTTTGGGCTCTTTCAGGATCTGAATCAGCGCGTCTTCGCTCAGTTCGTTCAGGGTCGCAACCACCGGCAGACGGCCGATAAACTCCGGAATCAGACCAAATTTGATCAGATCCTCCGGTTCAACCTGGCCCAGCAGCTCACCTTCGGTCGCTTTCTGGGATTTCCCCTTCACCGTAGCGCCAAAACCAATACCGGATCCGGTTTCAACACGATTGGCGATAACTTTATCCAGCCCGGCAAATGCGCCGCCGCAGATGAACAAAATTTTAGAGGTATCGACCTGCAAAAACTCCTGCTGGGGATGCTTACGCCCGCCCTGAGGTGGTACTGCGGCCACGGTGCCTTCGATCAGTTTCAACAGCGCCTGCTGAACCCCTTCGCCGGAAACGTCACGGGTGATAGACGGGTTATCCGACTTACGGGAGATCTTGTCGATTTCATCGATATAGACGATACCGCGCTGCGCCTTCTGCACGTCGTAGTCGCACTTCTGTAGCAGCTTCTGGATGATGTTCTCCACATCTTCCCCCACGTAACCGGCTTCGGTCAGGGTGGTGGCATCCGCCATGGTGAAGGGCACATCCAGCAGGCGCGCCAGGGTTTCCGCCAGCAGCGTCTTACCGCTACCGGTAGGCCCAATCAGCAGAATGTTGCTTTTACCCAGCTCAACCCCGTTCGAGGTGTCGCCATTGCGCAGACGTTTGTAGTGGTTGTACACCGCCACCGCCAGCACTTTCTTGGCCTGCTCCTGGCCGATAACGTAGTCATCCAGATGGTGACGAATTTCATGGGGCGTCGGCAATGCGCTACGTTCGCGATGCGGAGCCACCTCTTTTATCTCTTCGCGAATGATGTCGTTACACAAATCGACACATTCGTCGCAGATATACACTGACGGCCCTGCGATCAGTTTGCGCACTTCATGCTGGCTTTTGCCGCAAAAAGAGCAGTACAGCAGTTTTCCTGAACCGTCTTTGCGCTTATCTGTCATGAGTCAAACCTCTTCTCTGTTGCTTTGTGCCGCACGCGACGACGCAAGTGCCCGAATATTGCTGGCGCAGCCGATACCAGAACACGCTGGTGTGCCGCGTTTTCTCTATAGTATAGCGACACACCCTCGTACGGGCATCAATTACGGTGGGTCAGGACAGAATCGACCAGACCGTACTCTACTGCCTCCTCGGCAGAGAGGAAACGATCGCGCTCGGTGTCCTGCTCTATTTTTTCAAGAGGCTGACCTGAATGCTGCGCCATCAGCTCATTCATGCGCGACTTCACTTTCAGGATTTCGCGGGCGTGGATTTCGATATCCGTCGCCTGGCCCTGGAAACCACCCAGCGGCTGATGGATCATAACGCGGGAGTTCGGCATGCAGAAACGCTTGCCTTTCGCGCCAGCGGTCAGCAGGAATGCCCCCATAGAAGCCGCCTGCCCCATACAGAAGGTGCTGACGTCCGGCTTAATGAACTGCATGGTGTCGTAAATAGACATCCCCGCGGTAATGACCCCGCCCGGCGAGTTAATGTACAGGTAAATATCTTTCTCCGGGTTTTCCGCTTCCAGAAACAGCATCTGCGCCACAATCAGATTGGCCATGTGGTCTTCCACCTGACCGGTCAGGAAGATGACGCGCTCTTTGAGCAGACGGGAGAAAATATCGTAAGAGCGCTCGCCGCGGGAGGTCTGCTCGACCACCATCGGCACCAGCGCCATATGAGGTGCAAATTTATCTTGTTCGCCACTGTATGACATTTCCGTCTCCTTGAATTCTCGATCTTACTGACCTTTGGTTCTGATTTTACCAGGGCGCCTGCGCCTTGACTACAGCGCTCGCCCGGCTTACGCATAGACGGATAATCAGCCAGGGTCGTTACCGACAACCGTCCCGTAAAGGTGGGGACGATCATACCCTGTTTCAAGCATAACAACCTTTTTCCCGTCCGCTAACCCACCGCTACGCTTTTTAGCCTGTTTCTGAACCATTTACGCGGGATAAAAAAAGCCCGTCACCTGTTGGGTGACGGGCTCTTCAGCTTAAGATGCGATTACGCCTGCTGGTTCATCAGGTCGCTGAAGGAAGTGGCTTTCTCAGTCACTTTCGCTTTATTCAGCACGGCTTCAACCGCCTGCTCTTCCAGCGCAACGTTGCGCATGTTGTCCATCAGCTCTTTGTTTTTGCTGTAGAACTCGATAACTTCCTGCGGATCTTCGTAAGCGGAAGCCATCTCTTCAATCAGGCCTTTAACGCGATCTTCGTCAGCTTTCAGCTCGTTGGTGCGAATAACTTCGCCCAGCAGCAGGCCCACGACGACGCGGCGCTTAGCCTGCTCTTCGAACAGTTCGCGCGGCAGTTCCATCGCCTGCTGCGCGTTACCGCCAAAGCGCTGCGCAGCCTGCTGGCGCAGAACGTCGATTTCGCCGTCGATCAGCGCAGACGGAACGTCGATTTCATTGGCTTTTACCAGACCTTCGATAGCCTGAGACTTGATACGGTTACGTACCGCGCCTTTCAGCTCGCGCTCCATGTTCTTACGCACTTCAGCGCGCAGGCCTTCGATGGAGCCATCTTCCACGCCAAAGCGTTTGATGAACTCTTCGGTCAGTTCCGGCAGCTCGCTCTCTTCGACTTTCTTCAGGGTGATGGCAAACTGCGCCGCTTTACCCTTCAGGTTTTCTGCGTGGTACTCTTCCGGGAAGGTCACGTCAATAGTGAACTCTTCGCCAGCCTTGTGACCCACGATGCCTTCTTCAAAGCCCGGGATCATGCGGCCCTGACCCATGGCCAGTACGAAGTCAGACGCTTTACCGCCTTCAAACTCTTCGCCGTCAACGGTGCCGGTGAAGTCGATGGTCGCGCGATCCTCTGCGGCTGCGGCGCCTTCTTTCTCTTTCCAGGTCGCCTGCTGCTTACGCAGCGTGTCCAGCATGGTGTCGAGATCGGCGTCGGTTACTTCAACAACCGGCTTCTCAACTTCGATCTCTTCCAGGCCTTTCAGCTCAACTTCCGGGTAGACTTCAAACTCTACGGAGTAGGTATAGTCTTCACCCTGCTTGTATTCGCCCGGCACGTACTTCGGTGCGCCGGCCGGATTGATTTTCTCCTGAACGATCGCATCAATGAAGTTGCGGCTCATCAGGTCGCCCAGAACGTCCTGGCGAACAGAGGCGCCATAACGCTGAGCAACGATGTTCATCGGTACTTTACCCTTGCGGAAGCCGTCAATACGGACTTTCTTTGCCACGTTGACCAGCTCGCTCTTCACAGCGTTCTCGATGCTGTCAGCAGCGATAGTAATCGTGATACGGCGCCCAAGGCCCTGAGTGGTTTCAACTGAAACTTGCATCTTTATACCTCAAAAAATCACAGTACTCGGTCAACTCTGGAAGCCCGTTCTACTCATACCCCAAATAATTTGAGCTGCAGAAAGCCGGCAAGTGAACGCAGCCAACGTACCTGCAACCTGAAGTATGAAGGGTATACACGCTTCTCCATACCGGGATGCCCCTCTGAAGCCAGAGTCACACTCCCTGTCGCCAGAATCATCCCGAAGACGTTCCGAAAATTAAGACGCAGCATTATAGCGGCATCGCTGTAGTGAGTCGAGGACGGCGCAAGTTTGTCATCCGCAGCCTTTGTCACAGTTCCCGGAACCCATTCTGACCCCGATGCCTGAGTAATAAAACAGCGCCAGCCACTGACGTGGCTGGCGCTGTTTTACAGCATGTATTTGTGGCGCCCCCTGTGGGGGCCCGGCTTCTGCGTCAGGCAATACTGCTGCCTGCCCCACGACAGGGCGGCGAAGCCACCACGGTATCCTGCAAACCTTCCCACTCTTTATGGGTGTACGTATGCAGGGCTAACGCGTGAACGCTACCCGCCAGTTCTTCGGTTAATACTCCATAAATCAGACGATGACGGTTTAAAAAACGTTCTCCGGCGAAGCGATCGCTTACCAGAACGACTTTAAAATGGCTTTCAGAGCCCGCGGGGACATTGTGACGATAGCTCTCATCAACGACTTCCAGGAAGACGGGGTCAAAGGCTGCTCTTAATTTTGCTTCTATTCGCTCGCGTACCATCATAATGCTTACCTCGACAGCGCAGGGGATGTCATCCATCCCTTTCAATATTAGCCGCTTTTACCGCTTCCATTGCGTTTAAACAATAAAAAACTCGGCCTCTTTCTGGGGGAAGAATCCTAACATAGTAGCGACATCAGTCACCTGTGCAAAAACAGGCATATCCCGACGCTGAGACCTAAAACGGAGAAATCTGGAGGCAATACCTGCGTTTGGCACTTCCTCTTACCGGCAGCAATGATATGATGGCAAGAATTTTGCTGCCTTTGTGACATTCGAGACAAGTAAACATGTTCAAGAAAATACTCTTTCCGCTAATGGCGCTGGTTATGCTGGCTGGTTGTGCTTCGCAGTCCAACACCATCGAAGTCTCCCCTAAAATCGCCCTGCCCCAGCAGGATCCCAGCCTGATGGGCGTGACCGTCAGCATTAACGGTGCCGACAAGCGTACCGATCAAGCGCTAGCTAAGGTCAACCGCGACAACCAGCTGGTGACTCTGACGCCATCCCGCGATCTGCGTTTTCTGCTGCAGGAAGTACTGGAAAAACAGATGACCGCCCGCGGCTATATGATTGGCCCAAGCGCGCCGGTCGATCTGCAGATCGTTGTTAATCAGCTATTCGCCGATGTCTCTCAGGGGAACGTGCGTTACAACATTGCGACCAAAGCCGATATCTCAATTATCGCGACCGCTCGCAACGGCAACACGATGACTAAACAGTACCGCTCCACCTATACCGTGGAAGGCGCGTTCCAGGCATCTAACAAAAATATCGCCAATGCGGTCAACACCGTACTGACCGACACCATTGCCGAAATGGCGCAGGACACCAGCGTTCACGACTTTATTAAGAAGAACGCCCGTTAATCGCCGCATTTACGGCCCGGCGACACCGCCGGGCCCGCCACCAGGTTTCTCATGAGCAGTCACTACCTTCGTCTATTCCAGCAACCTAAGTCAGCCATCCTACTGATTCTGGGCTTTGCTTCCGGCCTTCCCCTCGCCCTGACTTCCGGCACTCTCCAGGCCTGGATGACGGTGGAGAATATCGACCTTAAAACCATCGGCTTCTTCTCGCTGGTAGGTCAGGCCTACGTCTTTAAATTTCTGTGGTCACCGGCCATGGATCGCTATTGCCCACCGCTGTTCGGCCGACGTCGCGGATGGCTGCTGATTACCCAACTGCTGTTGCTGGCTGCCATTGCCGGGATGGGATTTCTGGATCCCGCCAGCCAGTTGCGCTGGATGGCGGCGCTGGCGGTACTGATCGCCTTCTGTTCCGCATCACAGGATATCGCTTTCGACGCCTGGAAAACCGACGTACTACCACCGGAAGAGCGAGGCAGCGGCGCTGCCATCAGCGTCCTGGGCTACCGGCTGGCGATGCTGGTGTCAGGCGGGCTGGCGCTATGGCTGGCCGATAAATATCTGGGCTGGAATGCCACTTACTGGCTGATGGCCGCTCTGCTGATTCCCTGTCTTATCGCCACCTGGCTGGCGCCAGAACCCACAGACGCCATTCCGGCTCCCAAAAGCCTGGAAGAGGCGGTCGTGGCGCCGCTGCGTGATTTCTTCGGCCGCAACAATGCATGGCTGATACTGCTATTAATCGTGATGTATAAACTTGGCGACGCCTTCGCCATGAGCCTGACCACCACATTCCTGATCCGCGGCGTCGGCTTCGATGCCGGCGAAGTAGGCGTAGTGAACAAAACGCTGGGCCTGCTCGCCACGATTATCGGAGCGCTGTACGGCGGCGTTCTGATGCAGCGAATGAGCCTGTTCCGGGCGCTGCTGATCTTCGGCATCCTGCAGGGCGTTTCCAATGCAGGCTACTGGTTGCTTTCCATTACTGATAAACATCTGTTCAGCATGGCGGGAGCCGTCTTCTTCGAAAACCTGTGCGGCGGTATGGGTACCTCGGCTTTTGTCGCGCTGTTGATGACGCTATGCAATAAGTCGTTTTCCGCCACCCAGTTTGCCCTGCTTTCAGCACTCTCTGCGGTGGGAAGAGTCTATGTCGGCCCCATCGCCGGCTGGTTTGTCGAATCTCACGGCTGGCCTGTTTTTTATCTTTTTTCCGTTGCGGCCGCAGTGCCCGGTATTCTGTTGCTGATACTGTGCCGCAGCACGCTTGAGTATACCCAACGTACCGGCGACTTTATGGCCCGCGACGCCTTCGCCAGGGGCTATCGCTTCGCGCTACGGCTATTGGGCGCAGGCTGCCTTCTGCTGGGTGCCTGGCTGCTGGTGCTGATCCTGAATGCGCTGGATATGACAGCACTCGGTTTCGATCCCCTCCTTCTGGAGTGGGGAGCGGGACTCGCAGCTGTCGGCATCCTGTTCGGTGGCGTTCTGGACTGGCTGGCACTGCGCCGCAGCGCCAGACATATCACGACGTAAATGCGGGATGGGCATTTTTTGGCCAAACAGCCCTCAATTTGAATATTTATGGTTAACAAAAAGGGCGGCGAAAATAATTCTGTTTTGTCATTACGTGCGCAGGAAATTAAACGGTTCAGCACGGTGAGAAATTATTTTTCGCCTTTTTTTGTTTAGTATTTGATGCCTGTTTGTTAATTAGTTGTTGGTTTTATCCGAATGGTTATACCAATGCGCCTCATTGACGTTTCTTTACATAGAATTTGGTTATAATCCCCGTCATGTGCCTGTCACCTCTGTCATTTTACATTTTGTTGCATTTCATGTGACACTACCAACAGAACCCGGTAACAGCCACCTGACACATCCCCACCCATGTTTACAGTAATGTAACCATCCCGTAAAATGCCCTCACACTTTAAACGCCACCAGATCCCCGTGGAATTGAGGTCGTTAAATGAGACTCAGGAAATACAATAAAAGTTTGGGACTGCTGTCGTTAATCGCAGGCACTGTATTACTCAGCGGCTGTGATGCGGCATTGTTAGACCCCAAAGGGCAGGTAGGCCTGGAGCAACGTTCCCTGATACTGACGGCATTTGGCCTGATGTTGATTGTCGTGATTCCGGCCATTCTGATGGCAGTCGCCTTTGCCTGGAAATACCGTGCGAGCAATAAGGATGCTAAATACACGCCTAACTGGTCGCACTCCAACAAAGTCGAAGCTGTCGTCTGGATCGTTCCCATCCTTATCATCGTCTTCCTTGCCGTGCTAACCTGGAAAACCAGCCACTCGCTGGATCCATACAAGCCGCTGGCAGCGCAAAAAGACGAAAAACCCGTCACCATTGAAGTTGTTTCTATGGACTGGAAGTGGTTCTTCATCTATCCGGAGCAGGGTATCGCGACGGTCAATGAGATAGCCTTCCCGGCCAATACACCGGTAGAGTTTAAGATAACGTCTAACTCGGTCATGAACTCCTTCTTTATTCCGCGTCTGGGCAGCCAGATTTACGCCATGGCAGGAATGCAGACCAAACTGCACCTGATCGCCAACGAAGCAGGGACTTACAACGGTATCTCCTCCAGCTACAGCGGCCCAGGTTTCTCCGGCATGAAATTCAAAGCCATTGCAACACCCGACCGTGCGGCTTTCGACCAGTGGGTAGACAAAGTTAAACAGTCTCCTGAGGCGATCAACGATATGGCGGCTTACGAGAAAATCGCAGCCCCCAGCGAAAACAACAAGGTCGAGTACTTCTCCAGCGTGAAGCCTGAATTGTTCCGAGCAGTCATTAACAAATTCATGGCCCACGGCCAGGACATGAACATGAACCACGCAGAGGGCGGGCATGCAAGCCATGCTTCCGGCGTTGAGGGCATGACCATGAGCAATGCGGAAACCTCTCATCAGGGCGCCGAGGAATAATACGATGTTTGGAAAATTGACACTGGATGCCGTTCCGTACCATGAACCTATTATCATGGTTACCATATCGGCAATTATTATCGGGGGGCTGGCGCTATTAGCCGCCATCACTTACTTCGGTAAGTGGTCATACCTGTGGAAAGAGTGGCTCACTTCGGTGGATCACAAACGTTTAGGCATCATGTACATCATCGTGGCTATCGTCATGCTGATTCGTGGCTTCTCTGATGCCATCATGATGCGTAGCCAGCAGGCGCTGGCTTCAGCCGGTGAAGCCGGTTATCTGCCACCTCATCACTACGACCAGATCTTTACCGCCCACGGCGTTATCATGATCTTCTTCGTGGCGATGCCGTTCGTTATCGGTCTGATGAACCTGGTGGTTCCGCTGCAGATCGGCGCGCGCGACGTGGCATTTCCTTTCCTGAACAACCTGAGCTTCTGGTTTACGGTTGTCGGTGTGGTTCTGGTTAACCTTTCTCTCGGGGTGGGTGAGTTCGCTCAGACCGGTTGGCTGGCCTACCCGCCGCTGTCGGGCATAGAGTACAGTCCAACGGTCGGGGTCGATTACTGGATATGGAGCCTACAGCTATCGGGTATTGGTACCACGCTGACCGGTATTAACTTCTTCGTGACCATTATGAAGATGCGCGCTCCGGGCATGACCATGTTCAAGATGCCGGTCTTCACCTGGGCATCGCTGTGCGCCAACATCCTGATTATCGCTTCATTCCCGATTCTGACGGTGACTATCGCGTTGCTGACCCTGGACCGCTATCTGGGTACCCATTTCTTTACCAACGATATGGGCGGCAACATGATGATGTACATCAACCTGATCTGGGCCTGGGGCCATCCGGAAGTGTACATCCTGGTTCTGCCGGTATTCGGGGTCTTCTCTGAAATTACCGCGACCTTCTCTAAAAAACGTCTGTTCGGTTACACCTCGCTGGTGTGGGCGACCGTATGTATCACCATCCTCTCCTTCATCGTGTGGTTGCACCACTTCTTCACGATGGGTTCAGGAGCCAACGTTAACGCCTTCTTCGGTATCACCACCATGATTATCGCCATCCCGACCGGGGTGAAGATCTTCAACTGGCTGTTTACCATGTATCAGGGCCGTATCACCTTCCACTCTTCCATGTTGTGGACCGTGGGCTTTATCGTTACCTTTACCATTGGTGGTATGACCGGGGTTCTGCTGGCCGTACCTGGCGCCAACTTCGTACTGCACAACAGCCTGTTCCTGATTGCCCACTTCCATAACGTTATCATCGGTGGTGTGGTCTTCGGTTGCTTCGCAGGTCTGGCTTACTGGTGGCCGAAAGCCTTTGGCTTTACCCTGAACGAGAAATGGGGCAAGCGCGCCTTCTGGTTCTGGATTATTGGCTTCTTCGTTGCCTTTATGCCGCTGTACGTGCTGGGCTTCATGGGGATGACTCGTCGTCTGAGCCAGAACATCGACCCGCAGTTCCATCCAATGCTGATGGTTGCCGCTGGCGGTGCTGCACTGATCGCACTGGGTATCCTGTGTCAGTTGATCATGTTCTACGTTTCTATCCGTGACCGCGATCAGAACCGCGATCTGACCGGCGATCCGTGGGGTGGCCGTACCCTGGAGTGGGCAACCTCTTCACCGCCGCCGTTCTACAACTTCGCGAAAGTACCTCAGATCCACGAGCGTGACGCGTTCTGGGAAATGAAAGAAAAAGGCGAAGCTTACAAGCAGCCGACCCAGTATGAAGAAATTCATATGCCGAAAAACAGCGGCGCGGGTATCGTCATCGCTGCATTCGCTACGGTTTTCGGTTTTGCCATGATCTGGCACATCTGGTGGCTGGCCATCGTTGGTTTCGCTGGCATGATCGTCACCTGGATTGTGAAAAGCTTTGACGAGGACGTGGATTACTACGTGCCGGTTAAAGAGATCGAAAAACTGGAAAACCAGCATTTTGACGAAATTAGCAAGGCGGGGCTGAAAAATGTCAACTGATACTCTGTCTCACGCGAACGCCCACGATCACGGGCACCACGATGCAGGCGCCAATAAGGTCTTTGGCTTCTGGATCTACCTGATGAGCGATTGCATTATCTTTGCAACGCTGTTCGCAACCTATGCCGTTCTGGTGAACGGCACTGCCGGTGGCCCGAGCGGCAAGGACATCTTCGAACTGCCTTTCGTGCTGGTGGAGACGTTCCTGCTGCTGTTTAGTTCCATCACCTACGGCATGGCGGTTATCGCCATGAACAACAAAAACCAGGGCCAGGTTATGACCTGGCTTGCCCTGACCTTCCTGTTCGGGGCCGGGTTTATTGGGATGGAAATCTACGAATTCCATCATCTGATCGCCGAAGGCTTCGGTCCGGATCGCAGCGGCTTCCTGTCAGCGTTTTTCACGCTGGTCGGTACCCACGGCCTGCACGTGACCTCGGGTCTTATCTGGATGCTGGTGCTGATGGTTCAGATTTCTCGTCGCGGCCTGACCAGCACTAACCGCACCCGCGTCATGTGCCTGAGCATGTTCTGGCACTTCCTGGATGTGGTCTGGATCTGTGTCTTCTCTGTAGTCTACCTGATGGGGGCGATGTAATGAGTCATTCCAACGAACACGCCGGCGCACATCACGGCAGCGTTAAGACCTACATGACCGGGTTCATTCTTTCTATCATCCTGACGGTAATCCCCTTCTGGATGGTAATGAATGGCAGCGCCGCCCCATCAACGCTGATTTGGGTGGTGGTAATCACTGCGGTGGTTCAGCTTCTGGTTCATCTGTCGTGCTTCCTGCACCTGAATACCTCTTCGGAGGGCGGCTGGAACATGATTGCCTTTGTCTTTACCGTGCTGATCATCGCCATCGTGGTGGTAGGCTCGATTTGGATTATGTGGAATCTTAACCACAATATGATGCTTCACTAAGAGCGGCAAAATGATTAAGCAATACCTGCAAGTCACGAAACCAGGAATTATTTTCGGGAATTTAATTTCTGTCATAGGGGGATTTTTACTGGCCTCACAGGGCAGTATTGACTATCCCCTCTTCCTTTACACCCTGATGGGCGTATCGCTGGTGGTGGCGTCTGGTTGCGTTTACAACAACGTGATCGACCGCGACATCGACCAGAAAATGGAGAGAACGAAGAATCGGGTGCTGGTAAAAGGCCTGATCTCACCGAAAGTATCGCTGGTATACGCCACCTTGTTGGGTATTGCTGGCTTCATGATGCTGTGGTTTGGCGCCAATCCGTTAGCCATGTGGCTGGCGGTGATGGGCTTCGTGGTTTATGTGGGCGTCTATAGCCTGTATATGAAGCGTAAGTCCGTCTACGGTACGCTTATCGGCAGTCTCTCCGGCGCGGCGCCGCCGGTGATCGGCTACTGCGCCGTCACCAACGAGTTCGACGCCGGCGCTCTGATCCTGCTGGCAATCTTTAGCCTGTGGCAGATGCCGCACTCCTACGCGATTGCCATTTTCCGCTTTAAGGATTACCAGGCCGCTAACATTCCGGTTTTACCGGTAGTGAGAGGCGTTCCGGTAGCGAAGAACCACATCACGCTCTACATCATCGCTTTTGCAGTGGCCACATTGATGCTGTCGCTGGGCGGCTACGCCGGTTACAAGTATCTGATTGTGGCGGCGGCGGTCAGCGTATGGTGGCTGGGGATGGCGCTTTCAGGCTATAAGACCGAAAACGATCGCGTC
Source organism: Rosenbergiella sp. YN46 (assembly GCF_036620675.1). NCBI lineage: Bacteria > Pseudomonadati > Pseudomonadota > Gammaproteobacteria > Enterobacterales > Erwiniaceae > Rosenbergiella > Rosenbergiella sp. YN46. The sequence goes on from NZ_JAZHEE010000013.1 coordinate 26,262, forward strand.
TGGGCCCGCAAGCTGTTCGTCTTCTCCATTGTCGCTATCACTTCGCTAAGCGTTATGATGTCAGTCGACTTTATGGTACCGGAGTCAGGTAACCTGCTGACATACGTCTGGTAACACACTGCATCACTAAAAGGCCGCGCAAGCGGCCTTTTTTATCAATATATTGCAGATAACCTCCTGTAATATTTGCTAAACAAGCTGATATTTACCCCTCCCTGTGCCGCACACTACACTATGTCCGGCTTTTATTCCGAGGTACTAATGAACGACTATAAAATGACGCCCCAGGAAAGGCGCGCCACCTGGGGGTTAGGGACGGTCTTTTCACTACGCATGCTGGGCATGTTTATGGTGCTGCCGGTGCTGACCACATGGGGCATGGCGCTCCAGGGCGCCAGCGAGGCGCTCATCGGCCTGGCTATCGGCATTTATGGCCTGGCTCAGGCTATCTTCCAGATTCCTTTTGGCCTGCTTTCCGATCGCATTGGCCGTAAGCCGCTGATTGTCGGCGGTCTGCTGATATTCGTGCTGGGTAGCGTTATTGCCGCTCTCTCCCACTCAATCTGGGGCGTTATTCTCGGCCGCGCCCTGCAGGGTTCTGGCGCTATTGCCGCCGCGGTCATGGCGCTGCTGTCAGACCTCACCCGCGAGCAGAACCGCACCAAAGCGATGGCATTTATTGGTATTAGCTTCGGTATTACCTTTGCTATCGCGATGGTGATGGGGCCCATCATCACTCACGCCATTGGACTGCACGGGCTGTTCTGGATGATAGCCCTGCTCGCCACCCTGGGCATCATCATTACCCTGCTGATTGTGCCTTCCAGTAAAAGCCATGTGCTGAACCGTGATTCCGGCATGGTGCGCGGTTGTTTCAGCAAAGTATTGAGCAACCCTAAGTTGCTGAAGCTGAACTTCGGCATTATGTGTTTGCATATCCTGCTGATGTCCACCTTCGTGGCGCTGCCTGGCGAACTGGAGCAAGCGGGGCTTCCCGCCGAACAGCACTGGAAGGTCTATCTGTGTACCATGCTTATCGCTTTCGCTTCAGTGCTGCCGCTGATTATTTATGCTGAGGTGAAGCGCCGCATGAAGCGCGTCTTTGTCGGCTGCGTGGCGCTGATCATTATCGCCGAGATTGTCCTGTGGGGCGCCGGTACCGGCTTCTGGACTCTGGCGTTAGGGGTACAGCTATTCTTCCTGGCCTTTAACCTGATGGAGGCGCTGTTACCGTCGCTTATCAGTAAAGAGTCTCCGGCGGGCTATAAGGGAACGGCGATGGGGGTTTACTCCACCAGTCAGTTTATCGGCGTCGCTATTGGCGGTTCGCTCGGCGGCTCGCTGGCCGGCTGGCTCGATTCTCAGACCGTCTTTTTGTGCGGTGCGCTGCTGGCAACGTTCTGGTTACTGGTCAGCATGACCATGAGCGAACCGCCCTATGTAAGCAGCCTGCGCGTGGAGCTGAGCGATGCGGCGATTCGGGATCCCGATCTACAGCGTCGCCTACTGGCGGCTCCCGGCGTGAGCGAGGCGATTATCGTTGCGGATGAAGGCAGCGCTTACGTGAAAATCGACAGCAAAGTGACCAACCGTTTCGATATTGAACAGGTCATCAACGGTACCGCAGCCTGACAGTCACGGGGGAGTCGCCCTCCCCCGCTCGCTTTAATCGCGGAAGTTGGTGAACTGGAAAGGCTGCCCCAGATTACCGCCGCGTACCAGCGCCATTACCGACTGCAAATCGTCACGTGACTTGCCGGTTACTCGTACCTGTTCGCCCTGAATCTGAGCCTGTACTTTGAGCTTGCTGTCTTTAATCAGCTTCACAATCTTCTTCGCCTGCGGAGTATCGATCCCCTGTTTCAGCTTCGCGTCCACGCTCCAGGTCTTACCGCTGTGCTCGAAGTTTTCAGGCACCTCAAGCGCACCGCCGTCGATATTGCGCTTGAGCAGCTTGCCACGCAGAATGTCCAGCAGTTGGTTAACCTGAAAATCGGACTCGCTGACGACCTTAATCGTCTGATTCTTATCATTCAGTTCGAAGCTGGCAGTCACGTTGCGGAAATCAAAACGGGTCTCCAGCTCACGGCTGGCGTTATCCACCGCGTTACGCACTTCCTGCATATCGACTTCGGATACAATGTCAAAAGATGGCATGTTTTTATCTCCCTCCTGTTTTGTTGCATTGCATAATACCCACTAAGCTGCACAAAACAACACGCAGTCGGGAATCGTCCCGACTGCGTGTCATTAATGCATAACACCGGACTGCGGCCTGGTGGGGAGGAATAATGAAAATTACCGTACTGGGTTGCGGCGCGCTGGGCCAGCTGTGGCTTACAGCCCTGTACAAACAGCACCATCAACTACAGGGCTGGTTGCGCGTCCCCCAGGCCTCATGCGCTGTCGCTTTGACAGAGACAGACGGCACTCAGGCAAACCTGACGCTTACCGCCAACAGCCACGACTTTCTGGCCCACAGCGACCTGCTACTGGTGACGCTGAAAGCCTGGCAGGTTTCCGACGCCGTACGCCATCTGGCGGCGGAATTACCGGAAAACTGCCCGATTTTGTTGCTGCATAACGGTATGGGCACTCTGGAGGAGCTTAAGGGGCTGCGTCAGCCACTGCTGGTAGGCGTGACGACCCAGGCGGCAAAGCGCGAAGGTGCCAGAATAATTCACGTCGCCAGTGGCCTGACGCACATTGGCCCCGGCAATGAGGCCGGGCAACAGCATAGCGGGCTGGCGGTGACGCTACAGCATGCCCTGCCTGATGTCGCCTGGCACGATAACATCAGCGCCATTGCCTGGAAAAAGCTGGCGGTAAACTGTGCCGTTAATCCCCTGACGGCCCTGCACGAATGCAATAACGGAGCGCTGCGCGCGCGGCCTGGCGAAGTCGAGCTCATCTGCAATGAAGTGGCTCTGGTCATGGCTCGCGAAGGACACCATACTTCCCGGGAAGGGCTGCTCGACTACGTCTGGCAGGTGATAGGCGCTACCGCCGGAAATACCTCCTCGATGCTGCAGGACGTGCGAGCGCACCGTCATACCGAAATCGACTACATCACTGGCTACCTGTTAAAACGCGCCCGGGCCCATGGCCTGGAAACGCCGCATAACAGCCGCCTGTTTGAACAGATAAAACGTAAGGAGAATAACTATGAGCGCATCGGCTCTGGTTTGCCTGGCGCCTGGTAGCGAAGAGACGGAAGCCGTCACCACTATCGATCTGCTGGTACGGGCGGGGATTCAGGTCACGACTGCCAGCGTGGCCAGCGACGGAGATTTAACCATCACCTGCTCGCGCGGCGTCAGGCTGCTGGCGGATGCGCCGCTGGTTGAAGTGGCTGACGGCGAGTTCGATGTCATTGTTCTGCCCGGCGGACTTGGCGGCGCGCAATGCTTTCGCGACAGCCCGCTGCTGGTGGAAACCGTACGTCAGTTTCATCTTTCCGGGCGCATCGTGGCAGCGATATGCGCCGCCGCAGGCACCGTGCTGGTACCCCACGATCTGTTTCCCGGCGCTAATATGACCGGTTTTCCGGGCCTGAAAGAGACCATTCCGGCACCACAGTGGCAGGAACGGCGCGTAGTCTGGGATTCACGCTTTAATTTGTTGACCAGCCAGGGGCCGGGTACCGCTATCGACTTCGCGCTGAAAATTATCGACCTGCTAAAAGGAACGGAAAAAGCCCATGAAGTCGCCAGCCAGCTGGTCATGGCGGCAGGAATCTATAACTACTATCAGGAGTGATCAAACGGGGCGGCGGACAGATCCCGCCGTAGCCTCAGACGTCCTGGAGCCTGTCTTAGCCGGGGGCCAGGCAGGGAAGATGGGCCTCCACGGCAGGAGGCCCAAAGGATGGCATCAGGGGCGCCATACCTTCACATTATTAAAGCCCTGCTCGCGCAGATACAGCGCCTGCAGGCGGCTCATTACGCCGCGCTCACACCACAGCAGATAATTTTTGCTCTGATCGAGGTCGCCGAATTGGGTGCTCAGCTTGTAGAACGGCAGCGAAACTACCTCAACCCCTTCCAGGGTCAGCGGTTTATCATCCTGCTCATCGATAGCGCGGATATCCAGCACGGCGTCGTTCGGGCCGAAGCTGGAGACAGTTTCCACCTCAACCACCTCTTGCTGCGCCTGCTCGGCGATATCGCGGATATCCATATTGGTGGCCGCTTCCACAACCTTATCGAGAATTGCGAAATCGAACTTCGCCTCTTCGGCCTCAATTTTCGCTTTCACCGCCTTCACCGTCGGGCTTTTCGAAATCACGCCGCAATATTCCGGCATGGTGCGAGCGAAGTCCTCAGTGCCGATCTGACGCGCCAGATTAATGATGTGTTCTTTATCGTGGGCAATTAACGGACGCAACACCAAGGTATCGGAGACATTGTCGATCAACCGCAGATTGGTCAGGGTCTGGCTGGAAACCTGCCCCAGCGCTTCACCGGTTACCAGCGCCTGCACGCCATAGCGTTCGGCGATTTTTGACGCAGCGCGAATCATCATGCGCTTCAGCACCACCCCCATCTGGCCATCATCCACTTTTTCAAGGATTTCACCCACCACCGGCTCGAAGTTGATGGCGACGAAACGCACCCGGTGCGAGCTGCCAAAGCGGTTCCACAGATAATGCGCCACCTGGCGCACGCCGATTTCATGGGCGGCACCGCCAAGATTAAAGAAGCAGTAGTGCACGCGACAGCCGCGACGGATCAGCATATAGCTGGATACGCCAGAATCAAAGCCGCCGGAAATCAGCGACATCACATCTTCCTGAGTGCCAATAGGGAAACCGCCTATCCCTTCGGAACGGCCCGTGACCAACAGCAGCCTGTCGTCTTCAATTTCCAGATTAACCGTCACATCCGGGTTGGTCAGCTTTACTCGCGCGCTTTCGATGTTCTGGTTCAGACCGCCGCCCACATAGCGTTCCACCTCAATGGAGGTAAACTCGTGCTTACCGCGACGCTTCACGCGCACGCAGAAGGTCTTCCCCTCCAGCTCACAGCGATAATGATCCAGCGCACGCTCGAAAATGTCGTGCATCGAGGTAAAGGGAGACTCTTCAACCTCAAGAATATGGTGAATGCCGGGAATCCGGGTCAGCGCATCACGAATGGCGGGACGCTGGCTCTCATCCTTTGCGCGTACAATGATGTGATCCCAGTGTCTGACCACCGCCAGGCTCTCATCATAGTGTTTTAGGACGTTACGAATGTTACCGGCCAGCATCTTGATAAAGCGCAAACGTACCGATTGGCTTTTAATGGTGATTTCCGGAAACAATTTAATGATAAACTTCATGGCGACAAAGGTTAGTTGGTCAGCTCCGCCTGAGTGATGCCGCGAGCTGAGAGAAAATCAGTACCGCAGGCGACCAGGGGCCCCTGCGACCAGGACGCGCAAGTATACCACCAGGATAGTGAAACTGCTCGCTAACCCGCGTACACAAAATCATTCAGGCTGCATCAGGGCAACAACTGAACGAAGCCCCGGGAGCATAGCGAAATCTGCCGGTGCAGATTTGAACCCTGCCGGCAACGGCCTTAAAGGAGTCAAGCCAGGGGATGGGCCGAATATTGCAGTTAACGAAAGAGGCAGCCTGAAAGATGAAGTGTGTATGACTTATTTGATTCTCCGCAGGCCTCCGTTACCATAACGGATTCGCGAAAATAACTAAACAGGGCCAGACGCACCATGCCTAAAAAGAAACCTGAAACCGCCAGCTTTGAAACCGCGCTGGCGGAGCTGGAGCAGATCGTGACTCGTCTGGAGAGCGGCGACCTGCCGCTGGAAGAGGCGCTGAACGAATTTGAGCGCGGCGTACAGATGGCACGCCTGGGCCAGAGCAAACTACAGCAGGCCGAACAGCGGGTGCAAATCTTACTTAGCGAAAGCGAAGAGGCGCCGCTCGATCCCTTCACCCCGGATGCCGAGTAATGGATTTCTCTCAACAGATTCAGGCCCGCGTAGAGCAGGCTAATCAGGCGCTGCTGCGCTTTTTAACGCCGCTGCCCTTTCAGAACACTCCTCTGGTAGATGCCATGCGCTATGGCACACTGTTGGGGGGCAAACGGCTGCGCCCGTTCCTGGTCTATGCCACCGGCGAGATGTTTAACGTCAGCCAACAGACCCTGGATGCCCCGGCGGCGGCCATTGAGTGTATTCACGCCTATTCGCTGATTCATGACGACCTGCCGGCGATGGATGACGACGATCTGCGCCGCGGCCAGCCCACCTGCCATATAAAATTCGGCGAGGCGGGCGCGATTCTGGCCGGAGACGCACTGCAAACGCTGGCGTTTTCTATACTGAGTGATGCGCCGATGACAGGCGTTGGCCCCGCCCAGCGCATCGCGATGGTGTCAGAACTGGCCCAGGCCAGCGGTGCTGCAGGCATGTGCGCCGGTCAGTCGAAGGATCTGGAAGCCGAAGGCCACCAGGTAAGTCTGGCGACCCTTGAACAGATCCATGCGCTGAAGACCGGAGCCCTGATTCGCGCCGCGGTACGTCTTGGTGCGCTCTGCGCCGGCGAAGCGGGTCGTCAGGCGCTGTCGGCTCTCGATCGCTACAGCGCCGCTATTGGTCTCGCCTTCCAGGTACAGGATGATATCCTGGATATCATCGGCGACACCGCCACAATCGGTAAGCGCCAGGGGCGCGATCCGCAGCTCGGAAAGAGCACCTATCCCGCCCTGCTCGGGCTGGAACAGGCCCAGGCCAAGGCCCGGGATCTCTGCGATCGGGCGCTGGACGCGCTGGCGGAACTGAAAGCCGCGTCGCTGGACACCTCTGCGCTGGAAGCGCTGGCGTGCTATATCATTCAGCGCGATAAATAACCGACATCATGATGAGTCCCAGATGAGTTTTGATACAGCCAAATACCCGACACTGGCGCTGGTGGAATCCCCCCTGGAGTTGCGCCTGCTGCCGAAAGAGAGCCTGCCGCAACTGTGCGACGAACTGCGTCGCTACCTGCTTGACAGCGTAAGTCGTTCCAGTGGGCACTTCGCCTCCGGGCTTGGCACGATTGAACTGACCGTCGCCCTGCATTACGTCTATAACACGCCGTTTGATCGACTGATCTGGGACGTGGGTCACCAGGCCTATCCGCACAAGATTCTGACCGGGCGTCGGGACAGAATTGGTACTATCCGTCAGAAAGACGGGTTGCACCCCTTCCCGTGGCGCGGAGAAAGCGAATATGACGTGCTGAGCGTGGGCCACTCTTCCACCTCTATCAGCGCAGGTATCGGCGTAGCGGTAGCGGCAGCGAAAGAAGATAAAAATCGCCGCACGGTCTGCGTGATCGGCGACGGCGCCATTACCGCCGGTATGGCCTTTGAAGCCATGAACCATGCAGGGGATATTCGTCCCGATATGCTGGTGGTACTGAACGATAACGAAATGTCGATTTCGGAAAACGTTGGCGCGCTGAATAACCATCTGGCGCAACTGCTTTCCGGCAAGCTGTACTCTTCGCTGCGTGAAAGCGGCAAGCGAGTTTTCTCCGGGGTTCCGCCTCTTAAAGAGCTGCTCAAGCGCACCGAGGAGCATCTTAAAGGCATGGTGGTGCCGGGTACGCTGTTTGAAGAGCTGGGCTTTAACTATATCGGCCCGGTGGACGGCCACGACGTGTCAGGACTGGTCACCACGCTGAAGAATATGCGTGACCTTAAGGGGCCGCAGTTCCTGCATATCATGACCAAAAAGGGCCGCGGCTACGAGCCGGCAGAAAAAGATCCTATCGCCTGGCATGCGGTACCGAAGTTCGATCCAAGCAGCGGGAAATTGCCCAAATCGGGCGGCGGGCTGCCGGGCTATTCCCAGATTTTCGGCGACTGGCTGTGTGAAACCGCTGCGGGAGACGAAAAGCTAATGGCGATAACTCCGGCGATGCGCGAAGGTTCGGGCATGGTGGAATTTTCCCGTCGTTTCCCGGATCAGTATTTTGACGTTGCCATTGCGGAACAGCACGCGGTAACTTTCGCCGCCGGGCTGGCTATCGGCGGCTACAAACCCGTGGTGGCTATCTACTCCACCTTTCTGCAACGCGCCTACGATCAGCTGATCCACGATGTGGCAATTCAGCAGTTGCCGGTACTGTTCGCCATCGACCGTGCCGGTATTGTCGGCGCCGACGGTCAGACGCACCAGGGCGCCTTCGACCTTAGCTTCCTGCGCTGTATTCCCGGCATGGTGATTATGACGCCCAGCGACGAGAACGAATGCCGTCTGATGCTGCATACTGGCTATCACTACAGCGACGGGCCCAGCGCGGTGCGCTACCCGCGCGGCAGCGTGCGCGGCGTGGAGCGGACGCCGATGGTTCCACTACCCATCGGTAAAGGTGTCGTGAAGCGCGAAGGGGAAAAACTGGCGATCCTGAACTTCGGCACCCTGCTGCCGGAAGCGGAAAAGGTAGCGGAAAGCCTGAATGCTACGCTTGTGGATATGCGCTTTGTGAAGCCGCTGGACGAAGCGCTGATTCTTGATATGGCGCAACGCCATGAAGCGCTTATTACCGTGGAAGAAAACGCCATTATGGGCGGCGCCGGCAGCGGCGTAAATGAGACGCTGATGGCCCACCATAAAGCGACTCCGGTTCTGAATCTGGGCCTGCCTGATCATTTTATTCCCCAGGGCACCCAGGACGAGGCCCGAGCCGATATCGGGCTAAATGCCGAAGGTATGGAAACGCGCATCCGCGACTGGCTGGCCGTTTAACCCCCCTCCTTTTCTCCCGCTGCTATCCTTAATTCACCAGAGATAACAGCGGGAGCACAGCATGCACTACCAGACCCTGGGAACCACCGATCTTAAGATATCCTCACTCTGCCTGGGTTGTATGACCTTTGGCGAGCCCAGTCGCGGCAACCATCCCTGGACGCTGCCGGAAGAGAGTAGCCGGCCGCTGATTAAGCAGGCTCTGGAAAAAGGCATCAACTTTTTCGATACCGCCAACAGCTATTCCGACGGCAGCAGCGAAGAGATTGTCGGCCGGGCGCTGCGGGATTTTGCCAGACGTGACGACGTAGTGGTCGCCACCAAGGTCTATTTTCCGGTTAGCGATCAGGGCGCCGGACTCTCCCGGGCCCAGATCCGTCGCGCTATCGACGATAGCCTGCGGCGACTGGGCATGGACTATGTCGATCTGTACCAGATACATCGCTGGGATCCCTTTACCCCGCTGGAAGAGACGCTGGAAGCGCTGGACGAAGTAGTGAAGGCGGGCAAGGCGCGCTATATCGGCGCTTCATCGATGTATGCCTGGCAATTCGCCAAAGCGCTCTATACGCAGCAGTATCGGGGATGGGCCCGTTTTGTCACCATGCAGAATCAGTACAACCTGATTCAGCGCGAAGAAGAGCGGGAAATGCTGCCGCTGTGCGCGGCGGAAAAAGTGGCGGTCATCCCCTGGAGCCCGCTGGCTCGCGGCCGCCTGGCGCGCCCCTGGGGGGAAACCACCGCCCGCCAGGCCTCTGACGAATATGGGAAAACGCTCTATACCGACAGCGAAGAGAACGATGAACAGGTAGCCAGACGCCTGGCCCGTATCGCCCAGGATAAAAACGCCAGTCTGGCGCAGGTGGCGCTGGCCTGGCTGATGAGCAAACCGGGTATCGCTGCCCCGATCATCGGCGCCTCGCGCCCCGATCAACTGGACGAGCTGGTGAAATCAGTGGAGGTAAAACTGACGGAAGAAGAGATTGCCGAACTGGAGATGCTCTACCAACCGCATCACGTGGTGGGATTTAAATAGCAGAAGGCGCCCCTGACTGAAGTCAGGGGCGCCGACAAATTACAGCAGTGGCCAGTAATAACCTGCAAACCAGAGGATCGCTGCGGCGATCACTCCGGCCACGATATCATCCACCATAATCCCCATTCCGCCGTGCACATTGCGATCAAACCAGCGGATCGGCCAGGGTTTCCACATATCCAGAATCCGGAACAGCACAAAACCCGCGGCTATCCAGCGCCAGTCAGCGACAGGGATCGCCATCAGGGTAATCCACATTCCAATAAACTCATCCCAGACGATGCTGCCGTGATCGTGAACTCCCATATCCCGGGCGGTTCGGTGGCACAGCCAGACACCGATACAGATGCCTGACAGCAGCAGCAGCGCATAAAGATCCGTCGGCAGCCGGTGAAACAGCCACCAGAAGGGAATCGCAGCCAGCGAGCCCATGGTGCCCGGCACCACCGGGCTCAGCCCGCTGCCAAATCCCGTTGCCAGCAGGTGACAGGGATTACGTAAATTCAGACGGCGCTTCGCGGCCGCATTACTCTCTCGCAAAGTGGTCATAGCCCTTCCATTCCAGCGTAACGACCCGTCCTTCCCGGGTAAGACGCAGTCCATCCGCTGCGGCAGTCATCTGTCCGATACAGCTCCAGGGGGCGCCGGTCTGGCCTAAAGCCACTTCCAGCGCGCCGCGGTTGCGCTCCGGCGCGGTAAAGCACAGTTCATAATCTTCACCGCCGGAAAGCGCCCAGCGCAGCACCTGATCCGGCGTTGCGCTCTGTTGCAGTTCACGTGATAGCGGCAGTTTTTCCAGCTCCAGACGAGCGCCGCAGTCGCTCGCTTTAAGGATATGCCCCAAATCGGCAATCAGACCATCAGAGATGTCTATCGCGCTGGAAGCCAGGTCTCGTAGCGCCTTGCCCTGCAAAATACGGGGCGTCGGCCGCAGATGGCGCTGTACCAGATAGCGGGCATCCTGCGGATTCTCCGCTGATAACTCACCCTGCAAAATCGCCAGACCGGCAGCGCTATCCCCCAGGGTTCCGGTCACATAAATCCAGTCGCCCGCCTGCGCGCCGCTGCGTTTCAGCGCACGCCCGGCAGGCACATAGCCGTGAATGCCCAGGGTCATAGAAAGCGGGCCACGGGTGGTATCGCCGCCAATCAACTGCATATCATAGTAGTTAAGCTGTTCGAACAGGCTATCGCTGAAGGCCTGTAGCCACGCCTCATCCACCGACGGTAGCGTCAGCGCCAGAGTCAGCCAGGCAGGATCGGCCCCCATCGCGGCCAGGTCACTAAGATTTACCGCCAGCGCCTTACAGGCCAGATCGGCAGGATCAATATCCGCCAGAAAATGCGTGCCGCCCACCAGGGTATCGGTACTGATAGCCAGCCACTGTTTTTCCGGCACCGCCAGCAGTGCGCAGTCGTCGCCAATGCCGGTTTCCACATCGCGTCGCAGCGTGCGGGCGCGATCAAAATAACGGGCAATCAGAGAAAATTCGCCGCTTGCCATAGGGAATGCCTCAACTCAGGGGATAAAGAACAAAGGCTGGCACTGCCAGCCTTTCAGGCTACTTCTTACGGGGACGAATATGGGGAGCGGCTTTATCCAGCACGCCATTGACGAATTTGTGGCTATCTTCAGCGCCGAAGGTTTTCGCCAGTTCAATCGCTTCGTTGATCGCCACTTTGTACGGCACATCGTCACGTTTGGACAGCTCATACAGCGCAAGGCGCAGTACCGCCTTTTCCACCTGCCCCAGCTCATCGAGCTGGCGGGAAAGATAAGGCGCCATCAGATTATCGAGATACGCGCTGTTGGTCGCCACCCCGCTGAGCAGTTCACGGAAGTACGTTACGTCAACGTCCTTGACGTCCTGTTCCGCCAGGAACTGGTATTCAACATCGGCGATGTCGTTCTGGGATAACTGCCAGGAGTACAGCGCCTGGACGGCACACTCACGGGCACGACGACGAGCAGCAGGTTTCACGGAATTCCCCTTACTAAAATCAAGCCTTAATGGCTTTTAACACATTAATCATTTCCAGCGCGGTCAGCGCCGCTTCGGCGCCTTTATTACCGGCTTTGGTTCCAGCACGCTCAATGGCCTGCTCGATGCTTTCGGTAGTGAGTACGCCAAAGGCGACCGGGATTTCACACTCCTGCGCCACGTGAGCCAGGCCGTTGCTGGCGCCCCCGGCGACGTACTCGAAGTGAGCGGTACCGCCGCGAATAACCGTACCCAACGCGATAACCGCATCGTATTTACCGGTTTTAGCAAGCGCACCCGCCGTCAGCGGCAGTTCGTACGCGCCCGGAACCCACACCACGGTAATATTTTCATCTTTTACCTGACCGATGCGCTTCAAAGCATCGATCGCGCCTTCCAGCAGGTTGTCGTTGATGAAGTTGTTAAAACGCGCGATGGTGATGGCAACGCGGGCATCCGGCGCTGCGACGTTAGCTTCAATAATGTTCATACTTGTCCTTTACGGGTTCAGTTATCCCCCGATACAGGGGGGCGGATTCTATCATAAAGTTCAACGCTCTGCTCAGGCTTTGTATACCCTAAATAATTCGAGCAGCGGGGCATCATAAACGTGCTTTAGCATGATCCCGCCGGACTCGTAACGCGGCAAGGAAGTGACAAACCAGTTTACCGGTTTGAACACCCCTTGCTTTGGCCCGCAGGCTCATAACCCCGAGAGCATAGCCGTACTATGTGGCCGGGGCGAACGAGTACCGCCAACGCCCCCACTGCCTGAATCATAACGGATATATTATGCGCCAGCAGGAGTCAGCGTCATGCGCAGATCGGGCCCTATCGCCCGTACTTCGCTGAACTCAAAGCCTGGCGCATCGGCCAGTCGATCAAGCCCAGGCAGGCGACACAGCCCCCGGGCGCCGTCACCCAGAAGCTTTGGCGCCAGATAGACGATCAGTTCGTCCACCAGCCCGGCCTGCAACAGCGCGCCAGCCAGGGTAGCGCCGGCTTCAACCCATACTGAGTTTATCTGACGTCGACCAAGCTGCATCATCAGCGCCACCAGATCGATATGCCCCTGACGCTCCGGCAACAGCAGTTGGTCAACCTCCCCGGGCCAGTCAGCGTCATCGCGCGCCAGACGCGCCAGCCAGGTTTCACCGGGCTGCTGTACCAGTCGATGCTGCGGCGTCACCCGGTTACGGCTGTCTACCACTACCCTGATGGGTTGACGTACGTTAGCCTTCGGGTAGCTCGCCCGGGTAGCTTCATCCAGCTCATTCCAGCGCACCGTCAGGGATGGGTCGTCCGCCAGCACCGTTGCGCTACTGGTCAGAATCGCCGCGCTCTGCGCTCTCAGACGTTGCACATCGCGTCGCGCCTGAGGGGACGTAATCCACTGACTTTCGCCGCTGGCCATGGCAGTACCGCCATCCAGAGAAGCGCCCATCTTAAGCTGTACCCAGGGAAAACCGGTGCGCATCCGCTTTAAAAAGCCGCGATTGAGCGCCTCGGCTTCATTCATCATCAGGCCGTGACTAACCTCGATACCGGCTTCACGCAGGCGATGCATACCGCGTCCGGCCACCTGGGGGTTGGGATCCTGCATCGCCACCACCACCCGGGCGACGCCTGCGGCGATCAGCGCTTCACAGCACGGCGGCGTGCGTCCGTGATGGCTGCAAGGCTCCAGGGTCACGTATGCGGTGGCACCACGCGCCTGCTCTCCTGCCATACGCAAGGCATGAACCTCAGCGTGTGGCTCACCGGCGCGGTAGTGAAAGCCTTCACCGACAACGGCGCCATCGCGGGCGATAACGCAACCAACCCGGGGATTAGGATGAGTGGTAAAGCGCCCACGGCGCGCAAGCTCCAGCGCACGCGCCATATAGATTTGGTCCTGCATGAGCATCAGTCCTGTAAACGGGCAATCTCTTCGCCAAATTCGCGAATATCTTCAAAGCTGCGATAAACAGAAGCAAAACGAATGTAGGCCACTTTATCCAGCTTTTTAAGCTGTTCCATGACCAGATTGCCGATCTCTTTACTGGGAATTTCGCGCTCACCGGTCGCGCGTAGCTGGGATTTAATATGATTTAACGCCATTTCGACGTCATCAGAACTGACCGGCCGCTTTTCCAGCGCTTTTTGCATGCCGCTGCGCAGTTTGTCTTCGTTAAAAGGCTCGCGGACATCGTTGCTTTTTATCACCCGTGGCATAACCAGCTCCGCCACTTCGAAAGTGGTAAAGCGCTCGTGGCACACCAGGCACTGACGGCGGCGACGTACCGACGATCCCTCGCCCACCAGGCGGGAATCGATCACTTTGGTGTCCACAGCGAAACAAAATGGGCAATGCATAGGGCTACCTGTATCCGGAAATGATGACTGTTTTACAGTTTACCCTGTAACGCCCGGGACAACAAAGAGGCCAGGGCTTTGAGACAAAGGATCTATGTTTTCCGTCACACAGCTTCTACTATTACAGTAACTCACTGAACACAAGGAACCTTTTTATGATGACAACACGTTGCCTGAAGCTGATTCTGGCAGGAAGTCTTTTCACGCTCACTGCCTGCGCCGCCCAAAAAGAGGTGCGCCAGGTCAGCAATGAGGTGCAGGCAATGAATCAGCAAATGAATAAGCTGAGCCAGCAGTCAGTGAAGCTAACCCAGCAGAACGCCCTGAACGCCAGTTCCACCAGCGGCGCTTACCTGTTGCCGGATTCGAAAGCCGCCGCCCAACTGGATAGCCAGATAGGCACCCTGACCATGACCCTAAGCAATGTAGTCGCGACCAATAATGGCACCCGCGCCACACTCACCATTCACGGTGGTAACAGCGCACCGCTGCCCGCCTTTAGCGGCAAGGTAGAATGGGGTCAGTTACAGGGCACCCTGGAAAACTACCAGGAAGTTAACGTGCAGACCCACCCAATTAATGTGCCGAAAAGCGTGCTGGTGCCAAGTGATGTCGATATCCCACTCGATTTGCCGGGTATCACGCCGGATCAACTGGGCTTTATCCGGGTACACGATATTGTTCCGTCGGATCCCAGCTATCAGCCGCCGGCCAAATCCCCTTTCGCCAGCTAAGCTTCCGCCCGTTCATCCGACGGATGGACGGGCGCCTTCCCCGCCATACAAAAATCCTTTATTGCTAATGTGCCCCCGGACTGGATAAATCTGACGGAATGCGTAGAATTCCGGCGTCTTTATCACTTATTTGTGAAGGCAATCGATTACCTAAATGATAATCGCGTGAAAAAAGACACATTTTTGTGAGAAAGGCTTATTTATAATAGCCAGCCTTGCTACGGCGCGCTGAGATGCGCCGGCTTCCCGGAAATGTTCCCGGACAACCGAAAACAGTGGCGAAATGATGAAAAAAATAATGTTAGCGGCAGGTGCCGCAGCAGCGCTTTCCTGCTCCTTTTCCGCAAGCGCTGCGGATGGTAATAGCGAATACATCTCGGACTGGTGGCATCAGAGCGTCAACGTGGTGGGTAGCTACCACACCCGCTTCGGGCCTCAACTGCGTAACGATACCTACCTGGAATACGAAGCCTTTGCGAAGAAGGACTGGTTTGATTTCTACGGCTATATCGACGCCCCGCGTTTCTTCGGCGGCGACGGCAATTCCACCGGTATCTGGAATCACGGATCTCCGCTGTTTATGGAGATCGAACCGCGTTTTTCCATCGACAAACTGACCGGTCTGGATCTGAGCGTCGGCCCGTTTAAAGAGTGGTACTTTGCCAACAACTATATCTACGATATGGGCCGTAACAGCGCTAACCGACAGAATACCTGGTATATGGGCCTGGGTACCGATATCGATACTGGCCTGCCGATGAGCCTGTCGCTTAACGTCTACGCCAAATATCAGTGGGAAAACTACGGCGCGGCTAACGAAGACAGCTGGGATGGCTACCGCTTCAAAATTAAATACTTTGTGCCTATCACCGATCTGTGGGGCGGCAAGCTGAGCTACATCGGCTTTACCAACTTCGACTGGGGTTCCGATCTGGGCGATGAACCGAATCGCACCAGTAATTCCATCGCCTCCAGCCACATTCTGGCGCTGAACTACGACCACTGGCACTACTCATTTGTCGCCCGTTACTTCCATAACGGCGGCCAGTGGCAGGATGGCCCGGAGATGAACTTCGGTAAGGGCGACTTCCGGGTTCGCTCTACCGGCTGGGGTTACTACCTGGTGGTGGGGTACAACTTCTAAGCGCCGGGCATTACCTGGCCAAAAAAAAACCGCGACGCCAGAAACGTCGCGGTTTTTTTTTGGGCTGATGCCGCTTATGGCAGAATCGACGGCTGATCCGCTCCCTCTTTTTCCACCTTCTGCTGCTGGATGTGCTCGCGCTTCATCCCCAGCTTCAGCGCCAGAGCCGACGCCACATAGATGGAAGAGACGGTTCCGATGGATACCCCGATCAGCATCGCCAGCGAAAAGCCTTCCAGCATCGCGCCGCCGAAGATATAGAGCATCAGAACCACCACCAGCGTGGTTCCGGAGGTCATCAGAGTACGGCTCAGGGTCTGGGTCAGCGACACGTTAAAGATTTCGTAAGAAGTACCGCGACGAATTCTGCGGAAGTTCTCACGAATACGGTCGGAAACCACGATACTGTCGTTCAGCGAGTAACCGATAACCGACATCAGCGAAGCAATGATGGTCAGGTCTATCTCGATATGAAACAGCGACAGAATCCCCAGAGTAATCACCACATCGTGCGCCAGCGCGATCACCGCCCCCAGCGCCAGACGCCACTCAAAGCGGAACCCCACATAGATAAGGATACTGATCAGCGCCACCAGCAGCGCCATGGCCCCGGCCTGGGCCAGATCGGCCCCTACGCTGGGCCCGACGAACTCGATACGCTTCACGGTTGCATGCTGGCTGGTCGCTTCGTTAATCACGCTAACGACTTTGTTACCCAGCGCCTGACCGCCAGCTTCGCCTTCCGCCGGCGGCATACGCACCATCACGTCACGGCTGCTGCCAAAATTCTGCAGCTGCGGTTCGGCAAAGCCCGCTTTTTCCAGCGCTTCACGCATCACATCCATCTGCGCCGGTTGTTCCAGGTTGATCTCAATGACCGTACCGCCTGTAAAGTCCAATCCCCAGTTGAAGCCTTTCACGCCGATAATAGCAATCGAGGCGATCAGCAACAGCCCGGAGATGGCAAAGGCGACATTGTCCCAGCGCATAAAGTCATAGACTTTACGGCCGTGGTTGAGTTGTTCAACGGTATATTCCTGTGCCACAACTCACTCCTCAGATAGACAGCTTGTTAATACGCTTGCCGCCGTACAACAGGTTGACGATGGCGCGCGTGCCGACAATAGCGGTGAACATCGAGGTCGCCACACCAATAGCGGTGGTAATGGCAAAGCCCTTGATGGAGCCGGTACCGACGGCGTAAAGAATGATGGCGGTAATCAGCGTGGTAATGTTGGCGTCGATAATGGAGCTAAACGCGCCCTTATAGCCTTCGTGAATCGCCTGCTGTACCGAACGCCCGTTCTTAAGCTCTTCCTTAATACGTTCATTAATCAGTACGTTGGCATCCACCGCCACCGCCAGCGTGAGAACGATACCGGCGATCCCCGGCATGGTTAACGTGGCTCCCGGTAGCAGCGACATTACCCCAACGATCAACACCAGGTTAGCGATAAGCGCAGAGGTGGCGATGATGCCGAACTTCTTATAGAAGAAGACCATAAAGATGATGGACGCCGCCAGCCCCCACAGACAGGCTTCCAGGCCCTGCTTGATGTTCTGCATCCCCAGGGTCGGCCCAATAGTGCGCTCTTCCACAATCTGAATCGGCGCAATCAACGCACCGGCGCGCAGCAGCAGGGAAAGCTGACGGGCTTCATTCGGGTTGCTGATACCGGTAATACGGAAGCTGTTGCCCAGACGCGACTGAATGTTCGCCACGTTGATCACTTCTTCCTGCTTCGCCAGGATGGCGCGCCCATTGGCATCTTTCTTACCGCTATCCTTGTACTCCACAAACAGGGTCGCCATCGGCTTACCGATGTTGTCCTTGGTGAAGTTAGACATGATGTTACCGCCAGCGCTGTCCAGCGAGATATTCACCTGCGGCTGGTTGTACTCATCCTGGCTGGAGGTGGAGTCGGTGATATGGTCGCCGGTCAGAATCACGCGCTTGTACAGCACAACCGGCTGCCCTTCGCGGGTTTTCTTCACTTCAGAATCGCCCGGTACGCGGCCGGAAGCGGCAGCGGACTGATCGACGCTGGTGTTCACCAGACGGAACTCCAGGGTCGCCGTGGCGCCAAGAATTTCTTTAGCACGTGCGGTGTCCTGGATACCCGGCAGTTCGACCACGATACGATCGGCGCCCTGTCGCTGTACCAGCGGTTCAGCAACACCCAACTGGTTTACACGATTACGCAGGATGTTAATGTTCTGCTGTACCGCATATTCACGCGCTTCGCGCAGCCTGTCGTCAGACATCACGGCGCGCAGGCCATTACTGCCCTGGCCGCTAATCACCAGGTCACGATGACGGCCCTGCAGGTAAGAAACCGCTTCATCACGCGCGGAGCCGCTGCGAAAAGAGATATCCACGCCATAGTTGCTGGCTTTACGTACGTTGCTCCAGGCAATGCCCTTGTCGCGCAAATCGCTGCGCAGGCTGTCGATATTCTGCTCCTGAAGTTTGCCCAGAGCGGTTTCCATATCCACTTCCATCAGGAAGTGAACGCCACCGCGCAAATCAAGCCCCAGTTTCATCGGCTCGGCAGCAATGGCCGACAGCCAGCGTGGGGTGGCGGGAGCAAGGTTGAGCGCCACAACGTACTGGTCGCCCAGTACTTCCATCAGGGATTCTCGGGCGCGCAGCTGTGTATCAGTGGAGTCAAAGCGGGCAAGGATTGAACCATCCTCCAGCGCTATCGACTTCGCGGAAATTTGTTCTTTTTTTAAGGTGTTCTGGACCTGGTTCAGCGTTTGCTCACTGGCGGCGACGCCGCGCGCGCCAGTGATCTGAACGGCCGGATCCTCACCATACAGGTTGGGGAGCGCATACAGCAGACCGACGACAAGAACGACGATCAGCATGATGTACTTCCACAAAGGATAACGGTTTAACACGGCAGTTCCCTTTGGGAAAACGGAAAATTACAGCGCCTTCATAGTGCCTTTCGGCAGGACAGCTGCGACGAAGTCACGTTTGATGACCACTTCGGTGGTGTCGTTCAGCGCCATAACGATGTAGCCATTTTCCGCCACTTTAGAAACGCGCCCAACCAGACCGCCGTTGGTCAGCACTTCATCACCCTTGGCGATGGAGTCCATCAGTTTTTTATGCTCTTTGGTACGCTTCTGCTGCGGACGCAGGATCATAAAGTAGAAAATCAGGCCGAAAACCACCAGCATCAGAATCAGCGACATTGGGCTACCCTGAGCCGGAGCGCCGGTAGCGGCAACAGCATCAGAAATGAAAAAACTCATTAATTTTCCCTCATTTTTAGATTAATCAACAGATAACGCTGGGACCGGTTTACCCTGACGTGTGTAAAAGTCCGCGACGAAGTGCTCTAATTTACCCTCTTCGATAGCCTGGCGTAAACCGGCCATCAAACGCTGGTAGTAACGCAGATTATGAATGGTATTGAGCCGCGCGCCCAGAATTTCATTACAGCGATCAAGATGATGCAGGTAAGCGCGCGAATAATGGCGACACGTGTAGCAATCACACTCCGGATCCAGCGGCGACGTATCGCTCTTATGCTTCGCATTGCGAATTTTCACCACGCCATCGGTCACAAACAGGTGGCCGTTGCGCGCATTACGGGTCGGCATCACGCAGTCGAACATATCGATACCGCGGCGCACCCCTTCCACCAGATCTTCCGGTTTCCCCACGCCCATAAGGTACCGCGGCTTGTCCGCCGGAATCTGCGGGCAGACATGCTCAAGAATGCGATGCATATCCGCTTTCGGTTCGCCGACAGCCAGGCCGCCGACAGCGTAGCCATCAAAACCTATCTCTACCAGCCCTTTAACCGAGATATCTCGTAAATCTTCGTAAACACTGCCCTGAATGATACCAAACAGCGCATTCGGGTTATTCAACTGGTCGAAGCGATCGCGGCTGCGTTTCGCCCAGCGCAGGGACATTTCCATCGAACGTTTAGCGTAATCCCAGTCCGCCGGGTACGGGGTGCATTCGTCGAAGATCATCACGATATCGGAGCCGAGATCGTACTGAATCTCCATCGACTTTTCCGGACTCAGGAAAATAGAATCGCCGTTGATTGGGTTACGGAAGTGCACGCCCTCTTCGGTGATCTTACGAATATCCCCCAGGCTGAAGACCTGAAAACCGCCGGAATCGGTCAGAATCGGCCCTTTCCACTGCATAAAGTCGTGCAGATCGCCATGCAGCTTCATAATCTCCTGGCCAGGACGCAGCCACAGGTGAAAAGTATTGCCCAGGATTATTTGCGCGCCGGTGGCTTCCACCTCTTCCGGCGTCATTCCTTTAACGGTGCCGTAGGTGCCTACTGGCATAAACGCGGGGGTTTCCACCGTACCGCGTTCAAACACCAGACGACCGCGACGTGCGCGACCATCGGTGGTCTGAAGTTCAAATTTCACTTATCCTCCAATCAGATACACAGTCTGACGGTTAAAACGCCCCTCACCCCGGCCCTCTCCCTGAGGGAGAGGGGGAAGGTCAAAACCAGGGGGGTTAATCCCTCGCTCTCCGGATGAGGGAGAAACCATGACTTTTAATCCCCTCCTCGGGATGAGAGAGAAACCATGGCTTTTAATCCCCTCTCCCTCGGAATGAGGGAGAAACCATGGCTTTTAATCCCCTTCGCTCTCCGGATGAGAAAGAAACCATGACTTTTAATCCCCTCTCCCTCCGGATGAGGGAGAAACCATGGCTTTTAATCCCCTCTCCCTCCGGATGAGGGAGAAACCATGGCTGTTAATCCCCTCTCCCCTCTGGGGAGAGGGTCAGGGTGAGG
This sequence comes from Rosenbergiella sp. YN46, assembly GCF_036620675.1. Taxonomy (NCBI): domain Bacteria; kingdom Pseudomonadati; phylum Pseudomonadota; class Gammaproteobacteria; order Enterobacterales; family Erwiniaceae; genus Rosenbergiella; species Rosenbergiella sp. YN46. The sequence continues at coordinate 47,048 of NZ_JAZHEE010000013.1, forward strand.
GGATCATTAATGGCCTGCGGATTGTACGTGATAAACATCGCATCGCCATAGCTGAAAAATCGGTATTCCGCTTTTACCGCCTCCTGATAGGCGTGCATGGTGTGCTGATATCCCGCAAAAGCGGAAACCAGCATAATCAGCGTGGACTCCGGCAGGTGGAAGTTGGTGATCAGCGCATCGATAATCCGGTACTGGTAGCCGGGATAAATAAAGATCTGCGTGTCGTCGAAAAACGGCGCGATGATATCCTGCTGCGCCGCCTGGGCCGCACTTTCCAGCGAACGTACTGAGGTGGTACCCACCGCGATAACCCGATTGCCGCGAGCCTTACAGGCCAGCACCGCATCTACAACATCCTGGGGCACTTCTGCATATTCAGAGTGCATCACATGATCTTCAATGCTTTCTACCCGTACCGGCTGAAAGGTGCCTGCCCCCACGTGCAGGGTCACAAAAACCATCTCCACGCCTTTACGACGCAGAGCCTCCAGCAGCGGCTCATCGAAGTGCAGGCCCGCCGTTGGCGCGGCCACGGCGCCGGGCTTCTCGCTATAGACCGTCTGATAGAGTTCACGGTCCGCTTCTTCATCCGGTCTGTCGATATAGGGCGGCAGCGGCATATGCCCAATCGCATTTAAAATTTCCAGTACCGGGCGCGGGTCGTTAAACTGAACTTCGAACAGCGCGTCGTGGCGCGCCAGCATAGTGGCCTGGATGCTTTCATCTTCGCCAAGCAGCAGTTCGGCACCCGGCTTCGGCGCTTTGGAGGCACGGATATGGGCCAGCACCCGATGCTCGTCCAGCACCCGCTCGACCAGCACCTCGATCCGCCCGCCGCTCGCCTTACGACCAAACAGGCGCGCCGGAATCACCCGGGTATTATTAAAGACCAGCAGATCTCCGGGGTTGAGCTTATCGAGCAGATCGGTGAAAGTGCCATGCGTAAGCTGCCCGGTCGGCCCATCGAGTGACAATAAGCGACAGGCGCTCCGATTAGGCTGCGGATAGTGGGCGATCAGGGATTCAGGAAGTTCGAAAGAGAAATCGGCAAGACGCATGACAGGAAACTCAGGCTTAAAAACAGGCGGCCTAGTCTAGTGCCGGGGCGCTTTCCCTGCAACTGCTAACCCACCCTACACCACGAAATAAGGATCTTATGAACTTTCTCGCCCACCTGCATCTCGCCACTCTGGCCCGCAGTTCCCTTGCGGGAAATCTGCTGGCCGATTTTGTACGCGGCAACCCGGATGAGCAGTGGTCGCCGGAAGTGGCTGCTGGCATCTGGATGCACCGCCGCGTCGACGCCATGACCGACGGCCTGCCAGAAGTGCGCATCGCCCGGGAATGGTTCCGCCCGCAAACCCGCCGGGTTTCCCCCATTACCCTGGATGTGGTCTGGGATCACTTCCTGTCGCGCCACTGGCCGCGTATCTGTCCCGACCAACCCTTAGCGCAGTTTGTCGCCCGCGCCGAAGCGGCTATCACTCCTATCCTGCCGCAGGCACCTGAACGATTCGTCAATCTGAACCGCTACCTGTGGCCCGAACGCTGGCTGGAACGCTACGCCGATATGGCATTTATCGCCCGGGTACTGAATGGCATGGCAAACCGCCGCCCGAAGCTGGCGGCGCTGCGCGATTCCTGGCAGGATCTCGACGACCACTACGAAGCGCTCGAACGGCTGTTCTGGCAGTTTTATCCGCGTATGATGGCGCTGGCCCGCGAACGCCGGTTATAGCCCTGACGACCTCGCCAGACGGTCACCGAACAGTTGGGCAGTTCCAGACTTTCGTCGTTAATCGCTCCTCCCCCCAACGCTCTGCGCCACTCGCAGTCCGCCAACAGCGGCGATGGCGCCAACGTAATCTTAGAAGCCGCGCCGCGATTAATGACCACCAGAACGCGTTCACGCTGCAAGACTCGCACAAAGGCCAGGATATCACCTTCGGCAAACACCACCTGACAGCCGCCGTGCCGTAGCGCCATGCTCTGATGGCGCAGCTTCGCCAGCCGCTGATAGAGCGCCAGCAGCTCGCCGTCCTGCTGCGCTTTATCCCACGGGAATGGCCGACGACACATCGGATCCATATCGCCCTCCACGCCGACTTCATCGCCGTAGTAGATACCGGGCACGCCCGGCCAGCAGAACATCCAGACCACGCCCAGCGGCAAACGCGCCCGAGCGTCGCCCAGTAGAGAGATAAAGCGCGGCGTATCATGGCTGTTCAGTTGGTTGAACATGCGAAGCTGCTGTTGATGCGACAGCCCGGCGCGGTACTGCTCCATCCAGGCCGCGCAGGTTTGGGCGTCGATCTGCTGCGGATCGTATGAGATATCGGTATTCGCCAGAAACGCCCACACAGGGAAGGTAAAACCGCGATAGTTCATCGAGGCATCTTCAGCATCGGCCTGAAGCCACTGGCGCGCGTCGCCAAAATGTTCGCCGAAGACGAAAGCGTCCGCCCGGGTCTCTTTCGCCGCCTGGCGTATGCCCGCCACGTGACGCAGATTATTGCCCGCCCCGCCGCCTTCGCCGAGCATATGAGCCACATCCAGCCGCCAGCCGTCCATATTCCACGGTTCACGCAGCCAGTGGCGTACGACGCTGTTCTCATCGCGATAAATCTCATCCGCTACGCCGCTGGCTCGGTAGTCAAGCTTTGGCAGACTGGGGTATCCCAGCCAGTCCAGCGCCTTGCCTTCTGAAGAAAAGCTGTACCAGTCGCGCCAGGGAGACGCGGGGTTATGGCAGGCGCCGCTCGCCGATTCGCTGTGACGATCGAACCAACGATGAGTGTCGCCGGTATGGTTGAACACGCCGTCGAGGATCAGACGCATTCCCTGCTCCCGGGTATTGTCGCGCAGGCGCAGCAGCGCCTCATCGCCGCCGAAAGCGGGATCGACGCGGCGATAATCTTCGGTATCGTATTTATGTACGCTGGGCGCCACAAACACCGGATTCAGGTACAGCGCCGTCACCCCCAGCGCTTTCAGCCAGGGCAGTTTTTCGCTGATTCCGTCCAGATCGCCGCCGTAAAAAGTGGATCCTCCCGCCTCTGCCGTTAATGGCTCATGCCATTCGCGGCGCACAATCTCGCCGTTTGCCGCATGATGCCAATATATCCGATCCTGTTCCGGTTTGCGTCGGGCGCTACGGGCGAAGCGATCCGGGAATATTTGATAGAAGATCTGATCGGCCACCCAGTCAGGGCCATGATTCGGCTCATCCACGGCAAACATTTCCAGGCGAGGCGGCGGAAAATCACTAAAGCCCAGCGGCGCAAACCACCGCTGGCGCTCGGCCCACAGCAGCTTAAAGCAGTAACGGCGACGCGGTTGTCCACGACTCAAATCGATCGTCGCACGCCACGCGGCAACGCCAGGACGAGGCTCCTGCGCCAGGCGGGTCATTTTCAACGGCGTCTCTTCGTTATCAATTTCGGTGCGCAGCATCACGCGCTGCGGCAGCGCATCTCCCGCCAGCCACAGCGTAATCGTCATTTTCTGCTCCCGGACGGCCACAAAGGGCGCGACCGGCAAATGCCAGGCCTGTAACATGATGAATTCCCCGTATCAGAAATTGGCCTCACCTTGCCATAAGGAAAACGGTGATAGCTCATCACTACAAAAAGATTCGGGGGAGGAGACAAGAGGAGGAGTCCGGCCGCCCGGTTTTGGCGGCCAGATCAGAGATTATTTACTGCGGCGTCCTTTAACCCACCAGCCAACCAGCAGCAGCAGAATCCAGGCGAAACCGACATACAGCGAGATGCGGGTTTCCGGATGATAGCCAATCAACGCAATGATAAAGGCCAGGAACACCAGACCCACCAGCGTGGTAGGGACTCCACCAGGCACTTTAAACTTCAAAGCCTTAACTTCGTCGGCGGGCAGTCGGCGGCGGAAGGCTATCTGCGACAGCAGAATCATAATCCACACCCAGACGGTCGCGAAGGTCGCCAGCGAAGCAATGACCAGGAACACGTTCTCCGGCATGATGTAGTTAAGGTACGCCGCCACCAGCAGCGCCACCGTCATCACCACCACCGTTACCCAGGGAATTCCGTTGCGCGAAGTTTTCGCGAATATCTTCGGCGCGCTGCCCTGCTCCGCCATACCGTGCAGCATACGGCCTACACCGAACACATCGCTGTTAATCGCCGACAGAGAGGCGGTCAGCACCACGAAGTTCAGGATACTGGCGGCAAAGGCGATACCCATATGCTGGAAGGTCAGGACAAAGGGGCTGCCGTTGGTGCCCACCTGGTTCCAGGGATAAATGGACATAATCACGAACAGCGTTCCGACATAGAACACCAGAATACGCATCGGCACAGAATTAATGGCCCGGGGAATCGACTTCGCCGGATCTTTCGCTTCGCCTGCGGTGATGCCGATAATCTCTATCCCGCCGTAAGCGAACATCACCATCTGCAGCGACATAACCATCCCCAGCCAGCCGTTGGCGAAGAAGCCGCCATTGGTCCACAGATTATGAATGCCGGTCGGCTGGCCGCTATTGCCAATCCCCCAGATGATGATGCCGAAACCGGCTACGATCATCACAATAATGGTGGCAACCTTGAAGAAAGAAAACCAGAACTCCAGCTCGCCGAACACCTTCACGCTCATCAGGTTAATGGCGCAAATCAGCAACACCACGCTCAATACCCAAATCCAGTGCGGCACCGTCGGGAACCAGACCCCCATATAGATACCAAATGCCGTTACGTCGGCAATCGCCACTATCAGGATCTCAAAGCAGTAGGTCCAGCCGGTGATATAACCGGCAAGCGGCCCCAGGTTCTCCTGGGCATAGCGGGAAAAGGAGCTGGCCGACGGGTTATGAACCGACATCTCACCCAATGCGCGCATGATGATATAAGCCACCACGCCGCCGATAATATAGGCCAGCAGTACGCTCGGCCCCGCCATTCGGATGGCATCGGCCGAACCATAGAACAATCCGGTGCCGATCGCCGACCCTAACGCCATAAAGCGTATATGCCGGGTACTCAGGCCACGTTTGAGCTTATTTTTTTCCATTGAACCAATCCACTAAAATAAAAAACCACGGGGCTAAGCCCGTGGTTAACAACAAACCTTTCTGGTTACTGCACAGCAGACGTCGTCGGGCGTCCTGCCACGCGATCCCAAATGGCACAAATAACCAGCACTGCCACTGTCGGCAGCAGCCACGCCAGTCCCTGACTGGCCAGCGGCAGGTGTGTCACCCACTCAGGCTGCCAGGCAAGCGTAGAGGCTTTTAGCCCATCCATAATTCCAAACACCAGGCTGACCAGCATAGCCGGCGCAATGACCCGGGTGGAGCTGTGCCACAGCGAGCGGGTGAAGCTCAGCACGACCAGAACGATACAGGGGGGGTAGATCAACGTCAACACAGGGATGGAGATCTGAATCAGATGGCTCAACCCAAGGTTAGAGATAACCATGGAGAACAGGCCAAGAATAAAGACCAGCGTGCGATACGAAAACGGCAGATACTGAGCGAAGAACTCAGCGCAGGCGCAGGTCAGACCAACCGCAGTGACCAGACAGGCCAGGAAAATCAGCACTGCCAGCAGGAAGCTGCCGAAACCGCCGAAGGTGTGCTGAACATAGGCATGCAGGATGGCGGCACCGTTAGCGGACTGGTCTACCAGCGCCATGCTGTCGGATCCCAGACGGAACAGGGCCAGGTAAAGCAGCGTCAGGCCAACACCGGCAATCAGCCCAGCCCAGATGGTGTAACGGGTCAGCAGTTTCGCTTCCGTTACGCCGCGGGAACGAGCCGCGTTCACGATAACGATACCAAACACCATGGCGCCCAGCGTATCCATTGTCAGATAGCCGTTCACAAAGCCGTTCGAGAACGGCGCATTCTGGTAAGCCTCGGTCGCGGTACTGATGCCGCCAGCCGGCCACACCACTGCCGCTATCGCCAGAACGATCAGCGCCAGAATCTTCAGCGGCGCCAGGAAATGGCCCACGGTATCCAGCAGCTTGCCCGGATAGAGCGACACGATGATCACCAGCGCAAAGTAGATCAGGCTGTAGATCAGAAGCGGCATGGCGCCATCACCAGTCAGCGGCGCGATGCCGACCTCAAAGGAGACGGTCGCGGTACGCGGCGTGGCGAACAGCGGCCCCACTGCCAGATAACAGACGGTGGCCAGCAGAACGCCGGCGCGACGGCCAATGGGGGAGCTAAGGCTATCCACCCCGCCACCGACCCGGGCCAGCGCCACAACGGTCATTACCGGCAGACCAACGGCGGTTATCAGAAAGCCAAAAGAGGCCCACCAGACGTGCTCGCCGGCCTGTAAGCCCACCATGGGCGGAAAGATGATGTTGCCCGCGCCAACGAACAGCGCAAAGGTCATAAAGCCCAGAGCGATGATGTCACGCGAAGTTAAACGATGGGTCATAAATTCGGGTTGCCTGTGGATGTGGTGTTGATTTCAGCAAATTTTTCCACCACGACCAGGTGGTGAAAAAGCGGTCTTATCAGAAAATGACAGTGAGAAACACTTCTCAACAAGCGCGGCGAAGAATTGTTTATCGATATACCACGCAATTCTGGTCAGTCTGACGATAATGGGGGCCAATTAAAACGCTTATAGCGTTTGAAGGCAAGAAGCGATCCCAAAACCAGAGCAATATGCCAAATATATAATTACAACCAGAGATATACACCAATCCTTCAACTTTAGTCCGGTTTATCATTCGAATAAAAAGCGAACAGCCGCCGGGGCCTTTTCCTGCGCTACCGGGAAAATTCCCCCTTCGTGCGTTAATGTCTGGGTTCAACGAGCAATCGCGCGGGAATCTGAAACGAAAAGCAGCAGCCCTGCCCGGGAACGCTTTCTATCTCCAGCCGGGTATCATGATGGCTCAGGGCGTGTTTAACAATGGCCAGTCCCAGGCCGCTACCGCCGCTCTGACGCGATCGGGCCTTATCCACCCGATAGAAGCGCTCCGTCAGGCGCGGCAGATGATGGGCCGCTATCCCCGGGCCATCGTCGCTGACGCTAAAGCGCGCCCCCAGCGGAGTACGCTGCCAGCACACTGCAATATTAGACCCGGCAGGCGTATGATTGATGGCGTTATAGACCAGGTTCGAGACGGCGCTGCGTAACTGTTCGCCATTGCCCCGCACCTTAAGTTGCGCATCCACATCGAAAGTGAAGTGGTGTTCCGGCCCCAGCGAGCGGGCGGCCTGCTCCACCTGGCGCAGCATATCCGGGATATCCACGCTTTCACTCAGATCCAGGGAGGGCGATGCTTCAATGCGTGACAGCGTCAGCAATTGCTGTACCAGACTGCTCATCCGCTGGGTCTGTTCTTCCATGGTCAACAGCGCCTTATCACGCAACGCGCCATCCGGTTCGCTGTCGCGCAGCATCTCCAGATAGCCCTGAAGCACGGTCAGCGGCGTGCGCAGTTCGTGGCTGACGTTGGCGAAAAAGTTACGACGAGCCCCTTCCAGTTGATGCATCTGGGTCACATCCCTGGCTACCATCAGCCACTGGCTATCGCTATAGGGCATCACCCGAAACTCCAGATGGCGGCCACTGTTCAGCACCAGATTCAGCGGTCGGGAAAAATCACGCTGTTTCAGATAATGGCTGAACTCCGGATAGCGCAGCAGGTTCAAAATGTTCTGGCCGTTATCATCTGGCCAGCGCAGATTAAGCAACTGCTGCGCCAGCCCGTTACACCAGAAGATGGTGCCCTCTTCGGTGGTCAGCACCACCGCATCCGGCAACGATTCGGCGCCGCTGCGAAAGCGTTTGATCAGATTCCCTAACTCCTTGCGCCGCTTCTTGTTGCGCATCTGCATCTGATGCAGGCCATAGAGCAAAGGCTCCCAACTGCCTCGCCCCGGCGGCGGTGTCATGCTGCGATCCACCCACAGCCACCAGGAGAGCCGCAGCAGATTATGAAAGTGCCAAATCAGAAGCCCCGTGACAGCGGCCAGTAAAAACCACGGCAGGTGCCCCATCAAAGCGCCAAGCAGCAGCGCCGGCAGGCAGCACAGCGCCAGCTCAAGCGCCAGCCTTTTCCACGACAGCCGTTCCAGCAAAAGCCTTACTCCTGAATAACCGGTTAATAACGGGTAGAAAAACGATAGCCGGTACCACGTACCGTCTGCACCATGCGATCGTGGCCGCTGCTTTCCAGCACCTTACGCAGGCGACGGATATGAACATCCACCGTCCGGTCTTCGACGTAAACATTAGTGCCCCAGACCTGGTTCAGAAGCTGTTCGCGGCTGTATACCCGTTCGGGATGCGTCATAAAAAAGTGCAGAAGCTTAAATTCGGTGGGGCCCATATCGAGCGGACGCTCGCCGTTCATCACCCGATGAGAAGTGGGATCGAGGCTTAACCCTTCAATTTCGATAGGCTCCTCTACCGCCATGGGAGAGATGCGCCGCATTACCGCTTTAATTCGCGCCACCAGCTCTTTAGGTGAGAAGGGTTTGGTCATATAATCGTCAGCGCCGGTTTCCAGCCCACGCACCCGGTCTTCCTCTTCGCCCCGGGCAGTCAGCATCACCACCGGTATGTCCCGGGTCATCGGCTGGCGCTTCAGATGCTTAATCAACTGAAGTCCGGAGCCGCCGGGCAACATCCAGTCCAGCAGGATCAAATCAGGCCAGGGTTCGTTAAGCCGTGCCACAGCGGCATCGTAATCTTCCGCTTCAAGCGGCAGGAAACCATTCTGCTCAAGCACGAAACAGACCATTTCACGGATTGGAGCCTCATCTTCTACCACCAGAATACGTCGCGCCATCATTCGCCCTGTCTGATTTTTTCTTGCCCTCGTCGCGAGGGTTCGGGTTGCCATTTTGTAATGCGCGCCATTATGCGTCACTTTTATGACAGATTTATGAAAAACACAGCCCTTTAATGACGCGCTCATTCCCGGATGCCGTCACAGAAGAGGCGCGCAGGCTCCCAGGTTGTTTATAATCCCCCTCGCGCTTTTTTGCCACCGGAACCGAAATGCCCCAAAATCATTCGCGTTACAGGAAGGCGGCAAGATAGCGTATCCCCGGGAGCATAGATAAGCTATGTGACCAGAATAAGCGAACGTCGCCAACGCACCTGTAGCTTGAAGGATGAAGGGAATTATGCGGATCATTCACACCTCTGACTGGCACCTCGGCCAGAATTTCTATACCAAAAGCCGGGCTGCCGAACATCAGGCATTTCTCGACTGGCTGCTGGAGCAGGCTGAACATCGTCAGGCGGACGCCATTATTGTGGCGGGTGATATTTTCGATACCGGCTCGCCGCCCAGCTACGCTCGCGAGCTGTATAACCGCTTCGTGGTCAAATTGCAGCAGACCGGCTGCGCACTCTATATTCTGGCGGGTAACCACGACTCGGTCGCGACCCTGAATGAATCCCGGGAGTTACTGGCCTGCCTGAATACCTGCGTGGTGGCAACGCCTGGCGATAAACCGCTGGAGATGACGCGCCGCGATGGCTCCGTCGGCGCCATTTTGTGCCCCATTCCCTTTTTACGACCGCGGGATCTGCTACAAAGCCAGGCGGGTCAAGATGGTCACGACAAGCAGCTCTCGCTGCTGGAGGCCATCAGCCAGCACTATCAGTGCCTTTATAATGCGGCGCTATCGCTGCGCGGTCAGCGCAGCCTCCCCATCATCGCCACCGGCCATCTGACCACCGTCGGCGTAACCGCCAGCGATTCGGTGCGCGATATCTATATCGGCACTCTGGATGCTTTTCCGGCCCGGAACTTTCCTCCGGCCGATTATATCGCCCTGGGCCACATCCACCGCCCCCAGAGCGTAGGCGGCATGGCGCATATACGCTACAGCGGTTCTCCCATCGCCCTGAGTTTTGACGAAACGGGCAAAGAGAAGAGTGTCAGCCTGGTCAGTTTTGAGGACGCCGCCCTGAGCGAAATCGAAGCACTTCCGGTTCCCGTCACCCAGCCGCTGGCGCTGATAAAAGGCTCGCTGGCGCAGATAGAACAGCAGCTTGAGGCCTGGCGCGACGCCCCCAAACAGCCAATCACCTGGCTGGACATTGAAGTGACCAGCGACGAATACCTGCATGATATGCAGCGCCACATTCGCCAGTTGACGGAAGATTTGCCGCTGGAAGTGGTGCTGATTCGCCGCAGCCGCGAACAGCGTCAGCGGGCTATCGACAATCAACACAAAGAGACCCTGAGCGAGCTGAGCGTAGACGATGTCTTTAGCCGCCGCCTGGCGCAGGAAGGGCTGGATCCCGAGCGGGAAACGCAGCTGCGGCTGCTGTTCGCCCAGACTCTGGAAACCCTGCATCAGGAGGATGAAGCATGAAAATTTTAACCCTGCGCCTGCGCAACCTGAACTCGCTGCGCGGCGAATGGAAGATTGATTTCAGCGCCGAACCCTTCGTCAGTAACGGCCTGTTTGCCATTACCGGGCCGACCGGTGCCGGGAAAACCACCCTACTGGACGCCATCTGCCTGGCGTTATATCACAAAACGCCGCGCCTGAGCGGCATCTCCCAGAGCCAGAACGAGCTGATGACCCGGGACTGCGCCGACTGTCTGGCCGAGGTGGAATTTGAAGTCCGGGGCGTAGCATATCGCGCTTTCTGGAGCCAGAACCGGGCCAGAGGCCAGGCGGACGGCAAGCTCCAGGCTCCCAGAGTAGAGCTGGCGCGCTGTGACAGCGGCGAAATTCTGGCGGACAAGGTCAAAGACAAACTGGAGCTTCAGGAACAACTTTCCGGGCTGGACTACGATCGTTTCACCAAATCGATGCTGCTCTCTCAGGGGCAGTTCGCCGCCTTCCTCAATGCCGATGCCAACACCCGGGCGGCGCTGCTCGAAGAGCTGACCGGCACTGAAATCTACGGTCGCCTGTCAGCCCGGGTTTTCGAACAGCACCGCCAGGCCAAAAGCGAACTGGAACAGCTGGAAGCCCAGGCAGGCGGCGTCACTTTGCTTGACGAAATCCAGCGGCAGCAGTTAACTCAATGTTTGCAGGCGCTCACTGACGAAGAGAAAGTCCTGTCCGGCGAACAGCAGCAGCGCCAGCGCCATCATCAGTGGCTACAGCAATTAGCTAGGCTTCGCCAGCGGCGGGAACAGGCGCAGCATGCCCTGAACCAGGCCCGCCAGGCGCTGGAACAGGCCGGGCCGGATCTCGCCCGACTGGCGCGAGCGCTGCCCGCCGCCCGCCTACAGCCCCTGTGGCAGCAGCGTCAGCAGCAGGCGCAAACGCTGGAGGCCACCCAGCAGCAGCAGCGTCAGATAGCAACACAGCTTCTGGAGCGGCAGACCCGCCGCCGCCAGATTCGCCGCGGCGCCCGGCATCAGGCCGATGACCTTCGCCAGCGCCATAAAACGCTGGAAAACTGGCTAAGCGAGCACTCACATTTTTCCCGCTGGCGCGATGAACTGGCGGGCTGGCGCGCCGCGTTCAACCAGCGGCAGCGGGATCAGCAGCAACTTACCGCCCTCGCCAATACCCTGAAAGAGCTGGATGAACGACTCAGTCAACTTCCTGAAGCCGGCCCCAACGACGGGCACGTCCAGGTGAGTGAGCATTTACAAAAGATGGCGACGGAGCGCCCGCTGCGTAGCCGTCTAGCGCTGCTCCACTCGCGCTTCGCCCCTTTGACCCAGCGTCAACAGGAGCTGCATAAAGAACGGCAGAGCCTCATCGCCCGAATCACCGAACAGGAAAAAACGCTGGAAGAGAAACGCACAGCCTTTCGCCACAAAAAACAGCTGGCGGAAGAGGTGCAGAAGATTTGCGCCCTGGAACAAACCATCGTCAGGCTTCATGACGAGCGTGCCCGGTTGCAGCCGGAGCAGCCCTGCCCGCTGTGCGGCTCCACTCAACATCCCGCCGTCGAACGCTATCAGTCTCTGGAGCCCGGAGAGAATCAGCAGCGTCTGGCACAGCTGGAACGTGAAACAAGCGCGCTGGCGGATCAGGGCGCCGCGTTGCGCGGCCAGCTGGAGGCCTGGCAGCAGCGCCGCGCCCAGCTGGAAGTCGATGGCAAACGGCTGACGGAAGAGCAGAACGAACTGGAAAAAGCGTGGCGCCAGCTCAATAGCGAACTCGGCACCAGTTTTGCCACGACGGAACCGGTTAGCCCCTGGCTGGAACAACAGGAACAGGAAGAGCTGCGGCTGCGCGCGCTGCTGCAACGCATTGAGCTGGAAACGCAGTATAAAGCGACGCAGGCACAGCACCTGTCGCTAACCGAAGAGCAGGAGCGTCAGTTGCAGACAATCCAACAGAATCTGGCGACGCTGGGCCTGACCTGGCCCGATACCGGCCATGAATCGGCGTGGCTTGAGGCCCGCGAGTCGGAAAGCCGCCAGTGGCAGCAGCATCAGGAACAGCTTCCTCAGCTCCAGACCCGGCTACAACGCATGGAGCAGGTACTCGCTACCCTGCCCCAGGAAGAGGAGGAAAACGACGTCGAGCCCGTTCAGGTGCCGGACGACTGGCATAAAGTTCACGATGATTGCCTGTCACTGGCAGGCAGAAGCCAGAGCCTGGCGCATCAGGAAAAAGAGCAACGCCAGCACCTGGAAACCGCCAGTCGCGACTTCAGCCAGCGGCTTGACGCCAGCGATTTTGCCAATGAAGCGGCGTTCCTTGCCGCCCGGCTGGACGACGATAACCTGCAGGCGCTGGAGCAACGCAAAATCGCCCTGGAAAGGGCCTGTCATCAACAGCAAACCCTGCTGGACGAAGCCGAACGCGCGCTGCGCGACAGCCGGGAACAGCGCCCGGAACAGGCCAGCGAACAGGACGATCCTGCGCTTATCGCCCGGCGGCTGGAGGCGCTGGCCGGCGAGCTTCGCGCCAACGCGGCCCGCCAGGGGGAACTGCGCCAGCAGCTGCGCCACGATGATGAAAATCGCCAGCGTCGCCAGAGTCTGATGGCGCAAATCGCGGCAACTCAACAGACGCAGGAAGAGTGGAGCCACCTGAATCATCTGATTGGCTCCCGGGAAGGCGATAAATTCCGCCGCTTTGCCCAGGGGCTGACGCTGGATAACCTGGTCTGGCTGGCAAACCGCCAGTTAACCCGTCTGTATGGCCGCTATCTGCTGCAGCGCAAAGAGAGCGACTCCCTGGAGCTGGAAGTCGTGGATACCTGGCAGGGTGATGCGGTGCGCGACACCCGTACCCTGTCGGGAGGAGAAAGCTTCCTGGTGAGCCTGGCGCTGGCGCTGGCCCTTTCCGATCTGGTTAGCCACCGCACCCGCATCGACTCGCTGTTCCTTGATGAAGGGTTTGGCACCCTGGACGCCCGCACCCTGGATATCGCTCTCGATGCACTGGACGCCCTGAACGCCAGCGGCAAAATCATTGGGGTGATAAGCCACGTAGAGGCCATGAAGGAGCGCATCCCGGTGCAGGTCAGAGTCAGGAAGATCAACGGGCTGGGCATCAGCCGTCTGGAAAGTCAGTTTGCCGTGAAGTAGCGGCGCCCCGCAGGCGTCGCCAAATGCTCAGCCGTTAAGCGGCCACAGCCAGGCGGCACCGCGTACGCCGCTGGAATCGCCGTGCTGCGCCTGCAGCACCGGGGTTGCGCATTCGCCGCCAAATACCCAGGATTTCATCAACGGCGGCACCGTGCGGTACAGACGCGAAACGTTGCTCATGCCACCACCCAGCACAATCACGTCCGGGTCGAGGATGTTCACCACATGCGCCAGCGATTTCGCCAGCCGCTGTTCGTAGCGCTGAATCGCAAGCGAGGCCCTGTCGTCCCCCTGCTCCGCCAGGGCCATTACTTCAGCGCCACGCAGCGCGTTGCCGCTCAGGCGCTGATAATCTCTGGCGAATCCGGTGCCGGAGATAAAGGTTTCGATACAGCCAGCCTTCCCGCAATAACAGGCCACTTCGTCGCGGTAGCGCAGTTCGTCATCGTCCATCCACGGCAGCGGATTGTGGCCCCACTCCCCGGCCACCGCATTGCGGCCGTCATGGCAGCGCCCGTTCAACGCCAGCCCCGCACCACAGCCGGTGCCAATAATCACGGCAAAAACACTCTGCGCGCCGGCGGCGGCTCCGTCTACCGCTTCAGAAACCGCCAGACAGTTAGCGTCGTTGGCGATTCTTACCTCGCGCCCCAGTCGCCGGGCCAGATCCTTATCGAAAGGCTGACCGATAAGCCAGGTGGAGTTAGCGTTTTTCACAAGACCAGTGGCAGGAGAAATCGCGCCGGGGATGCCCACCCCAACGCTGCCACGCTCACCGATATGTTCTTCCGCCATCGCCACCAGCGCGGCGATGGTCTCAATGGTTTGTGAGTAGTCATCATGCGGCGTGGGCAGACGGTGACGATAAAGCTGACGCCCGTCATCGGCCAGTGCGATGACCTCTGTTTTAGTTCCCCCGAGATCGATACCGATACGCACGGCGGGTCTCCTTAAATCGTTATATTTTAGAGATTCCCCTAAATAATTCGAGTTGCAGGACATATCTGCTACAGATAGATATGAACCTGCTTCAGCACGGCCCCGAAGGGGCGAGTCCCATGGATGGGCCGAATAACTGAGCGTAGCCAACGCACCTGCAGCCTGAAGTATTACGGGGATAATCAACAGAATAGAGTGCCGCCCAGGGAAAGACAATGAAACCCGCGCGGCAATTCGCTATCATGCCCGCTGCGTTTGGCTTATCAAGGTTATCGATCATGCTGTGGTTCAAAAATGTAATGGTTTACCGTCTCAGCCGCGACATCAGTCTGCTACCCGAAGAGATGGAAAAACAGCTGGCACTCTTCAGCTTTACTCCCTGCGGCAGCCAGGATATGGCAAAAACCGGCTGGGTACCGCCAATGGGGCCACAGAGCGATGCGCTAACCCACGCCGTTAACGGGCAGATTATGGTTTGTGCCCGCAAGGAAGAGAAGCTCCTGCCATCGCCGGTGGTCAAACAGGCGCTGGATTCAAAGATCCGCAAGCTGGAAGCGGATCAGGGGCGTAAGCTGAAGAAGACCGAAAAAGACTCCCTGAAAGACGAAGTGCTGCACGACCTGCTGCCCCGCGCTTTCAGCCGCTTCAGTCAGACCATGATGTGGATAGACAGCGTCAACGGGTTGATCTATGTGGACTGCGCCAGCGCCAAAAAAGCGGAAGATACGCTGGCTCTGCTGCGTAAAAGCCTGGGATCTCTGCCGGTAGTGCCGCTGTCGATGGAAAATCCCATTGAGCTGACCCTGACCGAATGGGTTCGCGGCGGCAGCGTTCCCCAGGGCTTCCAGTTGCTGGATGAAGCGGAGCTTAAAGCGCTGCTGGAAGACGGCGGCGTCATTCGCGCCAAAAAGCAGGATCTGGTGAGCGACGAGATCGCCGTGCATATTGAAGCCGGCAAAGTGGTCACTAAACTAGCGCTCGACTGGCAGCAGCGGATCCAGTTTGTCATTTGCGACGATGGATCGCTCAAGCGCCTGAAGTTCTGCGACGAACTGCGCGATCGGAATGATGATATCGACAGAGAAGATGTGGCACAGCGTTTCGATGCTGACTTCACCCTGATGACCGGCGAGCTGACGGCGCTGATTGAAAGCCTGGTGGAAGGATTGGGCGGCGAAGCCCGGAAGTAACGCCCTTTTCCCTCTCCCTGACAGGGAGAGGGAAATTAACGCTATAGCAGCGGCGGAATGGTCGGTACCTGAGGCGCGTTATCGATATCTTGCTGGGTCATCCGAAACGCCTGCGGATAGTGTTCCCGGCTGGTACGACGCAGCGGTTCGGTATTACGCCAGGTGTACAGGCAGTGTTGGCACTGATACACCGTCCAGACGCCCTTCACCGGGGAAAGCGCCATTACCTCAATGTGCTCATCGGCACAGCGTGGACAAATCATCGGTTACCTCCTTCGGTTTGTTTAGCGACGCTCCGCCAGCATGGCGGTCAGTTTTTCTACCCAGACCTTCGTTTCCGGCAGATCTTTTACCGGCTGGCTGTAATGCCCGCGCGTATCCGGCGCTACCGGCGTGGTGGCGTCGATGATCAATTTTTCGGTGATCCCTGCCGGACTTGAGCCGGGATCCAGCTCCAGCACCGACATATTCGGCAACTGTACCAGATCGCCTGCCGGATTCACCTTGGACGACAGCGCCCACATCACCTGCGGCAGGTTAAAGGGATCGACATCTTCATCCACCATGATAACCATCTTCACATAGCCCAGGCCGTGGGGCGTAGTCATCGCCCGCAGGCCAACGGCCCGGGCGAAACCACCGTAGCGTTTCTTCGTAGAGATAATCGCCAGCAGCCCGTGAGTGTACATGGCGTTTACCGCCTGTACTTCAGGGAATTCCGCCTTCAGTTGCTGGTACAACGGTACGCAAGTCGCAGGCCCCATCAGGTAGTCAATCTCAGTCCATGGCATGCCCAGGTAGAGGGATTCAAAGACCGGTTTGCTGCGGTAGCTGACTTTATCGATGCGTACTACGGTCATGTTACGACCGCCGGAGTAGTGGCCGGTAAATTCGCCGAAAGGCCCTTCGATCTCGCGCTTACGCCCTTCGATCACCCCTTCCAGGATCACCTCCGATCCCCAGGGCACATCAAAACCCGTTAGCGGCGCGGTGGCGATGGGATAACTGCTGCCTCGCAGGGCGCCAGCCATCTCATACTCCGACTGGTCATAGCGCAGCGGCGTGGCGCCCATCAGGGTAATAATGGGATCGTTGCCCAGAGTGATAGCCACCGGCAGATCCTCGCCCCGCTCTTCCGCCTTATGCAGATGAAGGGCGATGTCATGCATCGGCACCGGCTGCAGGCCAAGCTTGCGCTTGCCTTTGACTTCCATGCGGTAGATCCCGACATTCTGCTTGTCGAAGTTATCCGGATCGCACGGATCCCGGGAAACCACGCAGGATTTATCCAGATAGAAGCCGCCATCGCCGTCGTTCAGACGAAATAGCGGCAGAATATCGAACAGGTTAATCTCATCGCCATCGACGCTGTTTTCCGCCCACGGCGGATTGATGCGGCGCTCCGGCGCCACCGGGAAGTCATCCCAGCGTTTGATGAAGGTATCGATCTGCTCCTTCACCGGTGTATTGGGAGGCAGACCGATAGAGATGGCGTGGTTCTGCCAGGAACCAATGGTGTTCATCACAACCCGGGCATCGGTAAACCCTTCAATGTTATCAAACCACAAGGCGGGAGCGCCTTCGCCGATACGTCCCGTGGCGTTAGCGGCGGCGGCGATATCCGGTTCCGCTTTCACCTGTTCGTCGATGCGCAGGAGCTGTCCCTGTTCGTCCAGCTCCTGCAGAAATCCACGTAAATCATCAAAAGCCATGCTATTCCTCCTTATAAACAGATTGCGCCTGCTGTCGTGCGTGACGTAACCCCCGCCAGCGCCGGGCCAGCGGAGGCTCAAGACCAAACTGATCCAACACCCGGGCCACAATATGGTGGGTGACGTCATCAATCGTCTGTGGGTGGTTGTAGTAAGCCGGCATAGGGGGAACCATCGCCACGCCCATACGGGAAAGCGCCAGCATATTTTCCAGGTGAATAGTGCTAAGCGGCGTTTCTCTGGGAACCAGAACCAGCTTACGCCCCTCTTTCAGCACCACGTCTGCGGCCCGCCCCACCAGCCCTTCTGCGTATCCGGCGCGAATACCGGCCAGCGTCTTCATACTGCAGGGGATGATGATCATGCCGTCGGTACGAAAGGAGCCGGATGAGATAGTGGCGGCCTGATCGGCCGGGCTATGCGCCACATCAGCCAGAGCGGCGACATCATGCGCCTGCCAGGGCGTTTCCAGTTCAATGGTGGTTTTAGCCCACTTTGACATCACCAGATGCGTCTCTACCTGCGGCAGCGCTTTCAGAGCCTGTAACAGCGCCACACCCAGCGGCGCGCCCGTGGCCCCCGTCATGCCGACAATCAACCTCATAGTATCTCCTGAAATTTGTTCGCATACGAACGTTGTTATTTAATGTGCCATGATTGATGGCAGCGGACAATCTCTCCTGTCAAAATGCGCACAAAAAATCCACTCGGACGAACGTCCCAGTTACTGAAGGTAGACGAAAATATGGCAAAACGACCTAAGTCACATCATTCAAAAATCAGACTCACCAAACCCGCCCTGGCGCAGGCTCTGCACCATTTACGCTTCAGGAATAACGCCAGAGATCAGCATAAGCAAACAGAAAATAATAAAAAAATGGCACATATAGCTATAATAAAAACAAATACCAGAATAACAGACCAAAACAGGCATAAGTAACAATAAGCAAAAACTCAATAACAATTACTGACCAGTAAGGTGATATTTCCTGGCTGGCGGACAACAGAAATTCCATTCATTCATCAATTAATTTTTTACGCGGCTGCAGTTATGATGAGCAGGCTAATAAACCGCCATGGAGCAAAATATGCAACCGATCAGAGACGAAACTTTCCACCTTTTGCGCCAGCTGTTCCAGCGCCACACTTCGCGCTGGCAACAGATCCTGCCGGAAATCACCAAACCGCAATACGCCGTTATGCGCTCTATTGCTGAAAATCCAGGCATTGAACAGGTGGCACTGATTGACGTCGCGGTCAGCACCAAAGCAACGCTGGCCGAGATGCTAAGCCGTATGGAAAGCCGGGGACTGGTACGCAGAGAAAGCGATCCCGGCGACAAAAGACGACGTTTTATCTGGCTAACGGAAGAAGGCGAAAAATTGCTTCAGCAATCACAACCCAAAGGGACAATGGTGGATGAGGAATTTCTAAACAAATTAACACCAAAGCAGCAAGAAATGTTTTCCCAGTTAATCATCAAGATGATTGATAAATAATCAAAAGTTCCCTCCTCTTTGCATAACTTGAAAAAAAAAACCTAAATTTGCGAAACGTACACATTTTCATAAACTACGCTATGCATAATAGGAAAAATCTCAACAAGGAGGATGTCAGGGATGAGAAGGGATCATTTTTCTGCAGGTGTTATCCATCAGATTCTTCACTGGATAGATGAGCATATTCACGAAAAAATTACGCTTGAAGATCTGTCGCGTATTGCCGGCTACTCCAAGTGGCACCTGCAGAGAATGTTTTACGACCAGATGTCGATTACCGCAGCCAGCTATATTCGTCACGATAAGCTACACCGCTCCATTCGCGATCTGAAATTCGGCGACTGTAGCATCATCGAAATTGCCGAGAAGTATAGTTTCAGTTCCCAGCAATCCTATACTCGCACGTTTAAGCACGTACTGACCTGTACTCCGTCCCAGTGCCGCGCCAGGAGAAATCACCTGTTCAACGGTCTGGAAGGCGAAGAGCTGTGCAAAGCCTGTCACCAGTTATACGACTAAACGACAGACGGGCTTCGGCCCATCTGTCGTGTTAACGGTGAAAGCCCCCCACGCGAAGAGAGTGCTTTCCTGTCGCGGAGTTAGCGTGCAGCGAAATCGATCACCATGCGGCCTTTGATTTTACCCTGCTCCATCTCTTCGAAAATGGCGTTAATATCAGCGACCGGGCGTTTAGTCACCTTCGGCACCACTTTGCCTTCTGCGGCGAACTGGAACGCCTCTTCCAGATCTTTACGCGTTCCGACCAGAGACCCCACCACCTGGATGCCATCCAGCACCAGACGGGGAATATTCAAATCCATTGACTCCGGCGGCAGACCAACGGCCACCACGCGGCCACCGGCGCGTACCGCGTCTACCGCGGAGTTGAAAGCCGCCCTGGCGACCGCCGTCACCACTGCGGCATGGGTGCCACCCACTTTTTCCTGAATGATTTTCGCCGCATCTTCATTACGGGAGTTAATCGTCATATCCGCCCCCATCTCTTTGGCGAAAGCCAGCTGGGCGTCATTCACGTCGATAGCTATCACTTTGGCATTAAAGACATTTTTGGCATACTGCAGCGCCAGATTTCCAAGGCCCCCCAGGCCATAGATAGCTATCCACTGGCCGGGATGAATATGGGAAATTTTCACCGCTTTGTAGGTTGTAACCCCAGCGCAGGTAATGCTGCTGGCCGCGGCGGAATCCAGCCCCTCCGGCACCTTAACGGCATAATCGGCCTTCACGATGCACTCTTCGGCCATCCCGCCATCCACGGTGTAGCCCGCGTTTTTCACCGAACGACACAGGGTTTCATTACCGGTATTACAGTATTCGCAATGCCCGCAGCCCTCATAGAACCAGGCCACGCTCGCGCGATCGCCAGGCTTCAGGGTGGTTACGCCAGGGCCGACTTTCTCGACAATGCCAATCCCTTCGTGCCCCAGAATAACCCCGGTTTTATCACCGAAATCCCCGTTCTTAACGTGCAGATCGGTATGACAAACACCGCAACATTCCATCTTCAGTAACGCTTCACCATGCTCCAGAGGACGCAATGTTTTGTCCACTACCTCGACGCTATGATCTTTGGTTACCACGGCAGCTTTCATTTTGATTCCTTTTATCAGTGAAATACCCTACCCACAAAGTAGAACTCAAAATGATATTTTGCAACACGCCGTAGTGGATAGCTGAACCGTTTTATCTGAAGGGCGATAATCGCAAAACCCTGGCGGAAAAAATCGGGTAATATATGAGCCAGTGTCCAGATAAATTCACCCAGAACAGAGTTGGTGCTATGTCCAATTTTTCATTAATCAATCGCCCGCGCCGCCTGCGCCAGACCCCGGCGATGCGTGCGCTGTTCGAAGAGACCACCCTTTCCCTGAACGACCTGGTGTTGCCAATCTTTGTTGAAGAAGGCGCCGATGACTATACGCCCATCGAGGCGATGCCGGGCGTGGTGCGCATTCCGGAAAAACGCCTGGCGTTTGAAGTTGAACGTTTTGCTAAGGCGGGCATTCGTTCGATCATGACCTTCGGTATCTCTCATCATACTGACGAAACCGGTAGCGATACCTGGAATGAAAACGGCCTGGTAGCGCGCATGTCACGCATCGCCAAAGACGCCGTACCTGAAATGATCGTGATGTCCGATACCTGTTTCTGCGAATACACCACCCACGGCCACTGCGGCGTACTGTGCGACCACGGCGTGGATAACGATGCGACCCTGGCCAACCTCGGGCGTCAGGCGGTAACCGCCGCCCGGGCCGGCGCTGATTTTATTGCGCCCTCAGCGGCAATGGATGGGCAGGTACAGGCTATCCGCACTGCGCTGGACGCCGAAGGCTTCACCGAGACGGC
The DNA here is from genome assembly GCF_036620675.1 of Rosenbergiella sp. YN46. Lineage (NCBI taxonomy): Bacteria > Pseudomonadati > Pseudomonadota > Gammaproteobacteria > Enterobacterales > Erwiniaceae > Rosenbergiella > Rosenbergiella sp. YN46. The sequence continues at coordinate 68,240 of NZ_JAZHEE010000013.1, forward strand.
AATCATGTCCTACTCCACCAAGTTCGCTTCATCGTTCTACGGGCCATTCCGCGAAGCCGCTGGCTCTGCGCTGAAAGGCGATCGTAAAACCTATCAGATGAACCCGATGAACCGTCGCGAGGCAATCCGTGAGTCGCTGCTGGATGAAGCTCAGGGCGCCGACTGCCTGATGGTAAAACCAGCGGGCCCTTATCTGGATATTCTGCGGGATATCCGCGAGCGTACCGAACTGCCGCTGGCGGCCTACCAGGTTAGCGGCGAATACGCGATGATTAAATTCGCAGCCCAGGCAGGCGCCATTGACGAACGCAACATCGTGCTGGAAAGCCTGGGCGCCATGAAGCGCGCCGGCGCCGACCTGATCATGAGCTACTTCGCTCTCGATCTGGCCGAACAGAAGGTACTGTAACGCTTTCCCCATGCCCACTCGGGCATGGGGTTCAATTACGGTTTGCTCTCATAGGCATAGTGCTGGAACAGGCCGTATTCGTAGAATTCCCCTCTGCGCCGTCGCGTGGCATTCAGAATGACGCCGCTCACCTTGATATTATTCTGCTCAAAGCGCCGCAGGCTGGTTTCCAGCTCCGCCCGGGTGGTGGTTTCAAAGCGAGTCACCATAAGCGTACTGCCTGCATGGCGGCCGATAATCAGCGCATCATAAACCGCCAGTACCGGTGGCGTATCCAGAATCACCAAATCGTACTGCCGTGATGCCTCCGCCAGCAGCGCCGAAAAATTGTCGCTCATCAACCATTCCTGTACGCCATTTCCGCCTTTGCCACGGGGCAGTACGAAAAGTCCCGGCACCATACCCTGTACGATGGCCTGATTGATCGACGCCTCGCCTCGCAATACTTCCCCAAGGCCGGGCGCTTCGTCGCACCCAAATAGCTGATGCACATCGCCGCGTCGCAAATCGCAATCCACCAGCAGAACACGCTGGCCGCTCTGGGCAAATACCGTGGCCAGATTAGCGTTTACAAACGTTTTCCCCAGTTCGGGGGGGGGCCCACGACCATCAGGATATTATTAGGCGCTTCCATCAGCGCGAAGTGCAGACTGGTTCGCAGACTCCGAAAAGATTCCACGACCAGATCGTCCGGCTGGCTGAACGCCAGCGGCCCGGCAACCGCAGATACACTGCGATTTCGGTTAAACAGACGCAAGGTTCCATGCGGTTTCCGACTCAGGGGAATGCTGGCATAAACCAGCAGCCCCATAGACTCCAGCTCGCGCACGTTATGCAACCCATGGCGGAAAGCGCTTTTAAGCAATGCCACGCCGCAGCCCAGCACGCCGCCCAACACCAAAAACAGCGCCAGAATAAGCGCTTTTCTGGGCGCTACCGGCCGGCTTTCGGTCGCAGCCAAATCGATAATCCGCACATACCCCACGATACTGGCCTTACTGATGCGCAGCTCCTGCTGCTTATTCAGCAATTGCGTGTAGATAAGCTGCGCCGATTCCATATCCCGGGTCAGACGCAGTACTTCCTGCTGGGTGCCCGGCATGGAAGAGACGCGCTGGTTCAGTTTACGGCGCTCTTCCGTTAACGTCCGCCGCTTCTCGACCAGCGCCCGATAAGCCGGATGTTCGTGGGTATACAGCTTGGATAGCTCAGCCTCTTTAAACGCCAGTTCGTTGAGTCCTGTCTCAACGGTCACCATGCTATCCAGCGTGCTTTTCGCTTCCAGAGAGAGATCCACCGAATCATTCTTACGGCGGAAATTATTCAGCCGCTCTTCCGCCTGATTAAGTTTTTCCTGAATCTTTGGCAGTTGCTCATCGACAAACAGCAGGCTCCTTCCCACCTCCTCCGAACGCCAGGCAATATGCTGACGCCGATAGTTAAGCGCCAGGCTATTCAGAACGTCGCGAATATACACCGGATCGGTACCCCGATAGGTCAGCTTTAGTACACCGGTGCCGTTGCCCTGCTCCTGCACGTTGAAATCTCGCAGAACTCGTTCGATTGCCGCCTGCAGAGGCAGTTTACGCAGGGTAAAGGTTGTGCCCACAGGCGCGTCTATCGCATTAACGGTCAACTGCATATCGGAAAAACGCAGAGGTTTTCCCGCTACCCCTTCCTGCGGCTTGTCCCGCTCGGGCGTGATGCGAAAGCGTCCCCCCTTGAGCACTTCCAGCGTCATAACTCGTTCATTAAGCAGATCGTCCGGTGCTTTCCAGGTCAGCGTCAGTCGCTGCGGCGCCGACTGAAACAGGCGCGAGGCGATGGAGCCTATCAGCGGAAGAGCATCTGGCGTCACTATCGTGTCCAGCCCCATCTCCGTCACCGTTTTCCCCAACACCATACGCGAGCGAATGATTTCCGCTTCAGTACTGGACTGAGGCCCACTGTCAGGCATCAGCTCAGAAAAACTGGCCAGTAGATTAACCCCGCTGTTTTTATCCACCTGAACCAACGCATTAGCCTGCCACACTGGCGTTTGCGCCATAACCCATAGCACCCCCACCAGAAAAGTGGCCAACATAATCCCCAGGATCGTTCCCTTACAATCCAGCAATGAAAAAAGAAGCTGGATAAGATCGATCTCTTCACCCTTACCACCCCGTTCGTTTTTCTGTTCCAGGATGCCCTGTTACCTCTATCCCTGATGTTGAAATGACGCATTAAGTACCGAAGCCCACCGACAGACGGCGTGCTCTATCTGAGCGAAAATCTGCTCAAAGCGGGAGTCACTTTCCTGCCAGGGATCGGCAATTTCCGCACGATCCAGCCAATGGCCCAGCAGTAAAGTTTTACCGCGCGCCTCCGGCGCCAGGTTGGCAACATCGCTAATATGGCCTCTTTCCATGACCAGAATAAGATCGCTTCGGCTGCACATCTGCCGGGTTAACTGCCTGGCTCGATGCTTGTAAAGAGAGACGCCGTACCGTTCGGCCAGCCGCATAGCCCGAACGTCCGCCCGATGACCGATCGGAGCATGGATCCCCGCCGACTCCACATCGCCGTCCACCTGAGCGGCCAGCAGGCCGGCCGCTGCGGGAGAGCGGCAGATATTCCCGGTGCACACCACCAGAATATGGCGCAGAGTTATTTCCCCCATGTTCTGGCCCAGTGCGTAGTTTCAGTCAGACTGTTGATCCCCACCACCGTGGGCAGCAGTTGATTAATGACCCGATTCCAGCGGGCAACGGGCGCCGTAGTGACATACACCACATCATAAGGTTCAAGGAAGAAGTTTGCGCCTAACACCAGCGCCGTGGCGTCGGACAGATCGAGCTGGTAGATATCGGCAAGTTTCTGTCCCGCCGCTCCGTTGGCCACCTGCGCCGTGCCGGGTACGTTATCCTTCGGATGACGGGGGCGAATCACGAAGATCCCGGAAGCATCACTGTCCGTCAGCGAAACGCCTTCAGCACGCCCCAACGCTTCCGTCAGCGTCATTCCACTGCGATCCATCACCAACGTGGTCTGCTTGTTGACCTCGCCCATCACGAACACTTTCAGATCGTCATTACGCGGCACATACAGAATGTCGCCCGCCCTCAGAAGCCGGTTCTGGGTAAGATCGCCCTTCTGCATCAGCGCCTGCAACGAAAGGTGCTGCGCCTTACCATTCCGGGTCAGCACCACGTTGCGCCAGTCCGCCGTCGCCGTCAGGCCGCCCGCCTGGTTAATGGCATCCAGCAGAGTCAACGGAACATTGGTGATTGGCTGCTTGCCGGATGTTGTGACTTCGCCCGTCACATACACCTTCTGAGAGCGGAATGCCGCGACGCTAACATCCACCTGCGGAGATTCGATATAGCGCGCCAGGCTCTGCATAATCTCATCCCGAACTTCGCTAATGGTCTTATCTACCACCTTTACCTTGCCGATATACGGATAAAAAATGGTACCGTCCGCATTAACCCAGTTTCCGGTATCGCTGGCGCTGCGGTAGGTCCCCGCCGGAGTCGTCAGCTCCGGGTGATCCCAGACTGTCACCATCAGGACATCGCCAACGCCAATGCGGTATTCGTAGTGACGAATTTCTTCATCCAGTTGGGGGGAGTTGCGCGCAACAATCTCCGCCGGACGCAGCCCGGCAATAACCGAAGGCGTTACCGGATAAAGAGTCACCATGGAATTAATATTAAAATCGGCATCTTCAACGGCAACGGACTGTTTACCGCTGGTTGAAAGATGAGGCGCAGAAGAAAGCACGCAACCATTTAATAATATTGCGACAACTATTACACTAAGATTTTTCATTTAAAACACCAATCCCTGTCAATTATCTTGTTCAGATTTATTCCTTTTTCCGACTATGCATCAGTGTATTTTCCTAAATTAGCCAGGAGAATTCCTACCAAACACATAAGAAACAAAGCAAACTATATCAATAACATAAAATATTGCCATTTAAATCATCAATTCAAAAAAATCAGAAAGTAGAAGATTTTATGAAATAACACATTAGTTTCAGGAGTATATAAAAAGATCGCGCGTAAATTTAAAATCACAAAGTACCGCTGTCAATAATTAGAATCCGAAAATAACTTGATAAAATAATCAGTTATAAAAACAGAATCGTATTTATCTCTGGCGATACTCAGAAAAATACGAAGGCGCAGTTCCCATACAGCGGCGAAACATCGCAGAAAAAGCGGCCGGGCTTTCATAACCCAGATCCAGCGCAACGGCAGTAACCGAACGTCCCGAGGCAATGGCGGGCAGAGCATAGAGCAGGCAGGCGCGCTGGCGCCACTGGCTAAAGGCCATTCCGGTCTGTTGACGGAAAAAACGCGAAAAGCTGCGCTGGCTTTTATTCAATGCTGCGGCCCAGGTTTCCGGCTGACTGCGCACAGAAGGCGCCTTCATAAATTCGCCGCAGCGTCGGGCCAGAACGGCATCACGGGGAAGCGGCGCAAAAAATGGCAGCACCGGCGCGATATTCAGTTCACACAGCAGCAAACGGATAAGCGCGTCATCCCGGCCATGCAGAGAATACAGCGGTTCCAGATCCACCGCCTCCAGCAGCAGTTGATGCAGAAGAGGCGAAACCGACAGCACCTCGCAGCATGAGCTCTGACGCGGCGCATTATCCGACTCGATATAGAGACTGCGGGTACTGACTCCCGCCATCAGCACCTGATGCGGCTTACCCGCGGGGATCCACACGCCGCAGCGGGTCGGCACCACCCAGGCACCATCGTCGGTACTGACCTCCATCACTCCGCTGATGCCATACAGGAACTGCGCCCGGCGGTGGCTGTGCCGCGTCAGCAGCGTTCCCGGTGGATAATCAGTACCGATGGCTACGACCGCTCTGGGGGTACCGTCTACCCTGTCCAGCGCGACATTATGCATATTTCCCCTCCCGAACTGGCCGAAATAAACAAACTGATGGCCATTACGCGTAAGCCGGCCAGCTTCGTTCAGTATAGGCTCTTGCGGGTTCCCCTGTCACAAGAGAGAAATGATGACGATTCTACTGCTGGCCTGCGGCGCCCTGAGCGGCGTCACCACGGTTCTGTTCGGCTTCGGCGGCGGCTTTTTTACCGTACCGCTAATCTATACGCTGATGATAACGCAATATGGCACCGCATCGCCCGACGGCCTGGCGGCGATGCAGGTAGCCGTCGCCACCTCGACCTGCGTGATGATTTTCAGTGCCGGGCTCAGCACCCTGCACCATCATCGAGCCGGCTCTCTCAACTGGCGCAGCGTCCGACCGCTGGTAGCGGGCATTATTCCCGGCGCGGCTATTGGCGCCATCTGCGCTATCGGGCTGGACGGCGAACTGGTGCGCTACGCTTTTATCACCTATCTGCTCATTACCATCGCCGACTGCCTGCTACGCCCGGGTTTTCTGCGCCGGGCTCCGGTTCCAACACAGCGAGTATCCGGCCGCGTCACGGCAGGCATTGGGGTGATTATCGGTCTGATTGCCGCGCTGCTTGGCGTGGGAGGTAGCGTCATGACGGTACCGCTGATGCGCCGTCGCGGCGCCAGCATGACCGGCGCCACCGCCATGGCCAACCCGCTGTCGCTCCCCATAGCCGCCATCGGCACCCTGGTCTGGCTGGGACTGGCGCGCCACCTGCCCGGTGCCGACGGCCCAGGCTTTATCGGCGCCATCAACCTACGGGCCGCGCTCCTGCTGGCTGCTGGCGCATGGGCTGGCATCACTATGACGTCGCGTTATATCGGACGCCTGCCCGACGCCCTGCACGCCCGTATCTACCCTGTGCTACTGGCGCTGGTCATCGTGGTCATGGTCGTAGCGGGGTAACCGGCGCCAGTTGATGATAGTCGCGGTTAAACCACACCAGGCCGCCGCGCCTTTCACCACGGCGAATCGCCTGCACTTCACCGTAAAACACCGTGTGGCTCCCGACATCGTGACCAGCGACGATACGGCAGTCGAAATTCACCAGCGCATCGTCCAGCGCCGGCGCACCGGTCGCCAGTTCGCTCCAGTTGTGGGAAAGGAAGCGCTGCGGCATGGTTATCTCCCGACTGGCGAAACGCCCGGAAAGCGCGGCTTGATCGGCCCCCAGCACATTGACACACAGCACGCCGTTATCCACAAACTGCCCGTGGGTCCAGGCGTTGCGATTAATACAGACCAGCAGGGTCGGCGGCGCATCGGTTACGCTACAGACAGCGGAAGCCGTCATACCCACACGACCCGACACCCCGGCGCTGGTAATAATGGAAACGGCGCCGCCCAGCATCGCCATCCCGTCCCGAAAGGCCTCTTTATCGATTGAATTATCCATTTCTACCCCTATGCCTGAATAATCAGTTCCCGACCGGTGCGCGCCTCTACCCGGCAATAACGCCACAGTCGGTGCGTACCGTCGCCCACGGGCGTGGTGCGAAACAGATTGCAGGCAGCGTGTACCCCTTCCAGATCCGGCACGTCCGCCAGCAGATAGGTGGTCCAGGGCCAGCCGTTCGCGCGCCATCACCGCCATTCTCGGCAGACCGCGGCTGTCGCCCTCTACCGGCGTAATACCCACACCGACGATATCCGCCCCCAGACAGCCGCTGGAAAACTTCCAGCGGCCACTCACCCGCATGCCACCTTCCACCACCGGAGCGGACTGAGGCGGAAAAATCCCCCCCGCGAAAATCAGATCCGGCCCGGAACGATAGAGCATTTTCAGGGTCTCCAGCGGCAGCGCCGCCAGATAAACAATCCCCATACCAAAGCTGGCGACCCAGCCTGCGGAGCCATCAGCCTGGGAGATCTGTTCGATACGCCGACAAAATTCGGCGGCGCTGCACTCTTCCCCTCCCAGGCGGCGAGGCACCAGCGCGCGATAAATCCCCTGCCGGCGAAATCCTTCGACTATCTCCTTCGGTATATGACGTAGCCGGTCGAACTCGCCTTCCCCGGAACGGCGACGAATATCGGCCAGTAAAGTATCCAGCGACGCTTGCCCAACACCGGGGGTTGCGCAATGGCTCTGCGATAACAGTGGTTTCATAGCGGTTTCCTCGTGAAATATTCCGCTTCAGGCACATCAGGCCACGGCCACATGCCGCGCCCCCCCACGCCTCAGCGACCAGAGCGCCACCAGCGCGCACAGCGACCAGGCAATCAGCATTAGCGAGACCGGCCAGGCCGAATCGAAAGCGATCAACAGCGCTACGGCAAGCATTGGCCCAATACCGCCCGCCAGGATCGATCCAATCTCATGTCCCAGAGACAGGCCGGTATAACGAACCGTGGCAGGAAACAGATCTGCCATTATCGGCGGCTGTGACCCCGTCATCGCGCCATGACACACCGGCAGCCCCAGCATCATCGCCAGCAGCACATTGCCAAAGCTGGCGCTTTCGATAAGCCAGAAGAAAGGGAAAGCCACCAGCAGAACCCCCAGAACGCCTATCAGATAGACCCGCCGAAAACCAATGCGATCGGCCAGCGCTCCCCAGAACAGAATTGAAAAGAATTCCACAATCATCGCCAGGGTGACGCAGGCAATGATGTGCTCGGTCGAAATCCCCACGTGCTTGCAGTAGACAATGGAAAAGGTGAAAAACAGATAGACGGCGCCATTTTCCGGCAGTCGTAGCGCGATAGCCTGCAACAGCTCCCGCCAGTGTTCCCGGCACACCTGATTCAAGGGTGTCTGCTGTTCCTGATGCGGTGGATTCCTGTCACGCTCGGCAAGGAAGGCGCTGCTCTCTTCGATATTCTTACGGATGTACATCGCCACCAGAAATAACACCACGCTGGCCAGAAACGGCAGGCGCCAGCCCCAGTCCATAAAGGCAGCTTCCGGGAGTTTTTGGGCCAGCCAGTAGGCCAGCGAAGAGAGTACGAAACCGCCAGCAACCCCCATCTGACTCCAGGCGGTATAAAAGCCTTTACGCGCCGGATCTGCATTTTCGCTCAGCATCAGCACGCCGCCGCCCCACTCGCCGCCAGAGGCCATCCCCTGCAAAAAGCGTAGTGAAATCAACGCCACCGGCGCCAGCACCCCGATGCTCTGATATCCCGGCAACAATCCGATAATAAAGGTACTGCTCCCCATTAATGCCAGGGTAATCACCAGCGCCCGTTTACGGCCATACCGGTCCCCCATATGGCCGAAGATAACGCCGCCTAACGGTCGGGCCAGAAAGCCCACCGCAAAGCCGGAAAACGCCAGCATGGCACCTTCCAGCCCGCCCCCCTGGTCGGGAAAAAACAGATCGCCGAACACCAGCGCCGCCGCCGTGCCGTAAAGAAAAAAGTCATACCATTCCAGCGAGTTACCCAACAATGAACTGATCACCAGCTTGCGCATCTGACCCGGACCGGCATTAGCGCCCGGCGGTAAGTTTTGCGTCTTCATATCGTTCTGCCCCTTTATTCGTCACGCGGGCGCCTGCCCGCAAAAATCGGAAAACAGCAACTGAAATGGCGCGCTCCTCGCACCCGAGCGTCTATTCCACTTCGAAGACTTCGATCACAAGCCTTGCGCTGCGGGCCCGCGAACAACAGAGAATGACCTGGTCGTTGTCGGCCTTTTCTTCTGGCGTCAGATACTGGTCGCGATGCTCAGGCGTACCTTCCAGCACATTGGCCAGACAGGTGCCGCAAATACCCTGTTCGCAAGAGACCTTGACCCGCACGCCAGCCTGCGCCAGCGCCTGTACGATGCTCTGGGACTCCCCCACCTGCACGGTGACATCCAGCGCCGGTATCGATACCTCAAACGCCTCACCGCCACCGGGCGCCGCAGGGGTAAAGCTTTCCTGGTGCAGGCACTCAGCCGCCAGTCCCGCACGTTCAGCGGCATCGGTCAGCGCCTGCATTAACCCTTCCGGCCCGCAGGTGTAGAGGTGGCTGCCTTCAGGTGCATCGTTCAGTAATCTCTTTGGATCGAGCCGACTGCCCTCGTCGCTGATATGCAGCACCACCCGACCAGACCATGGCACCGCCGCCAGTTCGGCCAGAAACGCCATACTCTCGCGACGACGACCGCAGTAGTGCAGCGTGAACCTCCGATCGGCCTGGTGCAGCGTGTGAGCCATCGCCAGCAGCGGCGTAATCCCGATCCCCCCACCCACCAGCAGCGCGTTTTCGCCTTCCTCAGCCAGCGGAAACAGGTTACGCGGCGCGCTAACCTGAACTTCATCACCGGGGCTCAGCGCCCAGGCCGCCATCGATCCGCCACGCGATGTCGGCGAACGCAGGATCCCCAGACGATAGTGCCGACGATCCCGGGGATCGCCGCACAGCGAATACTGACGTACCAGCCCATCCGCCAGGTGCAAATCAAGATGCGCCCCGGCACTGAAAGGGGGGAGCTCATCGCCGCTTGTTGACGTCAGCGTCAGCAGTACAACCCCCTCCCCCTGCTCTTCCCGCGCCGCTATCCGCAGCGTCATGACATCATCCATAGCTCCTCCATTAACGCATGTAGATACCACCGTTGATGTCCCAGGTAGCGCCCGTCACGAAACCGGCGTCGCGCGACGCCAGCAGCGCTACCGCTCTGGCCACAAAGCCCGGCTCCCCCAGTTGCCCTACCGGAATCATCGCCAGCAAGGCCGCCATTCGTTCAGGCGGCACCGCCGCATGAACCGATGGCAGATCCATCGGGCCGGGCGCCACGGCATTGACCGTCACGCCCGCGCCGCCCAGCGCTCTGGCGAATACCCGGGTCAGCGTCAGAATGCCTCCCTTGGAAGCGGCATAGTGCGCGCCAGAGGCGGTTCCCCCGTTCTGCCCGGCCAGCGAAGCCAGATTGACGATTCGCCCGTAGCCCCGATCGCTGAAGTAGCGACCTGCGGTCTGGCAGCCGACGAAAGTACCGCGCAGATTGGTGGTCATCACCTGGTCGAACTCCTCGACCGAAATCTCCATCACTGGCGTCGTCAGGGTCAGGGCAGCGTTATTTACCAGCCCGTGTAGCGCACCAAAGTGGCGATGAGCCAGGTCGATGGCCCGCCGAAAACTTTCGGGATCTCGAATATCCAGTTCCAGCGCCAGCGCGCACTCCCGCTCACCGCCAGCGGCCTCCAGCGCCGCCTGAGCCTGTTCGCCGTTCAGATCGGCGAATATCACCCGGAATCCCTGGGCCAGCAAATGCCCGGCGATGGTTTGCCCAAGACCCGCAGCCGCGCCGGTCACTAATACTGCATCACTCATCATTACCTCCGCGCCTTACAGGATGTAGCCAATGCTGCTGAGGTAGCCGTCGCTGTTCAGCAGTCGCACCACTTTGCGCTCAATCAGGAACCCCTCCGGCTGCGGCAGCAGCTGATAATGAAGATCGGCCACGTAGTGTTGCGCCTTTCCTTTGCGGTATTCCCACAGCGACTGGGCACAGCGCACCTCCAGCCGCGACGGGGTATCTGCCAGAATTCGATGGCGGGCCAGCATACGAATGGTGCGCGCTCTGGGCGTGGTGGAAATCGATTCACCGCTGTAGAGACGCTGCACCCGCTTGCGGCGCATGGCGTCGTCATCAAAGGCGAAGTTCAGGATATTTTCGAAATCGTCGCAATGAGGTTCGATGGGAACGATATAGCGGCCGTCGGGATGCCAGAGCGTCAGCCAGCTATCAAATTCGCCCTGATCCAGCATATCGGCCTCCAGATTAAGGAAGCTCACCACCTCGTTAATACGCTGTGCACTCATACGCCCTGTCCCCCTTCAGTCATGTAGTTTTTCCACTGTTGATAGGCGGCGCGCATACCGGTTTCGGCGCTGACATCGCTACGCGGCCCATCGGCTCCCGGACGCTCTCCGGGCAGGCCGCGGTTAAGCATGATCCACAAATCGTCACCGGATCCGGCGCCGCGCTGCACCCGTTCCCAGGCTTCGGCGTCGTCCGGCGTGCCAAAACCCATTGGCCCCTGAAAATGTTCGTGCAGTCGCAGCCGGGCGCGGTTCGCGATAGCTGGCCCACCTTTCATTTCAATCGCCACATGGTGAATTTCGGTTTCCCGTACCGAAATGGGCTGTAACACCCGGAAGAAGGCCATTGAACAGGCCACATTGGGAAACAGATTGAGGTTAAAGCCGCTGCCGCCTACGGCGCGAACAATACGCCGCACCTGCATCTCTTCATGACCTTCGTCACGCAACGCCTGGGCAAGGCTCAGGAAGCGCTCCGGAATATCGGCCTCCAGGTTTTCCTCCAGATCCACCAGGTCTGGTATCATCACCATCACGCTATGCCCATTACCGAGATCTTCGACATAGCCACCGCCATCCACAAAATTGAGCATCTCTTCGGTTTGTTTATCCACCGAGCTCAGGAACGACTTATGCACGATGGGGAAGTGGTAGCCATCGGTGGTGTTTTCCAGCTGGATTTTCCAGTTGCCGGGAAAGCGAAAACGGTGCGCCTGAGTGGCCTGAATGGGATAACCGGCCCCCTGCTTCATAAACAGATCGATCCACTTCTTCGCTGGCCCCAGAAAATCGCTAAGCGGCGCGATATCTTCCTGAAAAGTCGCGAAGATCATGCCGCCATAGCTTTCGGTACGCAGCCGCACCATGCCTAGTTCGGCTTTATCCAGGGCGTCACCATAGCTTTCAGGATGCGGTACGCCGCGCAGACTGCCATCCAGTCCGTAGCCCCAACCGTGATAGGGGCAGACGAAGTTGTTGGTCTTGCCGCGGCGGTGTTCGCAGACCGTGGCGGCGCGGTGGCGGCAGCGGTTAAGCAGCACGTTGATATTGCGCTTGCGATCGCGCACCACAATCACCGGCTGGGTGCCGACAAACGAAGACTTAAAACTACCGGGCTCCGGTACTTCGCTTTCGTGGGCCACCCACACCCAGGTACGGGAAAAAATACGTTCCATCTCCAGCTCGAACAGCGCCGGAGAAGTATAGAGCGAGGTATGCACCCTATCGTGGCGTACCAGTCCGGCAATCGCTTTGTGGCTCAGACCGGGGTCAATATTCGTTACGGGTATCGTTTCCATCGTTTTCTCCTGACTGGAACGGCGGCGTACTGCGCGGCACGGGAAATGTCCGATCGGCATGCCAGTAATCCACCGGGCGACTAAACAAATTGCGGGTCGTAAAGTGACAAATGCGCCACTTATCGTCCGCGCAACGGCGAAAATGAATCACTAATTCGGCGCAGTTCAGGTGCGACATACCGCTATGAAAGGTGGAGGTTTGCAGCATCTTCCAGCGCCCTGTGGCCCCCTGAGCACTCTGGTCAACCTGAATCTGCTCCGAGCACAGGAAATGAACATTGGTGGTGAAGTGAGCGGGCTGGCGTATGTAGCTGCCCATCATGGCAGCGATGGCGGCTCTCCCCTGGTGGCGCCCCAACCGTTCGGCATAAGGTTTTCCCACCCCTTCCCAGAGCGCATCTTCGCAAAACAGTGCGGCAATACGCGCCACGGTCTGCGAACTGTCCAGCGCGTCGCACAGGTGCATGTATTCGCTGATGATCCAGCGTACAGACTGCTCCGCTTCAAGGCGTACCAGCCTGTCCAGCAGGGCCTGGTGACATATTTCAGGCATAGGGATCCCCCTTCAGGCTTATCGCCCGAATCAGTCGGTTAACGAATCGCGGTAATTAACGCTGGCGCAACAGCCGCCCGGCAGTGCCTACCAGCATCCTTTCCTGCCCCCTGGCCGCAACGATTTGCAGCGCTACCGGGCGCCCGTCGATCTCACCCGCCGGAATAACCAGCGCCGGATGGCCACTCAGATTGAATGGTCGCAACAGCCGGGTTAGCGTCACTGCGGCCAGGGGATCCCGTGCTTCTTCAAGGGTTGGTGGTAGTGCGGGCAACGCAGGCAAAAGCAGCAAGCTATGACGTTTCAGCAGCGCATCAACCTCACGGCTGAAATCCACACGCACCGCTTCTGCCCTGGCCAGCATCCGGGGCGTGACCTCAGCACCGCCGGCAATGCGCTGACGCACATCCGGCGACAGCGCCGGATGGTCACACAGCCCGGAAAACGCCAGCCAGTTTTCGTGGCTGATGATGTGCAGACCGGCTTCATGCGCCGCAGCCAGCCCCAGTAGCGCCGCCGTTTCAACGTTGTCTCCCAATCGTTTAAGCAGCAGAGAATCGATCTCCGGCAGCGCCTGGCCGCGGATAAAAACCGGAGTCAGCGGCCCATCTTCCGCAGCGGAATCCTCCAGACCCAGGCGCTCCAGCACCGCGTCAAGCGTGGCAAGGTCGCGGGTGAAAAACCCCACGCAATCAAGGGAACTGACGGCAGGCAGCACGCCTTCACGGGAGACGCGGTCAAAACCGGGTTTAAGTCCCACGACGCCACAGCAGGCGGCAGGCATACGCACGGAGCCACCGGTATCGGTGCCGATGGCGAAATCGACACTGCCACTGGCGACCGCGGTGGCGGAGCCGCTGGAGGATCCTCCGGGAATCAGGCGGGGATAGAGGGAATTTACGGGCGTTCCTGCTCCGGGGTTAATGCCGGTAACGCCAAAGGCCAGTTCATGCAGCGTGGTCTTGCCGGTAAGCCGACAGCCAGCCGCCAGCAGTTGGGCCACCACCCGGGCATGACGAGCGGCAGGCGGGGCGTTTTCCAGCGCCAGACTGCCTGCCCGGGAGGGATAACCGGCGACATCCAGCGTGTCCTTCACCGCAAAGGTAAGGTCACCGTCGCCGATGGTGCCAGTAGCAATGTAGCCCTGTGGCGTACAGGGAGTGCGATTGAGTTTGCTCATATTGTCTGTCCTGTTCGTGCGGTCATCGCCGTCACTTTTTAGTCAGATTCATTTTTGAGCATATTACTTGAAAATTCAAGTGATTTGTATCATATAAATTCAATATACAGCGCAAATCACAATCACAGAGAAAAATCAAAAAACAATAATAAAAATCAATAAAATAAGAAAAATAAACCGGATAAAAAAAGCGGTATTTATAAATGTTTCATGGATAAGAATGCGCGATTTCTCTGCATAAAAAAGCAAAAAAAATCGCTCTCAGGAAGGGAGGAACAGCGAGCTCAGTCGCTGAGATTAGACAGGATCAACGCCAGCGTCTGATTCATTTTATTTACCTGCGCCGGGCGTATTCCCTTAAATGAGCGATGAAAAATCGCGCTGGCCAGTTCATTGGCCTGTTCCGCTCTGGCGATCCCTTCCGCCGTTGGCAGAACTTCAGTCACACGACCATCCGCCTCGCTGGCGCGGGTAATCACCAGCCCGTCCTGACGCAGGCGCGCCAGGATTTTAGTCACCGTAGGCATTTTGATCACCGCATACTCCGCCAGTTGGCTGACCGTAGCGGTGCGATATTTCCAGGCCAGGGTCAGCACCCGAAAGCGTGAAACATCCAGCCCGACTTTTTTCAGCTCAATTTCCAGCAGTTGGCTGTAGCGGGCATGAACATTCACAATCCAGAAAAAGGGATACTCTTCACGATAGAAGCGGTGCTCATGGCCTGCATCCATATCCGAATCGAAACGGTTTTTCTTTATATCCATTCCCGGTTCCATTACCGCGGTTCTCAGAACAGCCTTGATAGTAGCTAATCGCCTGGGTGAAAGACAATGTTATCCATCCGGCCCCTGCGGAATACGGTGTTCGATTCTTTTCATCATCCAGGGAAAGAACGGATTCGAGGCGATCCGCATCAGCGTACTCATCTCGACAATCAACACCTGGGTTTCACCGCGCAGAGCGACCGTTCCCAGGCTGATACCATACTCATCCGGCAACGCCGGTTGGCTACCGTAGAGCGAATCCGTTACCGGAAACGGCAAAGCAATGTGCGACAGCGAAAAGCTGATCGCTGTAGCATAGCGCCGGGGTGGAGGAGGCAACAGCCGGGAAAGCGCAGAAGCCGACGCTTCGCTCAGCAGCGGACGAAACAGCGCCGACTGGTTCAGATCGAAGAGCACCAGTTCACTGCCGTTAGCCGGAAGGTAACGATAGAGACCGCTCACCACCGCCTGGCTGCGTACCGTGGAATCCACCACTGACTGAAAGGTCAGTACCGGCGGCAACCCTGCCAGCCGGTTGTCGCGCACCGCCTGTTGAAGCTCCTGCTGTAATGCCCGGGTCAGGCGCCAGGACTGACGGGCGCCGTTAACCGGAAACGAGTTATATTTAAAAGGGTTATATTCCGGCACGATATCGAGCCAGGCGGCTTTAGCAAAAGCCGGGAAAATAGCGGGCCAGCCCGCCAGACCGGAAAAGCGGGCAAAACGGGTAATGCCGATCATTGGTGAAATCAGCACGATCTGCTGAGGCATGCGCAGCCGCTTATCCTGCAACGCATCCAGCGCATACTTCATGGCCAGCGCCCCGCCATTGGAGTAACCCACGATATGCAGGGGCAAACCGGGGCCGCTCTGTGCCGTTGCCTCTCGTACCGCAAGGCGTGCAGCGGCCATCCACGACGGCCATTCCACATCGGTTAGCGCTCCCGGTACGGTACCGTGGGCCGGAAGCCGTATTCCCACCGCCACATATCCCCGTTTCCGATAGCGCTCCCCAATATGACGCAGGCTATAAGGAGAATCCGTCAGACCGTGCAGCAGCACAACAGCGCCGCGTACCTTACCATCCGGCCTCATTATCCAGGAGCGATTCCAGTTGTGGGAAAAGCGCTCAGGCCAGACCAGGCTTCCCGGGTAATAGCGATTTAACAGCGTGCGGCTCTCCGCCGGGAGCCGCACGCTAAGCTTACCGTCCACTTCACGAAACAGTCGCTCTTCCGTCGCCACATAGCCCTGCCAGTCGGTTCGATCGATTTGGTCGGCCGTCATCTCCTGCGGTACCAGCGTATGCCAGGGTTGTAGCGCCGGGCCGCGTTCAGTATCGTAGATTCGGCCAATCATGGCGCCCGCCAGCAGCCCCAGAAAGAGCAGCAAAAGGCGCCGTCCCCACTTAATCAATCCGCTACGCCGCACTATGGCCCCCTGTCGATAAGACGATTGATCGATTTACCCATTTCTCCCATGCCCCACAACCAATAGGGAATTTATACGCTACGCTTATTCTCTGCACACACCAGAAACAAGTCGGAGAAGCATGCAATGAGCAATGATAACCGCAAACCCACGACGACCGATGCAGGCATACCTGTCGCCAGCGACGAACATTCGCTGTCCGTCGGCCCGGATGGCCCGCTGCTATTGCAGGATCACTATCTTATTGAACAAATGGCAAACTTTAACCGGGAACGTATTCCGGAACGCCAGCCTCATGCCAAAGGCAGCGGTGCATTCGGCTACTTTGAAGTGACCGAGGACGTCAGCCGTTACACCAAAGCGGCGCTGTTCCAGCCTGGCGCCAAAACGGATCTGGTCATTCGTTTTTCGACCGTTGCCGGTGAACGCGGTAGCCCGGACACCTGGCGCGATCCGCGCGGCTTTGCCATTAAGTTTTACACCAGCGAAGGCAATTACGACATGGTCGGGAATAACACTCCGGTGTTCTTTATTCGCGATCCCATGAAGTTTCAGCACTTTATCCGTTCTCAGAAGAGACGCGCCGACAATAATTTGCGCGATCACGATATGCAGTGGGATTTCTGGACTCTGTCACCGGAATCGGCGCACCAGGTCACCTGGCTGATGGGGGATCGCGGGATCCCGAAAAGCTGGCGCCATATGAACGGTTATTCCAGTCATACCTATATGTGGGTGAACGCCAGCGGCGAGAAATTCTGGGTTAAATATCACTTCAAAACCGACCAGGGCGTGGAATTTCTGGCCCAGGACGAAGCCGACCTGCTGGCCGGCCAGGACGGGGATTACCATACCCGGGATCTGTACGACGCCATTAAGAAAGGCGATTTCCCCAGTTGGACGCTGTATATGCAGATCATGCCGTTTCATGAGGCGGAAACCTATCGTTACAACCCTTTCGACCTGACCAAAGTCTGGCCGCACAGCGACTATCCGCTAATTAAGGTCGGCAAGATGGTGCTGGACAGGAATCCTACCGATAACCATTCCCAGATTGAACAGGCGGCCTTCGAGCCTAATAACCTGGTGCCGGGCATAGGTCTGAGTCCCGACAAAATGCTGCTGGGCCGCGTATTCTCCTATGCCGACGCCCACCGTCATCGCCTGGGCGTTAACTATAAGCAGATTCCGGTCAACACCCCGAAAGCACCAGTTAACAGCTACAGTAAAGATGGCGCTATGCGCATCAATCCGGTGTCCGATCCTGTCTACGCGCCGAACTCGAAGGGCGGCCCCGTCGCAGACGGTCAGCGTTATCCGGAAGATGCCGTGTGGGAGTCCCAGGGGCAGATGGTGCGCCAGCCCTATACCTTGCGTAAAGATGACGACGACTTCGGCCAGGCCAATATTCTGGTCAATAAGGTGATGGATGACGCCGCCCGCGAACGTCTGGTTAACAACGTCAGCGGTCATCTGCTGAACGGCGTGGAAGAACCGGTGCTGTCGCGCGCTTTCGAATACTGGCGCAATATCGATAAAAATATCGGCGATCGTATTGAACAGAAGGTTAAAGCTGCCCGCAATCAACCCTGACGCAAGCGTTCATTAATACGAAAAGGCCAGGATGGGTGACATCCTGGCCTTTAGCATTCAGGCGTTCTGTTAATGCCTTACGGCACCGTCAGACCTTATTTTTTCTCCGGCAGCGCATAGGCCACGACATAATCGCCCAGCTTAGTGCCCAGCGAACCATGACCACCTGCAACCACGACGATGTACTGACGACCATCTGAGCCTTTATAGCTCATCGGCGTTGCCTGGCCGCCTGCCGGCAGACGGGCCTTCCACAACTCTTTACCGTTACGCATATCGTAACCGCGGATGTAGTAATCCAGAGTTCCGCTCAGGAAGCCGACGCCCCCGGCGGTAACAATCGGACCGCCCAGAGAAGGTACGCCCAGCGGCATCGGAATCGGCAGCGGCGCGGAGTCGCGAACGGTACCGTTCTTATGCTTCCAGATAACCTTGTGAGTGGTCAGATCGACCGCCGCCACATAGCCCCACGGCGGAGACTGACAGGGAATGCCCCACGGCGTCAGCAGCGGCGACATGGTTACGCCATAAGGCGCGCCGGTGTTTTTGTGAACGCCTGAGGTTTCGCTTTCAGCCTTGTCTTCCGCGTTGATTTCGGAAGCCGGAATCAGGGTATCGTAGAAAGCCATGTAGCTCGGGTTAACAAAGGCTATCTGACGCTCGGGATCGACGGAAACGCCACCCCAGTCAAACACCCCGAAGTTCCCCGGATAAACGATAGAGCCCTGAGTCGACGGCGGCGTAAAGGTGCCTTCATAACGCAGCGACTTAAACTTAATGCGGCAGTACAGCATATCGAAGGGGTTGGTTCCCCACATCGAGGATTCCTTCAGCGGATCCGGCGTAAAGTTCAGCGCCGAAAGCGGCTGGGTCGGCGATGCTGTCTCCCCTTCCACATTACTGGCCGGACGCGGTACTTCGGTAATCGGCACAATGGGCTCGCCATTGCGACGGTCGAGGACATAAATACTGCCCTGCTTGGTCGAAGCGACCAGCGCCGGTTTCACCCCGTCTTTGGTCTTGATATCGGTCAGGGTCGGCTGGCCGCCCACGTCCATATCCCACAGGTCATGGTGAGTGAACTGATAGTTCCATACCGGCTGACCGGTCTTCACGTTCAGCGCCACGACGCCAGCACTGTATTTTTCCGTTTCCGGGGTACGTTTACCGCCCCACTGGTCAGGCATCTGGTTGCCCAACGGCAGATAGATCAGACCCAGTTTGGGATCGACGCTCATTACCGACCACATATTGGGGGAGTTCGGCGTATAGTGCTGGCCTTCCGGCAACGGGCGGGTTTCCGTCGGGTTACCGGCATCCCAGTTCCAGACCAGGTGCCCGTCGCGGGCGTCAAATGCGCGCACTACGCCGGATGGTTCGTTGACAGAAACGTTATCACTAACGTGACCGCCGATAATCACCAGACCATCGACTACGGTGGCCGGCGAAGTGGAATAGTAGCCGCCAGGCGGGTTGGTGCCCCCCAGATTAGCGGTCAGCAGATTCACAGCCCCCTGATGACCGAAGTCGCGACACACTTTACCGTCATCGGCGTTCAGCGCAATCAGGCGACCATCGGCAGTGGGCAGATACAGACGACGCTGACACATTTTCGGCTGCGCGTCCGCATTCCGGGCGCCAGCCGCATTATCGTTCAGATCGTAGTAAGAGACGCCGCGGCAGGTCATATGCTCCCATCCTTTAAAGCTGCCGTTGTCGCTCTTAATTTTCGGATCGAACTTCCAGACTTCCTTACCCGTAGTAGCGTTCAGTGCAATCACCTTGCTGTGCGGAGTGCACAGATAGAGCATATTGCCCACTTTCAGCGGAGTATTTTCATCGGTAATCTCCGCCGGATCGATATCGCCAGGCATGTCGCCGGTACGATAGCTCCAGGCCACTTCCAGATTGCTGACGTTATCCGCCGTAATCTGTTTCAGCGGAGAGTAGCGCTGACCAAAATGGTCGCCGCCCCACTGCTGCCAGTCGCCGTCGGGCTGCGCCGGCGCCGCATTTTCAGCCAGGGCGGCCTGACGCTCCAGACTGCCGTTGATACTGTAGGGGTCAGTAAACAGGCTGACCACGCCAACCGCCAGCGTAATCGCCAACGCGCCCCACAGGGTTTTTACCCCCGCGCCACGCTGGTCGGAAGTGCCCAGATGACGGCTGACAACAGGCAGGGCAATCAGCAGTCCCAGGACAAACCAGATGTCGAGACGCGGCAGCAGCTGCCACCAGTCCAGACGAACTTCATACAGCGCCCACAGGGTGCTGCCAAACAGCATTAATGCATACAGCCACAGTGCACTGCGTCTGCCTTTCAGCAACAGCACACCGGTCGCGATAACCAGTAATCCAGCAATTAAAAAATAGGCCGAGCCGCCCAGGCTCAGCAACCAGATACCGCCAAAGGCCGAAGCCAGGCCCAGTATCAGGCTCGCTATTGCTGCAAGCCGCAGCCAAAAAAGAGAAGATGGCCTTGTTGCGCTCATCAGAGACTCCAAATCGAGTGAAACAAATGCAGGCGGCTAAAAAAGCAGCGCCTGTTTACCTGGTGTTTTACAAGTCAAAGAAATGTAAATCTATTGTATATTTTTATTTTCAAAATTATTCCTTTTTCGTGCGATCGATGGGGGCGCAATGTTAATTTTTTAGCCAATCAGGTGACAAGTCCGCACGTCAAGGCAACGATAAAGAGGTAGTCACAAAGCGTGATGCAATGAAAAGGGGGGGCAAATCGCGCCTTTCTTTTACTGTCCGAAATTAATTATCCAGGCCCAGGCGTCAGGATGTGAGGCGAGTCGCTATGCCCCTACTCGGCTTAGTGGGGATATTCAGCAGCAAAGGCAACAGGCAGCGGATCGCCAGGTGCGGCAGGCTGATCCGTTGCTTACGCCAGCCGGAAAGCCAGGCGATATGAGGCGCGGCCGGGCCGACACTGTTCAGCAAAAGCGCGCATTTTCCTGTCACAAAGGATTCAGGCAGGCGCACCGGTAAAATTCCCGGAGAATAACTTTCCGGTCTGTAGCATATAGTGCTGACGCTTAACAACGCCGCCAGCCGCAATCCGTCTCATCTATTCCTGATTTGCCACCCTGTTATCAACGCGAAGATAAATGCGCAGAGTCTGATAATGCAGCCGGACAGACTAAATTAAGACTATTCTCCGTTTTTTATCGCCGCAGCAGGCCGGCAAAAGAAGAACGAATGAAATCAGTCTGAACGTATATTCAGAATAATATCTGGCTTGTTACTCAGGGCGTTTTCCGGGCAAAAAAGTCATTAAATTTTCTTAACAAATCATTCAGATAGGTAACTATCCGGCTTTTTATTCGCGCCCGGCCTGGAGTCCTCAAAGGATTTTCTGAATTTTTCAGCCAGCTATTTAGCAGGCTCTGCTCTATTTTAACCTCAATATCCCCTCCTTATAACAGACAGCAAAAAAAAACACCTCAAGAAAAACAAATAAAAAAAATAACAATCATTAATAAAATATTCGTTGGAAATAAATAAATAAACTAAACGCTCGTCACCCCAAAAAATAAAAATTGCTCAAGCCTGACAATAAAAAAATAAAATCGTTCTATGCACGCGCTACTTAGAAGCACTTTTTGCAAAGATAAACATATGAAAAACAGTAAGTTAATAACCATCAAGCTTATCGGAATAGGATTCAACTTATTTGTGACCATTCATAAATCAGCATCAATTGCTAATTTATGACGGTGAATAAATCGATATTATCCGGCATTCTAAAAGCCTACCGACCGGATAATTTACTGAATCACAAGCAAGTCGGGATAAAAAATGAAACTTTCTATACCAGGTTTATTACTGTCATGCGCGATGTTTTCCGCAGCGAGCTATGCAACGCCTTTGCAGTTATCATCCTTTAATAATCTTCCTGATGATACTGAAGTCAACGGCTTCCATGGAGCGTTGTTCTACGGCCAGACCGGTACGGTAAATGGCTTCGATCTGCCGCTCCTGGGCTACACCGAAATGGATCAGCTTAACGGCCTGCAGATTGGCGCCGCGGCCGGTTCCCACATCCGTAACGGTATGAACGGTGCCGCAATCGGCCTGTTCAACTGGCACGGCGGCTACGACAACGGCCTGAACATCGGCATCGCCAACCAGTTGGGCTCTCTGGCCGGCGCCAGCCTGGGCATATACAGCGGCGCACAGAACGTTAACGGCGTTAACCTGGCCGCGGTCACCACCAACGGCGACGTGAACGGCCTGAATATTGGCGGTATCGCTAACTACAGCACCGGCTCGGTCTATGGCGTCAACGTCAGCCCCTTCAACTGGACTGAACAAGACACCTACGGCACCAATATCAGCGTCTTTAACCACACCGGCAACGTGGAAGGACTGAATGCAGGCGCTATCGCAAACTGGAGCGAAGGCGATATTACCGGGATGAACGTAGCGGCAGTCAACGTCTCTAACAATCTGACCGGCCTGAACGTTGCGCCGATCAACAAATCCGGCGATACCACAGGCGCCAATATCACCGCCATCAACTGGTCTGAAAACACCACCGGTTTCAACTTTGGCGCCATCAACCGCACCAACGATATGGTCGGTTTCAATATGGGCGGCTTTAACGTAGCCAACAACGTTCAGGGTATGAATCTGGGCGCGGTAAACTTTAACGGCGGCGATGTTACCGGTCTGAACCTGGGCGGCATCAACGTTTCACATAACGTTGAAGGCCTTAACCTGGGGGGAATTAACGTCTCTGCCGGCGACAGCACCAGCGATATCGGCATCATTAACTATGCCGACAGCACCAGCTTCCAGTTTGGTCTGATCAACGCCACCAAACATCTGGAAGGTTTGCAGATTGGTGTCATTAACGTGGCGACAAACGCCGCGGTGCCGGTATTGCCGATCGTTAACTTCCATCGCTCATTCTGATTGGCCGACGAGCGAGAAAGGGTCTGTTATACAGACCCTTTTTTTTGTATATAGAAAACCCCCAAGGGGCGGTTTGATCGAAGGTTAAGTCAGTTGGGGAACGACTTAACCGGGTAACTGGCTACAGCAGAGCGCAGATACCAAAACAATAGCTCTCGATACATCTCTCGCACATTTTCTGACACCATCAACACAGTGTACCCGGAAGCTCGTATCCCGTTATGCATCGTGCATATGGTGCGCAACAGTCTACGGTTCTCCTCCTGGAAGGGCTGCGAGGCGGTCACCCGCGGCCTGAAAACTATCTATCGGGCCCCCACAGAAGAAGCTGACTTACAGGCGCTGGAAGGGTTCGCCACTGTCTGGGACAGCCGCTATCCACAAATAAGCCGAAGCTGGCTGACAAACTGGGTCAATTGAGCAGGATCAGGATGCCCTGAAAAGCCGTCGTGCAGGAACCGGAACGCCTGACGAGAGAAAATTTTCAATAACTCACTAATAAGTCGCACTTAGTACAGTAGCGGTTACAATAAATCAGAAAATGATGAAGCAATCGCAGAGGCGCGACTTGAACGGCAGGCAAGACGACAGCACCCCCTCCATCACGGCGACCCGAGGTTATATCTGGTTTCTGGCGCTGAACATTTTGTTTAGCGGCTGGCTGCTGCTACACGATCTCAAACAGGGCACGCCAATGAGCCAGCCGGCCGGGGTTAATGCCCTGACGCTGTTCATTGCGCTGTTTGCCGCCCTGAACCTGATCGCCGCGCTCAAAATCCATCCGCGTATTAATGACGATCTGTATCCGAAGGTGCTTCCCGCCATCGTATTGATCTTCGGCGTCGGCTGGGCCCTGGTGTTCTTTAACCTGTTGCTGCACTATGCCACACCGCTACTCACGCTGACCCTGGCCGCCATCATACTGTTGCCGGCGGTTATCACCTTCTATATGTCCACCTCCCTGCTGCTGCTGCTCTGTACACCGGTGGTGCTTTCGCTAATCTACGGCGAGTATCTGTCCGATCATCGTTTCGATCTGTTACAAAACCTGGGCATGGTTATTATTCTGCTGGTGGTCTATTCCGCCCGCTATATCCTGCTGGAGTGGTATCAGCGCACCCGGCGCAGCGAATACGAAAAGAGTCTGCTGATAAAAAAGCTGACCCGACTGGCGCACTTCGACGCCCTGACCGGCCTTTACAATCGGCGCAGCCTGGAGGATTACGTTAGTGAACGCAGTAACGATGGGAAGCGACAACTGTTCCTGCTGGTGATGGATATCGATTTCTTTAAGCAGTACAACGACAAATACGGCCACGTGGCGGGCGACGAATGCCTGGTGAGGGTGGCGCGCTGTATTGAAGCATCGTTGCGCAAAGCGGAAGATGCCGCATTTCGTTACGGCGGCGAGGAGTTCGTTGTGGTGGCGCTGTGTGAAAAAGATGAAGAGGCGCAGGCGATTGCGCAACGCATTCGTCAGAACCTGGCGGGGGCACAGATTCCTCATTCAGGTTCGGACGTCTCCCCCTGGGTGACGTTAAGCGTGGGCATTGCCCGCAGACAGCCAGAAATGGCGCTGGAAGAGCTTCTGGAAGCGGCCGATCGTCAACTCTATAACGCCAAACGCGCCGGCCGTGACCGAATCGCTTTCAATTCACGGGCGACGCAGTAACCGACTAGACGTAAAGCGACGCGGCGCCGGGCGGACGGGTCTTAAAGCGGCGATGGATCCACAGATACTGTTCGGGGGCGCGCATAATCTCACGCTCGATCACCCGATTCATCCAGGAAGCCGCTTCCACGCCGTCCTCTTTCGGAAAACCTTCCAGCTCCGGTTCGATAATAAGCCGGTAGCCTGCGCCTTTCGGCTTGCGAATCAGCGTGATGGTCAGCATGGCGGCACCCGACAGGCGTGAAATCACAAAGGGACCATTAGTAGTCGCCACCCGGGGAACGGCGAAGAACGGTACAAAGCTGCTGCCTTTTGCGCCGTAGTCCTGATCCGGTGCGAACCACACCGCTTCCCCCTGCTTCAGGGCTCCGACTATCTCTTTCAGATGACGCCGGTCGATCATCTTTTTATTAGAGCGCATCCGCCCACGGGTCTGGGCCCATTCCAGCAGCGCGTTATTATGGCGCCGATATACCGCGCTCATCGGCTTACACAGCCCCATCATGCGACCGCCCAGCTCCAGAGACATAAAGTGAACGCCGACCACCAGTACGCCGCGATTACCGCGCTGGGCGGCCATCAGGTTATGAAGCCCTTCAACATCAAACCAGCGACGCAGGCGGCGATCCGACCAGAACCACGCCATACCGGTTTCCACCAGCGCCATACCAAGAGAGATAAAATTATCAGTAATCAGCTTTTCACGCTCGCTGGGGCCGAGATCGGGAAAGCACAGCGCGATATTTTGTCGGGCGATATCTTCGCGACGGCGTAAAAAACGACGCGAGTTACGCCCCGCCCAGGCTCCGATACGGGTCAGGACAGGATAAGGAAGTTGCACCAGGGACCACAGGCAAAACAGCCCGAACCACGTTAACCAGTAACGCGGGTGGAGATACGCCATCGAAAATCGCTGGGTTTGATTCATAAATTACCTTCTGCGACAGCAGTTCAGTACAGGTGAGGCAACGTAGTAAATCGCCTCGTCACTCTTCAGACTGCCTTTATTAATGAGAGTTCGCTATCGGAAAAATAATATATCGACACGTATCCACATTTTCTTCATTATTTATCCGCCCCATAAGATTCTTCTGCTATTTACGTCGTTTTTTGTAAAAACCTTTACAGCACAGCTGTCGTCAGCATAAAACTGCGTTTTTTAATCATTCCAGACCGATTATTTTTAGTCTTATGGTTTTTTAACGTACATGACAAAAAGCCCTCATAAAAATATGAAGGCTTTTCCAGGTATTGATCGCCAAATTAGCGCGTATGTCTGTAACAGACTGTGGTTGGATTATTCCGAAAATCACTTCGGATACCCGCGATCATCACCGATTTACAGAATATACACTTAGCGCCGTACGGGTTTCTTTCAGAAACATCGAAGTGCGATGTCCTAAACTGGGAACCGTGACAGCACGGACAGCGTAACATCAGACTCAACGCGGCACCACGTTAGCAGCGGCCGGGGCTTTCTGGCCGTTCTCGATAGAGAACTCAACCTGCTGGCCTTCATTCAGAGTACGGAATTCATTGCTCTGAATCGCAGAAAAATGGACGAAAACGTCCTTGCTACCGTTATCCGGGGTGATAAAACCAAACCCTTTATCCGGGTTAAACCATTTAACGATACCAGTAATTTTATCAGACATGTTGTTACCTTATTAATGAGCCTTCCGGCATATAATGGTCTGAATGACAGACATGAATCAGTGCTTAAAGAGGGACTCAAAAAGAAGGATACCTGACGGGTACTCTATAGAAATGAGGACTGCTTTATAAACGACTTGAGATGTTATCTGAGTATCAAACCGACATGGTCATTAACGCATACAAGCCTAACCAACACAAGCTATATCGAAATATTTACATAAAAAATACGCCGCTCCCGTCATCAAAGGTATAAAAAACAGCATACTGGCAAAAAAAATAAGCGAATAAAAGGCGTAACTCTTTACACAACGGCGGCACAGTATACATAACAAAGCGGGCTTAAATCTGAAAGCCAAATTCAAAGCGCCCGCCCGGCCCTTCCAGCAACCGGATATCACTACCATGCAACTGTAACATCTGGCGCACAATCATTAACCCCAGCCCCCCCGAAGTCAGACGCTGATGATTCAGCAGCGACGGGCGCAAAAACAGCGTGGCTTTAAGCGCTTCCGGCACGCCAGGCCCGGTATCGCTCACCCGAACCAGCACCCTGCCTGCTTCCCGCCACAGCTGAACGCTGACGGTGCCTCGTTCCGGCGTATGACGCAACGCATTATCGATAAGATTGGTCAGAACGCGCTCGATCATTCCGAGATCGGCGTTAATCATCGGCAAATCAGGGACAATATCCAGCACCAGTTGCTGCTCACGCGCCCGGGCTGTAAGCTCCATCTTCTGAAATACGTCCTGAACCAGCTCCGGCAGCGAGAACCGTTCCTTCTGCGGTTTCACCACGCCATATTCCAGGCGCGCCAGTTCAAACAGCGACTGGGCCAAAGTCCCGACCTTGCGGCTTTGCGCCAGCGCCGTTTCCAGGTAATGGCGCTTTTCTTCCTCGCTAAGGGAACCAGACATCACCAGCAGCGTCTCCAGATAACCATGCAGCGCGGTCAGCGGCGTGCGTAGATCATGGGAAACATTGGCAATAAATTCACGCCGCTGCTGTTCCTGACGCGCCAGACTTTCCCACTGGGCGGCGATCTTCTCTGCCATGGCGATAACTCCGCGCTGCAACTGCTGAATTTCGTCGGCGCTTCCCGCATCCGGTGGCGCCTGAGCGGCAACGGCCTGCATGCCGGCCAGTCCGCCGCTCTCCAGGCTTCGTACCCGGGTCGACAGGCGGCGCAGCGGGCGAGTTACCCAGCTAAAGGCCAGTACCGTCAGCACGCCAAGCAGCACAATAGCCAGCAGCGTCGCGCCGCCGGCCAGCGTCAGCAGCGAGCCGTGCTCGGCTCCATTACGTAACCGGGCGTAATCTTCTCCCAACAGGATCACATACAGATATCCCTGAAGCTGCCCCTGATAACGCAGTGGTGCAACGCTGAACACCTTGCGGCCGTCCGGGCTACGCGGATCGTCGCCATATAGCGGATAGCGGGGCCGGGACAGAAACCGGGTAATGGGTTCAATATCCACCTGTCTGCGACGAACATGCCCCTGTGGCGCGGCATCACCGATAATGCGCCCTGCTTTATCCAGCAGATACACTTCCACGCTTGGATTCACCGCCATCAGATGATCGAACAGCGAACGGAGTGAATTCTGATTTACCCCCTGACCGCTCAGCAGCGGATAACTGTCGGCAATGTGGGTCGCCAGCCCCGCCGACAGCTCCTGCACCATGGCCTGGGTATAGCGTTCATTTGAATAACGCTGAAGCCCCAGCAGCCCTGACGCGAACAGCGCCAGCAGCAGCGTAAAGACGCAGGTAAGGCGCCCGGTCAGCGTCATGCGTCGGGTAAGAAAGTTCATGAGGCCCCCGGCGCGTGAAACTTATAGCCTTTGCCCCAGACCGTCAGAATCCGCTGCGGCTCCGCTGGACTGGCTTCAATCTTAATGCGCAGGCGATTGATATGGGTGTTCACCGTATGCTCGTAGCCTTCATGCTGGTAGCCCCACACCTGATTAAGCAGCTCCAGGCGCGAAAATACCCGATTAGGGTGACGGGCAAAGAAATAGAGCAGGTCGAATTCGCGCGGCGTTAATTCCACCGGGCTCCCCGCCAGATTCACTTCCCGCGAGAGAGGATTAATGATCAGTTCGCCAAAGTACAGGATCCCGGCATCCATACGCAGGTTGTTCACCATCGCCTGCTGGCGCCGGAACAGCGCCTTAACCCGCGCCACCAGTTCCAGCATCGAGAAGGGCTTGGCCAGATAATCATCAGCCCCCAACTCCAGCCCCAGCACCCGGTGGGTTTCGCTGGAGCGGGCGCTGATGATGATGATCGGCGTATAGCGCGTCATGGTGCGGGCGTGACGGCAGATATCCAGCCCGTCGGCGCCGGGCAGCATCAGATCCAGAATCAGCGCGTCCCAGTCGCCTTCATCCAGCAGCGCCATGCCCTGAACGCCGTCGGCGGCGTGGGTAATCTGATAGCCTTCGGATCTCAGATGCAGCTGCAGGAGCCGGGCAATATCGGCATCGTCTTCCACGATCAAGATCTTTTTAGCGGTGTCCATGAAGCTCTCCGTGAGTCTTATCCCTTCAGTCTACACGGCGTAGGGATCGCAAGTTATCACATTTTATTTAACTCTCCGTGAGGATTCGGCGACCACCCACCCGCCATACTGCTCCACGACAACCCACAGGAGATGAACCATGAAAAAAATGCTGATAGCCCCGTTCACCGCCACGGCCCTGTTGATGGGCGCCGCCAACGCACTGGCTGCCGATGGCGTGGCAAAACAACCGATGAATCAAAGCGACGCCATGAAAAAACCGGAGATGAGTCATGACGACATGATGAAGCGTGGCGATAAGATGAGCCATGACGGCATGATGAAAAATGACGATATAAAGCAGGGGAAAAAGATGCAGGGAGATAAGATGATGAAGAAAGACGCCCTGAAGCAGCGCGATGTCATGAACGACGCGAAATCAGGCGGCTGACCCCCTCCCCCCTCAGTTATTCCCTCTCTCCTCCACGGCGTCGCGCTCTGCCCGGCGCCGCGTTAAAAAGCGCTCTATACTACAGTGACTTTTCCTATCGCCCCTCAGCAGACAGGATCAAATACGGATGCTTCAGGTGAATAAACACATTCTGGCCGTCATCTTTTCCGTGTCGGTCTTCGGTCTGACATACGGCCTGAGCGCACCACTGATTGCCCTGCAACTGGCCGATAAAGCCTACAGCGAAACCAGCATCGGCCTGAACGCCGCCATGCACGCCCTGGGGGTGTTCGCTATCGCCCCTCTGCTGCCACGACTGTTCCGCCGTTTCTCGCCGCTGACGTTGATGTGCGTTTCACTGTCGGCCATCGCCCTGCTGTTTTTGCTGTTTCCCTGGACCCCGGTGCCAGTCTGGTTCGCGCTGCGTTTCGGGCTGGGTATCTTCACCGAAATCATCATGGTGCTGACCGAAACCTGGCTGAATGACGCCACCGTCGAGCAGGCGCGGGGCAAAACCATAGCGTTGTATACCGCCGGGCTGTCGCTGGGTTTCGCCTCCGGCCCGCTGATTCTGACGCTCATGGGCAGCGACAGCGCTGGCCCTTTTGTGGTCGGTACGTTAATTGCCCTGGCTGCGATACTGCTTATCGCCAGAGCCGGAATGCCCCGCCAACCAGGCGATGCGATAACCCCCACCAGTCTGCGTCAGAGCCTGCGGCTGGCCTTCCTGGCGATAGTGGCTACCGCTCTGAATGCGGCGATCGAAGTGGCTGGCATGAACTTCCTGTCGCTCTACGCCATGAATCTGGGCTGGAGCGAATCCCGGGCGACATTATTGATTTCAGTGCTGATGTTTGGCGCTATCGTGCTCCAGCTGCCGCTGGGCTGGCTGGCGGATAAAGTGGATCGCCGCCGCCTGATAAGCGTGCTGGCGGTTATCTCCGCTGTCGGCGCCCTGATTTGGCCGCTGTTGCTGACAACGCCGCTACTGGCCTACTGCCTGCTGTTTATCTGGGGCGGCGTCTTTGTCGGCATCTATACCGTCGCTATCGCCTGGGTAGGGTCGCAGTTTCGCGGCGCTCAATTGGCGGGTATCTATGCCACTATGTCGGTGGCCTGGGGGGCTGGCGCCCTGATGGGGCCACTGCTGGGTGGCGCTGCGATGGAAGCCACTACCCACGGTTTGCCGTGGCTGACCGCCCTGCTGTGTGCCCTGTTCGCGGCGCTCTCATTACGCAAACAGGCGGCGCCGGACGTTAACTGACAGCCTCAGGGCTGTCCCCGCTGGCGCCGGATGTCCCGGGAAAAATGACCATCGATAATGGCGTCTGTCGGGCGCATCAGGCGGCTATTCTGCCTGAGTCTCTTAAACGGCAGCCGGGTATCCAGCAATCCCATACGATAGCAATAGCGATCGGCATAGCCGCTCAGCAGGATCCGCCAGTCATATTTTACGGCCGAAGAAACCGCCCGACCGTGACGTAAAATATTGGTCGTACAGTTATTGAACAGCGTATTGTACCATTCTGGATGCGCATTCACCTGCTGAATGCGTTGCAGATAGTCGCGCAGCAGCCGCTGACGTTGCTCCTGCGTTAGCGTTAGTTCATAAATCCAGACCCGCTCCCGACGCACATCGCTACGCACGCCGATCAGGTCACGCTCATCGGCGACCACATAAACCACCGGATAGTTGTGCAGGAAGCCGCCAAAAGCCGACCAGGGTTGATTCTGCCGACGCCGGGTTTCAATCGAAATCGCCAGCCACTCACCGTTACTAAATCCAAAGCTCAGAAAAACGTGCGCGATAGCGTTACCGCCCCAGTATGAGAGCACCAGATCGGTCTGGCTTGCTTCGCTCAGCCGAAAGAGGCGATCGTCCCAGGCCGGTAGCGGTTTCCCCACGCCGCGATAGCGAAAGTTACGCACATCACGCACCTGAAAACGATCGCTATCCAGCCAGCGGACGGTGGCCAACCGCTCATACTCCGCCAGCCAGGGAGCGACCGAGCGGCGCACCATCAGGGCGCTTCATCCTGACGACGGCGCCGAAACCACGACAACCGTACCGGATGCACAATAGCGTGCAGCGCCCGGGCATAATCCAGCGCCAGCCCTGGGGTCCATGCCATGGTGGTGGCACGTTTGCGCAACTGGGCGGCGATCCACAATTCCGGAATCAGAAACAGGCGCAAAAAGCCCAGCCAGCCGCAGCGTCGTGCCAGCACGCCATCCAGCGCCGCTTCCAGGCCATACACCACGCTGCTGGAACAGTTACGCCAGGTCAGATTATAGATCTCCACCTGGCGGTAGCCCGCCCAGTATCGGCGCAGCGCATCCGGATTAAAGTCGCGAAAGACGACTTTGCGATCCGATTCGCACCACGCCGCCGCCTCGCTGGGGTAGCTCTTCTGAAACTGCCCGAGCACATTGTTTTCCTGAATCGCCTTCAGGGTGTTAAAAAACTCCGATGGCGAGCGATCGATATCTTCAGCCGGATAGAGACTGATATAGAGATCCGGCGGCATCTCCAGCGCCGCATGGCCGGTGGAGATCACTCCGCTAGCATCGACCGCCGCAATATAGCGGTTAAACAGCGGGCGCGGCACCGGCGGGCTGGCCGCCGAACCTTCCGGCGTCCAGATATGCACGATCAGCGTATCGCCGGCGGCTGCCGGTGCCGGTAGCGGCTCTTCGGGCGTATCCTGCTGTTCAGGCAGCAGCCCGCCGGGAGCCAGCAGCATAAACACCGACACCCCGTCCCGTAACCGGAAAGCGCGCAGCGCCAGACGCAGGCACTGAAGAGCACCGAGAATCATGATCATACCGATAAACTGCGAAACGGTACCGTGGTGATGAGTGGGATAAGGAAAGAACAGAAACAGTCCGAAAAGCAGTTGGGCGAAACCGCCGCAAAAAGCCTGCCGCCAGTGTCGATAGCGCACCACCCAGGCGGAGGCCATCATAAACAGGCCGGTAATAAAAAAGGCAAACCCGAAGACGATAGCCAACAGCACATTGCTGCTCTCTCGCCCGGAAAGGATCAGCAGCGCGACAAAACAGAAGATACTACCTTTAAAGTAAAGCACTGCCTTCTGGGTACCCACGCCGCCCGGCGCCAGCAGCAGAGTCGCCAGGCTTTCCACCAGCAGTAGCCCACCGAAGATATGCAGCGGAAAATGGCGCTCTCCCTGCAATCCGTCGATAAAAATCGCACCCCCTAACCCACCCCACAGAAGTCCAAGAATCCCCAATAGCGGCGCATTGCGCCGGACAAAACCGGCACCGGTCAGTAACAGTGCAAGCTGTAGCATCGTCAGGCCTCCCGGGGTCGGTGAATAGAGATCTTGCTGTGCGGCGCTTCCTCCCAGTAGCCAACCAGCGCCATTCCTCCGGGCCCACGTAACGCAACCAGCTTACTTTCCTGCAGCCCGATCCGATGAGGCGGCGTCAGAATCAGGTGGAAATGAAAGATCTCGTCAGTCGACTCGCCGCGCCGGGCGGCCTGCCAGCGCGCCTGCATCGCTTCGCGCTCCCCGGGGGAGAGCAACGCCAGTAATTGATCCGCCCGCTCGATCGCCGAAAGTTGCTGGCTGAGCGGCGTATTCAGGTTTTCATCCCAGGTCAGGCGCCCGCTTTGCGGCTCCAGGTAGTAGGTCGCCCTGCCATGGCCTGGCCCCTGTAGCTGTCGCATACGCCCGTCCGCCACAATGCGCTTTTGTATGTAGACGAAACTTAGCAGCAGTGCCGTGCCGGAAAGATAGCACTGGGCCAGTAACAGCGGTTCGCCATGGCGCAGCCCGGGGATGAAAAACGGCCCGAGCCGATGCCAGGAGTAGTAGAGCACAATGGCGCTGAAACAGAGCAGAGAAAACGCCCCCATCCGGTTGCCGCCAAGCACCGGAATCGCGATCGTCAACGCCACCGGAATACAGGCCAGGCCGAACAACGCCGCCTGGCCGCGCGGGCCGACGATGGGCTGATGGAACACATACCACGCGCTGGCGCACAGCAATAGCCATAGCAGGCCGCCCACCAGCCACCTTCCCGGGGTAAAGGGCTCCGGCTGCCAGCACAGCCCCATCACGATTGTGGTTAGCAGAATGGTGCCGACGACGTTAGCAGCCCACCAAATCCACAGCGTCTGACGGAAATCAATCTCATGACGCATAGCCAGCCAGCCGCAGCCCAGCAACGCGGCGATGGCGCTGACCACCAGCGTCGCCAGCAGCCAGATCAGCACGCCATGCAGTCGATCGTTGGGTCTGGCCAGTCGTCGCACACACCATGCAATAGCGACATCGTTAGTTAGTGAAATGGCGGAATGAATCAGCGAGGTTTCCAGACTGTGACGCGTCGTCACATCCAGCAGCGTGCGCACCATAAACAGCGCGATAAAAAGCGCCGCCCAGTAAGAGCGACCGACAATTAAAAATGCGCTAACCGCAATACCGGCCGGAAACCAGACAAAAGAGACCCGACTAACCGGGTCATCCAGATACAGAGAAAGATACCCGGTAGCAAAATAGAGCACACACCAGATAATCATCGATAAGTACAGACGCCAGGAAGACACATCAGCCTCCAGTAACAGGCTTAAGGGAAACGGCTATCGCGACATTAAGCTTAGAACATCCGTCATGGGTGGGCGCCTGCGCGCTGAAAAAACCGTTACGCTTTTAGCTTTGCGAATCATCTTGTCTGCTTTTCGGTATGGGTTATTGCCATTTCGTTATATCGACAGATATAGCCGTGGCATACTGCTTTCCGCCGGTCAGAAGCCTTTCCGTTACCGGGAAATATCCTGAACCTGAATATTAAATAGTCAGTAAAAATGTGTGATTACATTCTGCCTGGAATGTCATTCCCTTTCGTTTTTCACCCTCATTTTTTGGCTGCATCGTCTGGCTAATAATTGCATATCTGCTGTCGCCCCGTTCTGGAATAAAATATGGCACCACCCTTTATTTTACTTCACGCTTTATAGCCTGGTGGCCGTGGATACTTATCCGGCCACGGAAACTTTCTTAATATAACGACACATTATTATGAACAGTATTCAGAAGATGTTTTTTACGCTCTTATTTTGTAACCTCGCTGTAGTTGGCCAGGCAGCGTGAAACCGGGCAAAAATGGCCCCGCGATGGTCGAATTCGCGCCGATATGGTCAAGCTCCAGGCTGGCGGGCGCCTGCTGCATCTTAACGTGAAGGACAACCAGTATGCCCATAAAGGCGATCCGCCGTTTGGCAACTATGCCGTATCGGTAGCGGAGATGGAGGCCGCGCTGCGTTCTACGTTCAGCGCGGGCTAAAATGAATCAGATGAGAGAAATGGCGAAGCGTCGCGCCCATCCTGGAACATCGCTGCTCAGCAGCGAAGAAGTCAGAAACAGCCGCCAGAGCCGCCTCCCCGGCGTTTATCTGAATGCTTAACAAAATTTCCGGCACCACGCCGGAAAGCTACCACAAACACCATAGTGGATAAATCTTATGTCACTACGCACCCGCCCTTCCGGGCGCTGTTGCCTGTTGCCCCACTGCTTTTTTCCCTGCAAACAGTGTCGGGATAAACCAAAAACTCCGCTCTGTTTTTCATATCACAAAGAGGCAACTGCACCATGAAAAAGCCCCGTATTACTAAAAAATAGCATTTCCCCGGAAACAGTCCGGAACCGGTATCCGGGAGGAAAAAGTGTACAGCAGCAAGGGGGGCTAAAGTCATATTTTTCTCTCTTAGCCATTAACCTGCAATGTCTATGACATCTCACACCTGAGAAGCTATTGCTACATAGTGACCGGCTCACATCAAAGGTGAGCGGCACAGGAACGATTATCCCACTATCCTACAACACCGGCCATAATCTACGTCGTTTTCTCCTGGAGATATATTGTTATTCATAGCGCAGGTACATCTCTATAAATTTTGGCATTTCCATGGGCTTTGCCAGATAGTATCCTTGCATAGAGTTAACCCCTGCTTTATGTAACTGTTCAAGCTGAACAGGATTCTCTACGCCCTCGGCCGTTAC
The DNA here is from genome assembly GCF_036620675.1 of Rosenbergiella sp. YN46. Lineage (NCBI taxonomy): Bacteria > Pseudomonadati > Pseudomonadota > Gammaproteobacteria > Enterobacterales > Erwiniaceae > Rosenbergiella > Rosenbergiella sp. YN46. Next base: position 103,391 of record NZ_JAZHEE010000013.1, read on the forward strand.
CGAAAGGCCAAGCTGTGTAGAAAGCGCCACAATAGCATCGATAACTTTCTGATAAATAAGTGTATTACCGGAAGACAATGTTAATTCACGGTCAATCTTAATGGTAGAAAAGCCAACATGCTCAATGTATTTGAGGGAAGATGTTCCTGCGCCAAAATCATCAATCGCAAAACGGATCCCTTTACTCATTAGCTCTTCCATGATGTCCATAGTCTCTTCATCCAGTTGCAAGGTTCCACGCTCAACGATTTCCAGAACCAGACCAGCCTTACCTTTAAACCTTTCGCAAAATAATATCATGTCCTGAACCAGCTCCTTAGAGTTAAGTTGTGGAGCAAATATATTGAACGAAAAATAAAAGTTATCCGGCAGATTATTGTCGTGGCTTACAAAGAAATCTGCTACATCCCTGAGCATTTTTCTTGAGATATAATTCATGTAATCACTACTTTCAAGATACTTGATGTACGAGATAGGTGATGTACATCCTTTACTATTTCTCACTCGCAAAAGTACTTCACACCCAACCAATGTATCACCATCTGTAGTGGTCAACAAAAACTGGCCACAGCTTTAGAGTTTTTCCAGAACAATCGTTCTGATTCATCCGGCGTCAGACC
>NZ_JAZHEE010000014.1:0-100603 GCF_036620675.1 Rosenbergiella sp. YN46
TAGCGTCTTGCGACGTTCAGGATATCAGTGCTTTCGAGTGCCCACACAGATTGTCTGATAAATTGTTAAAGAGCAGTGCGCTGTTTTATCAGCGGCTTGGGGCTGCGTATATTACGCTTTCCCGCTTGAGAGTCAAGCGTTTATTTTCGCTTTCACTCCTGCCAACCCGGCGTGCCGTAAGGCGTTGTTCCGTGTCAGTGGTGGCGCATTATAGGGCCTGAATTCGTGCTGGCAAGTCCCATTCTGAAAAAAACTTTTTGACCGCCTCTTTTTTGCACAAACGCCGTCTAAATCGCCAGTTTTTCCAGTGTGTTAAAACCATAACGCTGTAAAACAGGCATCAGACGCAATGCTTCCGGCGTCAGCGCCATACAAAACGCTTTATTCTGCTCAACCGACCCTGCCAGAGGCGCCTCATGCTCAAGCAGCCATGCAGTACGCCTGGCGATCGCCGCGCCGGAATCCACCAGCCGGGTGCCGGACGGCAGAATCTGCATCAGTTCATCCTTCAGTAACGGAAAGTGAGTGCAGCCCAGCACGACCGTATCCGGCGGTTCGGGCATACGCAGCCAGGGGCGCAAAATTTTACGCAGTGCCTCAAGAGGAATTGCATCGCCGTGCAACTTGGCCTCCGCCAGCTCAACCAGCTCTGCAGATCCTATCATTTCGATACGACACTCATCGGCAAAGCGTGAAATAAGCTCCAGGGTATAGGGGCGGCGCACCGTTGCACGGGTAGCCAGTAGTCCGACAATGCCATTCGCAGTCAGACGCGCGGCCGGCTTAATAGCAGGAACGACGCCGACCACAGGAAACTGAAACTTCTCACGTAGTGCGGGCAAGGAAACTGTGCTCGCGGTGTTACAGGCAATCACCGCCATCGCCAGCGGATAACGCGCCTGTACGGCAGCCACTATCTCAACCACTCGTTGCACAATGAACGCTTCCTCTTTCTCCCCATAAGGAAAGGCGACGTTATCGAAAGCATAGATATAGTGAAGGTCGGGCAGAAGAGTGCGAATTTCATCGTAAACTGAAAGCCCACCGACACCGGAATCAAACACCAGTACGGTGGGCCGGATGTCAGAAGGAATAGCTGCCAGACAAGGTGTATTCTCGTCCTGCAGTGTGGTAGCCATATACCGTCTCGTAATCTTTATCGAACAGGTTGGCTATTCTACCACGAACGGTCAGTTGTGAGGTGAGAGGATACGAAAGTGCGACATCCCACAAACTGACGCCGCCCATCTTCACCAGTTGATTACCGGCTGCGTTATAGTTACGGTCATAGCGCTCCCCCAGGTAGCGATACGTCACCGACCAGCCCAACGCTTCGGCCAGGCCGCTCAGCTCATACTTTACCTGTTGCTTCGCGCGTCGTAACAGCACTTCGTCCGTTCGGGCATTGCGTGGGTCGACATAGTCATAAGATACCTGGTGGCTCACCGGCCCGGTATCGAAAGACGCCGTTGCTTCCACGCCTTTAATTCTCGCTTTGCCGATATTGTAGTAACGGTAAGTGACCGGATCTGAGTCGATCAGGTTATCGATATCGTTACGGTACCCGGAAATGCGCCAGCTTACCGGCCCGCTAAGCCCTTCAATACCGGCCTCCCACTGCTTGCTCTCTTCAGGATTCAGTCTGGTATTGCCGTAAAAGTCGCTGTAAAGCTGGCCCAGATTCGGCGCCTTATAAGCGGTTCCGTAAGAGCCGATCAGCCGATAGCCGTCAATGAATTCCCAGGCTGCGCTGGTTTGCCAGGTAGTATGCCAACCAAACCGGGAGTGATCGTCACCGCGTACCGCGCCTTCCAGCGTCACTGGCCCAATCAGCTGCTGAGCTGTCGCATAGAACCCGGTGTTATGCATCTCATGGCCGCGGCTGAGGTAAGCCGTTCCTGGTTCCGTAGTCTGCTTCTGCCAGTCCACCCCAGCACTAACCGTTCCCTGCCCAACCCGCAACGTATTACCCCATTGCAGGTTGTACTGCTTCGAATCATCGAGCGTCGCGCTGGTATCGTAGCGCCCTTTATGCGGATCGTAGTTGTAGTCCTTGCTGCGGCTGTAGCCTGCAACCAGCTGTGAGGCATAGTCGCCTTCATGAAAACGCAGCCCGGCGTCCCATCCCTGGCTATAAAGCTGGCGGGTATCCGGTAACCCGGCCACATTATAGCTATCGTCGTATGTCAGAGTGCCGTCATAGTCGGTACGGTTGTCATAGCCATAACCGCGCACAAAGCCAGAGAACTGGTTGTTAAACTGATGGTCAACGGCACCATACAGCGACTTACTCATAAAGCCATCGCGATCGGGTTGTCGGGGATCGCCATAGTTATCTGGCAGGTTAGCCACGACGTCGAATCCCCTGGTCAGGGTATAGTTGCCTGCGAACGTCACACGGGTCGACCCGAGCTGCTGCTGGGTAGATGCGTCGTAACTCTGATAGCCGTGCGATCCTATCCCCGCGCTCAGGGTGGTTCCCGGTTTGTCCCTGCCGGTAATAATGTTCACCACGCCGCCGATAGCATCGGAGCCATAAACCGCAGAGCGCGGCCCGCGGATATACTCAATACGCTGAATCAGCGACAGCGGAATCTGGCTCAGGTCTGAGCTACCGCTGATCCCTGCACCGTTCAGGCGAATACCGTCAATCAACAAAAGCACATGGCGGCTCTCCGTGCCGCGAATAAACAGCGAGTTGGTCTGCCCCAGACCACCATTTTGCGCAATATCCACACCAGGCAGGCGCGACAGGATGTCAGAGACGCTTTTCGCCTGCCACCTGTCGATATCCTCCCGGGTCACCACCGAAGTTGGGGCCAGTACCGAGGAAATCGGTTGAGGAAAACGGCTGGCGCTGACTACCAGCGTGTCATCGGCATTACTCTGTGCGCAGACGGAAAAAGCCGTGACAGGCAACGCCGTCAACAGCGATATTTTTCTTATCATCATTGTAAATTAAGCATCCAATTCCAAATCAGGATGCCGCAGGCGCCATCGATAGAACGCGATGATAGCGCCGGAGGCGACGTGTTACCGGCAGGTCTTCGGGCTTGGAGGCGTGTTCGGATGAAGACTTCCCACTTTCAAAAAAAGCAGTGTCCGCATAATGCATTCATCCCGCCATTCGATACCGCTGCGCGTCAGCTCCAGATTCACACTGGATTCCCTTTTCACTCACAAGAGGCCGGCCCGCGCATGCTACCGTTGTGACGTATGGATGTCCAGACTTCCATAACAAGGCTGGACATCATGCCGCTATCCCCTACAATCCCCCGCGTAATTTTGATCCAACTGGAGCGAACCATGACGCCCGAGCATCTCCCAACCGATCAGTACGACGTGCAACTGTCCGAAAAGGTAGTTCGTCTGCAAAGTATGATGGCACCGTTTTGCACGCTGGTGCCGGAGGTGTTCCGTTCGCCCCTTAGCCATTACCGCATGCGGGCTGAGTTCCGCATCTGGCATGACGGAGACTCCCTCTACCATATCATCTTCGATAATCAGACCCGTCAGCGGATCCGGGTTGATAGCTTCCCGGCAGCCAGCGATCTGATTAATCAATTGATGCCGGAGATCCTGAACGCCGTGCGTGACAATACGGTACTACGCAGGAAGCTGTTCCAGGTGGATTATCTGACCACTCTGAGTAATCAGGCGGTGGTTTCCCTGCTCTACCACCGTCCGCTGGATGACGAATGGAAGCAACATGCCATCGCCCTGCGCGATGCATTACGTGCCCGCGGCTTTAACCTGCATTTGATTGGCCGAGCCACCAAAACTAAGATCGCCCTGGATCAGGATTATGTCGATGAGCGGATGCCGGTAGGCGGCCGGGAGATGATCTCGCGCCAGGTCGAGAACAGTTTCACACAGCCGAATGCGGCGATAAATATCCAGATGCTGGAGTGGGCGCTGGAAGTCACGGAAGGATCGCATGGCGATCTGCTGGAACTATACTGCGGCAACGGTAACTTTTCCCTGGCACTGGCGCGTAATTTCCGCCGGGTGCTGGCCACCGAAATAGCCAAACCGTCGGTCGCCGCAGCGCAATACAACATCGCCGCTAACCATATTGATAACGTGCAGATTATCCGTATGTCGGCGGAGGAGTTCACTCAGGCCATGACCGGCGTTCGCAGTTTTAACCGTCTGAAAGGCATTGATTTACAAAGCTATCAGTGTGAAACCATTTTTGTCGATCCTCCGCGTAGCGGTCTGGATCCGGAAACGGAAAAAATGGTACAGGGCTACCCGCGCATTCTTTATATTTCCTGTAATCCGGAAACGTTGTGCAAAAATCTGGAAACGCTGTCGCAGACCCATAAGGTTGAGCGGCTGGCTCTGTTCGATCAGTTCCCCTACACCCACCACATGGAGTGCGGTGTGTTACTGACCCGCCGCTAAATAAAAAAGCCGCATAATGCGGCTTTTTTATTTACGCCTGATACGTCGCTTAGTGCGACTGCTGGCGCAGACGCAACTTATAGCCAATCCAGAACAGCAGAATCACTGACAGTACCGAAGGCAGGAAGTTAGACCCCAGATCGGGATATTCCGCGCGCACCACCGAACTGTATATCAGCACTCCCAACACAAAACAGGCGGCGGCAATACCGGGCAAACCCACCGGCATGGTGCGATTCTGATAGCGCTGATGTAGGCAGTAAACCGTCAACCCCAGCGTCAGGATAGGGAAAATTGAAAAGGGCACCACCGAACTGAACAGGGCGGAGCAGGTGCCATTAATCGACAGCCCGGCTACCAGCGCCAGCAGCAGCGTGCCTTTTTCCTGAATCGACTCTTTCATCACTCTTCCTTCACTTGTAAAGCATGTTGTGCAGCAATCACCGTCTTCTCTTGCTCACGGCGATACCAGTAGTAAGCTCCTTTTGAGATCATACGCAGCTGCAACACCAGTCGCTCTTCAAGCTGAAGGCGCTGCTCTGCGTCGACGTCCAGCGCCTCCGCACCGGCGTTAAAGACAATAGTCACCATCGCTTCCGCCTGGGCTTCCGTAAAACTGCGCGGCATGCGATTTTCCAGCTCCAGGTAATCGGCAAGCTCCGCGATAAAGTGCTGAATTTCCCGGGCGACGGCGGCGCGAAACGCCGCCGAAGTGCCGGAACGTTCGCGCAACAGCAGCCGGAAAGCGTTGGGATTATTGCCGATGAATTCCATAAAGGTGGAGACTGACGTCCGGATCACGCTCCCCCCCTTGGCGATACGCTGACGCGCCTGACGCATCAGTTGACGCAGCATCAGGCCGCTCTCGTCCACCATTGTCAGCCCCAGCTCATCCACATCGCGAAAATGCCGGTAAAAAGAGGTAGGCGCGATCCCGGCCTCGCGGGCAACCTCACGTAAACTGAGGCTGGCGAAACTCCGCTCGGCACTTAACTGACTGAACGCGGCTTCAATCAATGAACGCCGGGTTCTCTCTTTCTGTTGCGCTCTTACACCCATCACTATGCCTGAATCCTTCAAACTAATACTGGCACTATATCAGAGTTTAAAACTACCCGGTCTATAAAGGATTGTGAATGATTGTTTACGGAAGCAACATCGCGTAAGACGGGAAAACGCACAATTAGAATTGGGGCATTCCCACGTTGATGTTACCATTCTGTTGAATTTATGTATAAGAACAGGTGAATCTTACCATGCCACATTCCTGGGATTATGACGCAATAGTAATAGGTTCCGGCCCGGGCGGCGAAGGCGCCGCGATGGGGCTGGTGAAACAGGGAGCCCGAGTCGCAGTGATAGAGCGCTATCATAACGTCGGCGGCGGCTGCACCCACTGGGGCACCATTCCTTCCAAAGCATTGCGTCAGGCCGTTAGCCGGATAATCGAATTTAACCAGAACCCCCTTTACAGCGATCATACCCGACTCCTCCGCTCCTCTTTTGCCGATATTCTTCGTCACACCGAAAGCGTTATCAGCCAGCAGACTAACCTGCGCCAGGGTTTTTACGAACGTAACCACTGCGAGATCCTGCAGGGCAACGCCCGTTTTACTGATGAGCACACGATCGCGCTGGAGTGTCCGGATGGCAGCGTTGAAACCATTACCGCCGAGAAGTTTGTTATCGCCTGCGGTTCCCGCCCCTATCATCCGGCGGACGTCGACTTTAACCACCCGCGAATTTACGACAGCGACTCCATTCTCAGCCTGCATCACGAACCACGCCACGTCATTATTTACGGCGCCGGGGTTATCGGCTGTGAATATGCATCGATCTTCCGGGGAATGAGCGTCAAAGTTGACCTTATCAACACCCGCGATCGTCTGCTGGCCTTCCTGGATCAGGAGATGTCGGATTCGCTCTCTTACCACTTCTGGAACAGCGGCGTAGTTATTCGCCACCACGAAGAGTACGAGCAGATCGAAGGGGTTGAAGATGGCGTTATCGTCCATCTGAAGTCCGGCAAGAAAGTGAAGGCGGACTGCCTGCTGTACGCCAATGGCCGTACCGGCAACACCGACACCCTGGATCTGGATAAGATCGGTCTGAAGGCGGACAGCCGCGGCCAGCTTAAGGTCAACAGCATGTATCAGACCGCGCTGCCGCATATCTGGGCCGTGGGCGATGTTATCGGCTATCCGAGCCTGGCTTCCGCCGCCTACGATCAGGGGCGCATCGCCGCTCAGGCAATGGCGAAAGGCGAAGCGTCAGCGCATCTGGTAGACGATATCCCGACCGGAATCTACACCATTCCTGAAATCAGTTCCGTCGGCAAAACCGAACAGCAGCTTACCGCCATGAAAGTACCTTATGAAGTGGGACGAGCTCAGTTTAAGCACCTGGCGCGGGCGCAGATTGTGGGGATGAATGTAGGAACGCTCAAGATCCTGTTCCATCGCGAAACAAAAGAGATCCTGGGTATCCACTGCTTTGGTGAGCGTGCGGCCGAAATTATCCATATCGGCCAGGCCATCATGGAGCAGAAAGGTGGCGGTAACAACATCGAATACTTCGTTAACACCACCTTCAACTACCCGACCATGGCAGAAGCCTATCGGGTAGCGGCCCTCAACGGCTTAAACCGCCTTTTTTAAGGCTTTGTCGAAGTGGCCATCCATCTGAGCACGGATGGCCTCCGCCAGCTGCTCGTAGCGGCTACGCAGCGGTGAGCCGGGGCGATACACCAGACCAATAGTGCGTTTAGGCTCCGGCTTATAACACGGCAGATAGACCACGCCATCACGATTACGCTCCTGCGGTACAGCCAGTGCGGGCAACAGCGTAATACCGCTGCCTGCGGCTACCATGTTACGCAGCGTCTCCAGGCTGGTGGCCCGGAAATGGGTGTCTTCATCGGCGCCTGCTTCAAAGCAGAACCCCATGGCCTGATCGCGCAGGCAGTGGCCGTCTTCCAGCATCAGCAGCTTCTCGCCGGCCAGATCGGACATCGGTACCCTATCGCGCCCCACCCACGGGTGATCCTCATATACCGCCAGCAGCATCGGCTCGTCGAACAGCGGTACCTCAATAAAGGATTCACTCTCTTTCACCAGTGCCAGAATCGCGCAGTCGAGCTTACCACTATCAAGCTGGGCCAGCAGTTGATGGGTCTGGGCTTCATGCAGGTACATCTCCAGCTTAGGGAATTCCTGATGCAGCTGCGGTACGATATGAGGCAGCAGATAAGGCCCCACGGTGGGAATCAGGCCAATATGCAGCGGACCGGACATGGTTTCGCCCTGTTGACTCGCCATTTCGCGTAGTACCTTTACCTCGCGTAGCACCGTACGCGCTTGATCGACCAGCAGCAGGCCAGCCTGAGTGAAGAGCACCTTGCGGCTGGTTCGCTCCAGCAGCATAACGCCCAGCTCATCCTCCAGCTTGCGGATCTGCCCGCTAAGAGTCGGTTGACTGACATGGCAGGCATCTGCCGCACGACGAAAATGGCGATGCTCGGCCAGCGCCACCAGGTATTCAAGATCACGAATATTCATTATTCATCCTCCGCCACCATGATAGTCCATGGCGATAGATAGCATAGCAACCAACGATTATCCCTATCAAGTATTCTGGTGAATAATCAGTTCCAACAAAGGGAGACTTCCACCACTTCCGGAAATTTCCCTCTGTAGAGAACCCTCTCTGACCTGTCTGATGACAGAGGCTGGGCTTCAGGGCTTATCCCCCCTGAGCTCCGCCATCACAGCCAACGTGAACTTTGAAGTTTTTTAGCGGACGCCACGTCCGCTTTTTTTTGGGTTCAGCGCGGGGGAGGTCGAAAGCGGAAACAAAAAACCGGCAGAATATGACGATGTGGCGGGCAGTTCCGTTCATTGCCGGGAAACTCCCTCGCCCTTCACGGAGAGGGCCGGAGTGAGGGTGACAGGCAGCTCCGGCGGACTGTTCCGTTCACTTTGCGTCACTGCTTCTCTGTTAATTCACCGCGGGTGAACGGAACCTTCTCCTGCGCGACATACTCATCCAGAAGACAGGGTAGCTGCCGGCAACTTCAGCTTCACGCCAATCCGCGATGAACTTTTTTGCGTAAAAAAACCCGGCGCATCGGCCGGGTCGTTACTGGCAATCAGGCGTGATTACCCAAGCCGCTTGTGTGCCGCCTCCAGCGCCAGGGCGACCTGCTGAGGCGAGACGCCCCCTTTTGCCGCACGCTTATCCAGGCAGGATTGCAGGCTCAGCATCTCATACACATCTTCGCCAATCACGGCGCTGAACTTCTGAAGGTCGGACAGAGCCAGATCTTCCAGAGGTTTGCTCTGGCGAATAGCTTCAACCACCGCCTCACCCACGATATGGTGCGCTTCGCGGAACGGCACCCCTTTCGCGACCAGATAGTCCGCCAGCTCGGTCGCATTGGCATACCCTTGCTGAGCAGCTTCCTGGCAGCGCGGACGCTTCACCTGAATTCCGTCCAGTACCAGGGCCGCCATATGCAGGCTGTCCAGCCAGGTGTCGAGCGCGTCAAACAGCCCTTCTTTATCTTCCTGCATATCCTTGTTATAGGCCAGCGGCAACCCTTTCAGAGTCATCATCATGCCAGTCAGCGCGCCCTGAACCCGTCCACATTTACCGCGCAGCAGTTCCAGCGCATCCGGGTTCTTCTTCTGGGGCATCAGCGAAGAGCCGGACGTCACGCGGTCAGAAAGCTCGACAAAACCCGCTTCGCCGGAATTAAAGAAAATCAGATCTTCTGCGTAACGCGACAGATGCACCATGCCGATAGCCGCCGCAGAAAGCAGCTCCAGCACGTGGTCACGATCGGAAACGCTGTCCAGACTGTTACGGGTCGCGGAAGCAAAACCCAGCCACCCCGCCAACTGTTCACGATCGATCTCATAGGCGGTTCCCGCCAGCGCCCCACAGCCCAGTGGGCTGACATCCAGGCGCTTCAGAGCATCTTCCAGTCGGCTTTCATCGCGAGCCAGCATTTCAACATAGGCCAGACACCAGTGAGCAAAAGTGACCGGCTGAGCGCGCTGCAGGTGGGTATATCCCGGCATCACCGCATCCTGGTTGTTCTGAGCGGTAACGACCAGCGCCTTCTGAAATTCACGATTGGCTTCCAGCAGCGCTGTAACCTGCTGCTTGCACCACAGTTTCAGGTCGGTAGCAACCTGATCGTTACGGCTACGCCCGGTGTGCAGTTTCTTACCCAACTGCCCCACCTTTTCGATAAGCTTACCTTCCACCCAGCTGTGAATATCTTCGGCGTCGCTGGTCAGAATCTGCTGGGGATCGGCCTGAACTTCCGTGAGCAGGGCATTCAGCGCTGCTTCGAGCTGCTGTTGCTCTTCCCCGGTCAGTACGCCAACCGTCACCAGCGCTTTGGACCAGGCGACGGAGCCGACGATATCCTGCTCCGCCAGGCGGTAATCGAAGCGCAGAGAATCATTAAACTGTTTGAACCGCTGGTCCGCCGCCTGAGAAAAACGCCCGCCCCAAAGTGCCATAGTCATACTCCGTTTCTTTTATCAGTCTGTTGCCATCATTCATGATTACACTGGCGCCGAATCAAGTCGCCCGGCGCCCCAGAGCTATCAGCCCTGCCGTTTCTTTTCGTTCAGCGCACGGATCCGCGAGGAGAGCGAGAACAGGCGGATAAAGCCGCCGGCGTGGCTGTGATCGTAAACCTCGTCTTCGCCGAAGGTGGCGAACTCTTCACTGTACAGGCTGTTCGGCGAGCGTTTCTGCAGCACGGTCACCTGTCCCTTATAGAGCTGCAACACCACTTCACCATTCACCTCTTCGGCCAGCGATTCGGCAGCGGCCTGCAGGGACTGGCGCAGCGGCGCGAACCAGCGACCGTCATACACCACATAAGACATCTCCAGACCTACCTGCTCGCGCCACTTGTAGCTGTCGCGATCCAGAACCAACTGCTCAACGCCACGCAGCGCCGCCATCATGATGGTGCCCCCGGGCGTTTCATAGCAGCCGCGGGACTTGATACCTACCAGACGGTTTTCCACAATATCTACCCGGCCCACGCCGTGCTTCGCGCCGATAGCGTTCAGCTTCTCCAGGCACTGGAAGGGGCTCAGCGCTTCGCCGTTAACGGCGACGACTTTTCCTTTTTCCACGCTAATGGTCAGTTGCTCAGGCTGATCCGGGGCTTCCTGCGGGTCGACGGTCCATACCCAGCAATCTTTGTTCGGCGCGTTCCACGGGCTTTCCAGCACCCCGCCTTCGGTGGAGATGTGCCAGGCGTTCTCATCGCGGCTGTAGATTTTCTCAAGCGTGGCCGTCGTCGGAATATCACGCTCTTTCAGATAGGCCAGCAGCGCTTCACGGGAGCGCAGATCCCATTCACGCCACGGGGCGATAACCTTCAGTTCCGGCGCCAGCGCCGCCCAGGCGGATTCGAAGCGCACCTGATCATTACCCTTACCGGTAGCCCCATGGCACAGCGCGTCCGCGCCAACTTTTTTCGCCACATCCACCAGAGCCTTCGCGATCAGCGGGCGCGCCATAGAGGTGCCCAACAGGTAACTTCCTTCATACAGCGCGCCGGTCTGCAACACCGGATAGACATAATCACGAATGAACTCTTCACGCAGATCCACCACGTAACACTCGACGGCGCCCGAACGCAGCGCTTTCTGTTCTACGCCATGCAGATCGTCGCGATCCTGACCGATATCCACCACACAGGCGACGACTTCGCACCCTTCATAAGTTTCTTTCAGCCAGGGAATGATTGCTGAGGTATCCAGTCCGCCGGAGTAGGCGAGAACCACTTTTTTGATGCCGTGATTTTGCATTGTTTTCTTCCTTCAAGAACGCTGTAACTTACGCAATGATCCGGGTGCCGATGGCCACGCCGCTAAATAATGAGGGGAGCTGCTCCGCATGGCGCCATGAGGCGATATCCACCGGGCGCTGCAGGGTACGAGCCGCATCCAGCGCGGCGTTAACCTTCACTACCATACCGTCGGTGATAATGCCCTGCGCGATCAGCTCATCGGCGCGGGTAGCCGTCATTTCATGAATGCGCTGCCCTTTGCCGTCCAGAATGCCGCTAACGTCTGACAGCAGAACCAGATCCGCTCCCAACGTGGCCGCCAGCGCAGTGGCGGCCTGATCGGCATTCACATTCATTAACTGTCCGTCTTCAGTCACGCCGATGGAGCTCACCACCGGCAGGAACCCGGCGTCGAACAGGCCGGTAATCAGTCTGGCGGAGCCAGGCTCCGCTTTACCTACATGCCCCAGTTCTTCATCAAACTGGGTCACTTTTACACTGTCGCCATCACCCAGACACAGGCCAACGGCATCGATCTGACTACGCTTCGCCCAGGCCAGCAGCGTCTTATTCGCCGTTCCCGCCAGGGCTCCGGTAATAATGCCTATCTGATCGGCAGGGGTGACCCGCAGACCATCTTTCTTCACCACCGGCAGGGAAAGCTGTTTCATCAGCTCATCCACCAGGCAACCGCCGCCGTGCACAATGGCAATCGGGCGGTGGCTCGCCTGACGATACTCCGCCAGGGCGCCAAACAGGCGCGCCATCGCCTCTTCGCTATCCAACAGTACGCCGCCTAACTTAATAATTAACGGATTCATCATCGCCCCTGACAGTCGGTTAAATAAGGGATTCGGTTTCGTCAAAGCCAAAACGGATATTGGCGCACTGTACCGCCTGCGCCGCCGCCCCTTTCAGGAGGTTATCCTCGGCGGCGACCACAATCAGGTGTTCGCCCTGAACGGCAAAACCAATATCGCAGAACGGCAGCCCGACCACGTTTTTCAACGCCGGCACGCCATTTTCATAGAGCCGCACCAGCGGTTTGTCGCCATATGCCTGCGCATAACATTCGGCCACCTGGGTCTGATTTACGCCAGGGCGTAGACGGCAGGTAATGGTTTCCAGAATGCCACGCGGGAAATTCCCCAGGTGTGGGGTAAAGATCACCTCAGCCCCAAGATGAGCGGCAATTTCCGGACGATGGCGGTGAGTAAAGACACCGTAGGGTTGCAGGCTCACTTCGCAAAAGCTGTTCGCCAGACTCGCCTTACGCCCGGCGCCGCTCACGCCGCTGGTCGCGTTGATCACCGGCCACTGCTTGAGATCCAACAGCCCGCCGTCGATCAACGGCTTCAGCGCCAGCTGAGCCGCCGTGGGGTAGCAACCCGGCACCGCCACCAGCTTCGCCTCTTTCAGCTTGCTGCCCTGCCATTCCGCCAGGCCGTACACCGCCTGTGAAAGCCAGGCCGGATACTGGTGGGTAAACCCGTAATACTGCTGATAAAAGTCAGGATCGTTAACCCGCCAGGCGCCGGAAAGGTCAAACACCACGCAGCCCGCTTCAAGAAACAGGGGCGCCAGGTCATGACTCACCTCATGGGCGGTCGCCAGGAACACCACATCCACCCCCCTGGCGAACGCACCAATGTCATCCATCGGCTGTAACGGGAGATCGACTCGCCCCTTAAGCTGAGGATGCAGATCGGAAATCAACTTTCCGGCATCCGCGCTTTGCGCCGAAACCGTCAAAGCGGTTATGGTCATGTGTGGATGGCGATGGATGTAGGCCGCAAGCTCTGCGCCGGTATAACCACTGGCTCCGACAATCAGCGTATTCAACATCGGGGCTAACACCTTCTTATCAGTCATTTAATCTCTGGGCACCGGTCATCCGGAATGCCCGCGAGGCGAGTGCAGGAACCGTGCTGCGCGGCAAGGTTCGTTCACTCATGCAATAATGGATTTTTATTCATTATTACTGCATGATTATCTATACTCTTGAGACCTGAGGCTGTCAACCGTGAAGACGAAATTACCGCCCTTTATTGAGATTTATCGTGAGCTAATCGCTACCCCTTCCATCAGTGCGACCGAGGCGGCGCTGGACCAAAGTAATGCAGCGTTAATCCATTTACTGGCAGGCTGGCTGGAAACGATCGGCTTCCAGGTAGAAATTCAGCCTGTACCTGAAACACGCAATAAATTCAATTTGTTGGCGACAGCAGGCCAGGGCGAAGGCGGCCTGATGCTGACCGGACATACCGATACGGTGCCCTTTGACGATGGACGCTGGACCCGGGATCCCTTCACGTTGACGGAGCACGACAATAAGCTTTACGGGCTGGGCACCGCCGACATGAAAGGTTTCTTTGCCTTTATCGTCGATGCGCTACGCGATATGGATGTAAAAACGCTTAAAAAACCGCTTTATATTCTGGCTACCGCCGATGAAGAGACCTCCATGGCCGGGGCACGTTATTTTTCCCAAAGCAGCAGCCTGCGCCCCGACTGCGCCATTATCGGTGAGCCGACCTCTCTGCAACCGGTACGCGCCCATAAGGGCCATATGTCCGACGCGATTCGCATTCTGGGCCAGTCCGGCCATTCCAGCGACCCTGCACGCGGCGTGAATGCCATCGAACTGATGCACGAAGCGATTGGCCATATCCTGACGCTGCGCGACGAGCTGAAAGAGCGCTACCACCATGATGCATTCACCATCCCTTACCCCACGCTGAACCTGGGCCACATCCACGGCGGCGATGCCTCCAACCGCATCTGCGCCTGCTGCGAAATGCATATGGATATCCGCCCGCTACCGGGCATGACGTTGAACGATCTCAACGGCCTGCTGAACGACGCGCTGGCGCCCGTAAGCGAACGCTGGCCGGGGCGCCTGACTATATCGGAACTGCATCCGCCAATTCCGGGCTACGAATGCCCGCCGGATCACCGCCTGGTCACGGTGGTGGAAAAGCTGCTCGGCGCCCGGGCTGACGTAGTGAACTACTGCACCGAAGCCCCTTTCATTCAGGAATTGTGCCCGACGCTGGTGCTCGGTCCCGGCTCTATCAACCAGGCCCACCAGCCGGACGAATATCTGGAAACGCGTTTTATTAAGCCCACACGCGAGCTCATCACTCAGGTCGTCCAGCACTTCTGCCAGCTCTGAGCAACGCTATTCCGTGCGCGCCGCCCTTCCCTGCCGACGAAATCGTCGGCAGAAAGGAGCGGTGATTTTATAAGCAAAACTTATCTCGTATCGGGCGAGTTAAGTTACGCGAATTTCGCCCGGTTACACGTTTGCTGAAGCGATTTCGCTACATTTGACGAACGGGATCTTACGTGGCTTTATAAAAGACAGTGTTGAGCCCGTAAGGGTGAAAATTGGTGAAATAATAAGATTGGGTGTCTGGGGTCATATGAACGAACAATATTCTGCTTTGCGAAGCAATGTCAGTATGCTCGGCAAACTGCTCGGGGATACTATCAGGGATGCGTTAGGAGAGAACATCCTTGACCGGGTGGAAACCATCCGCAAATTATCGAAGTCATCCCGGGCAGGTAATGAAGCCGACCGCCAGGAGTTGCTCAGCACGTTGCAGAATCTCTCTAACGATGAACTACTCCCCGTCGCCCGCGCATTCAGCCAGTTTCTGAATCTGGCCAACACCGCGGAGCAGTTCCATAGCATATCCGCCAGAGGTGAGGATGCCAGTAACCCGGAAATACTGGCCCGTACCCTGCGTAAGCTGAAATCTCAGCCCGAGCTGAGCGATGCCGATATCAAGCATGCCATCGAGAGCCTCTCCCTGGAGCTGGTACTGACCGCTCATCCCACCGAAATCACGCGTCGTACCCTGATCCACAAGATGGTCGAAGTGAACAATTGCCTCAAGCAACTGGATCACAAAGATCTGGCCGATTACGAGCGCAACCAGATTATGCGTCGCCTGCGCCAGTTGATTGCCCAGTCCTGGCATACCGATGAGATCCGCAAACATCGTCCCACCCCGGTGGACGAAGCTAAATGGGGCTTCGCGGTGGTGGAAAACAGCCTGTGGGAAGGGGTTCCGAACTACCTGCGCGAGCTGAACGAACAGCTGGAAACCCACTTCGACTACCAGCTTCCGGTCGACTGCGTGCCGGTTCGTTTCACCTCCTGGATGGGCGGTGACCGCGACGGCAACCCGAACGTTACCGCAGATATCACCCGCCACGTCCTGCTGCTGAGCCGCTGGAAGGCCACCGACCTGTTCCTGAAAGATATTCAGGTGCTGGTTTCCGAACTTTCAATGGTGGAGTGCACCGATGAGCTGCGCACGCTCGCAGGCGCCGAAGGCGAGCAGGAGCCGTATCGCTTTATCATGAAAGGACTGCGCTCGCGCCTGATGGCGACCCAGGCCTGGCTGGAAGCGCGCCTGAAAGGACAGCGTCTTCCGAAACCCGAGGGGTTACTGACCCATAACGCCGAACTGTGGGAGCCGCTCTACGCCTGCTATCAATCGCTGGTCGCCTGCGGCATGGGCATTATCGCTAACGGCGATCTGCTTGATACCCTGCGTCGTGTAAAAACCTTCGGCGTGCCGCTGGTTCGCATCGATATTCGCCAGGAGAGCACCCGACATACCGAAGCCCTGGGTGAAATGACCCGCTATCTGGGGATCGGCGACTACGAAAGCTGGTCGGAAGCCGACAAGCAGGCCTTCCTGATCCGTGAACTGAATTCCAAGCGTCCACTGCTGCCACATCAGTGGGATCCGAGCCCGGAAACCCGCGAGGTACTGGAAACCTGTAAAGTCATCGCCGAAGCGCCCCAGGGCTCAATCGCCGCGTACGTAATCTCCATGGCCAAAACGCCATCCGATGTGCTGGCGGTTCATCTGCTGCTGAAAGAGGCCGGCATAGGCTTTGCGCTACCGGTCGCCCCGCTATTCGAAACCCTGGAAGATCTGAATAACGCCAACGACGTGATGACCCAGTTGCTGAACATCGACTGGTATCGCGGCTTTATTCAGGGCAAGCAGATGGTGATGATCGGCTATTCCGACTCAGCGAAGGACGCCGGAGTGATGGCCGCTTCCTGGGCGCAGTACCAGGCTCAGGATGCCCTGATCAAAACCTGCGAAAAAGCAGGCATCGAACTGACGCTGTTCCACGGTCGCGGCGGCTCCATCGGCCGCGGCGGTGCTCCCGCGCATGCGGCGCTGCTTTCCCAACCGCCGGGTAGCCTGAAGGGCGGCCTGCGCGTAACCGAACAGGGAGAGATGATCCGCTTTAAATACGGCCTGCCAGAAATCACCATTAGCAGCCTGTCGCTTTACACCGGCGCGATACTGGAGGCCAACCTGTTGCCGCCGCCGGAGCCGAAACAGGCCTGGCGTCATATTATGGACGAGCTGTCGGTTCTCTCCTGCAATATGTATCGCGGCTACGTGCGCGAAAACAAAGACTTCGTTCCTTATTTTCGCTCTGCAACGCCGGAAGTGGAACTGGGCAAACTGCCGCTGGGTTCACGCCCGGCCAAGCGTCGCCCCACGGGCGGGGTGGAATCGCTACGCGCCATTCCGTGGATTTTCGCCTGGACCCAGAACCGACTGATGTTGCCGGCCTGGCTAGGCGCCGGCGCCGCGCTGCAGAAAGTGGTGGACGACGGTAAGCAGAGCGAACTGGAGTTAATGTGCCGCGACTGGCCATTCTTCTCTACTCGTCTGGGAATGCTGGAGATGGTGTTCTCTAAAGCCGACCTGTGGCTGGCGGAATATTATGATCAGCGGCTGGTGGATTCCTCACTGTGGCCGCTGGGCCAGGAGCTGCGCAAGCAGCTCGCCGCGGATATTGAGCTGATACTGGCCATCGCCAATGATTCCCACCTGATGGCGGATCAGCCGTGGATTGCCGAATCTATCGCACTGCGTAATATCTACACCGACCCGCTGAACGTGCTACAGGCAGAGCTTTTGCATCGTTCCCGCGAAGCGGAAGCCCAGGATAAAGAGCCCGATCCCCGCGTCGAGCTGGCGCTGATGGTCACCATCGCCGGTATCGCCGCCGGGATGCGTAACACCGGTTAAATGAATTATCGCCCCGCCCTGTGCGGGGCGATTTCTTTAACGCTGATTCAGGCAGGCGGCGATTTTATCGCCAAGCAGGTTGACCAACGCCGCCACCCGGGACGATTTATCCCGCCAGCTATCCGACACCTCGCCAAGATAGCCCAGGCGCGCCAGCGCCAGTAGCTCACCCTGCTCCGGCGTCAGTCGTTGCAATGCCCAAACGGCAGCGACATCCTTGGGCGCAATCTCGTCGGTATCCAGGGTCATCCACATACGCGCCAGGGTAAGCAGTACGTTACGTTCATCGCCGTCGATTCCAGCCAGCAACCCAGGCTGTGCATCACCGATGGCACGGCGCAGGGCGCTTCGGGGCACGGGTGCTATCAGCCAATCGGCATCATCGCCCCACAGCGTCACGCTATGTTGCCTGACCTGGTGAAGAACGATGGCCAAATCCGGATCGGAGGTCGGCCCGGCAATGGTACCGCGCAAAAAATCCTGTCTCAGCCATTCACCGTAAACCAGTTCGCTAACGGGAGGATAGCGCCAGGGTACCAGATTCGCGCGCTGCACCACCGTTAGCTCCAGTGGACGCCGCCCTTCATCGTTTCCCGGCTCACCTGAAAGCGTCAGTAACCTGGCCACAATGGCCCGCCGCGACTCTTCGCTGATGGGCTCATCCACCACAACCAACACATCCACATCGCTATCCGGTCTTAGGCCTCCATCCACCGCAGATCCAAATAGCCAACCTGCGCTAGCCCCTTCAGCCAGAAGTTGCACGACGCGCCCGGCCTCACGGGCTATCTCCGGTACCATTACGCCTCTTTTTAGCTCCACGGCCCCTCCCTTTTCGCTTACGGCAATACTTTCATTCTGGATCAGCGAACGAATCTGTTGTTCAGTTGTTAT
Organism: Rosenbergiella sp. YN46; assembly: GCF_036620675.1. Taxonomy (NCBI): domain Bacteria; kingdom Pseudomonadati; phylum Pseudomonadota; class Gammaproteobacteria; order Enterobacterales; family Erwiniaceae; genus Rosenbergiella; species Rosenbergiella sp. YN46. Next base: position 18,202 of record NZ_JAZHEE010000014.1, read on the forward strand.
CCGAAAATGAATATTCCGCAAATTTTCGGGGCGCACTCCAGCACGCTCTTATTAAGGTTAGATTAAGGTTAAACCGCTAGCGTACACCTGCATTTTTGTTTTTTTGACGGACAAAATATATGGTTTCCTCGCATAAACCCGCCGCCGGTACTTTTAGCTGGAGCGCCTTACTGTGGGCTCTGGTTTTTTTCTGGTTTTTTTCCAGCGTATTGCAGATTGTTATTCTGTATTCCGGCTACAGCGGTACTAACGGGCTACGTGACTCGCTGCTCTACAGCTCGCTGTGGCTAATCCCCGTTTTCCTGTTTCCGGGGAAAACCCGACTCATTGCCGGTATTATTGGTATCGTTCTCTGGCTTGCGTCAGTTTGCGCCCTGGCGTATTACGTTATTTATGGCCAGGAATTCTCGCAAAGCGTTTTATTTGTGATGTTTGAATCCAATGCCAATGAAGCCAGCGAATATATCAGCCAGTACTTCAGCCTGAAATTATTAGCTGCCGTATTGATCTATACCGTCGCGGCAATATTTTTATGGACCCGCCTGCGCCCGGTCTGGATCCCTACGCCATGGCGTTATGGCGTCGCGCTGGCGCTTTTTTACGGATTAATACTTCATCCACTGGTCAGCGATATGGTCTTTAAAGGCAAGGACGCCGAATCAGCCGTTAACCGGCTTTCATCACGAATGGAGCCGGCCGCCCCCTGGCAGTTGCTGATTAGCTATACGGAGTATCGCGATCAACTGGGCAATCTGGAAAAACTGCTATCCAAAAACCACGCCCTGCCGCCGCTGAAAAATATGAAGGACAGCTCCGGCGATTCGCCTCGTACCCTGGTCCTGGTGATCGGCGAATCCACCCAGCGCGATCGCATGAGTCTGTACGGCTACCCGCGTAAAACCACGCCGGAACTGGACGCGCTGCGTAATAGCGATCCTAACCTGACCGTCTTCAATGATGTCGTCACCTCGCGCCCTTACACCATCGAGATTCTTCAGCAGGCACTGACCTTCGCCGATGAAAAGAACCCGGATCTTTATCTGACCCGACCTTCATTGATGAACATGATGAAGCAGGCTGGTTATAAGACGTTCTGGATAACCAACCAGCAGACCATGACCGAGCGTAACACCATGCTCACGGTCTTCTCGCGCCAGACGGATAAGCAGTTCTATATGAATCAGCAGCGTACCCAGAGCGCCAGGGAATACGACACCAACGTACTGGCGCCGTTTAAGCAGGTACTGGCCGACCCCGCGCCGAAGAAGTTTATTGTGGTACATCTGCTGGGTACCCATATCAAATATAAGTACCGCTATCCTGATGACTGGGGCAAATTCGACGGAGATACCCAAAATGTACCGCCCGGGCTCTCTTCCGATCGCCTGGAGTCTTACAACGATTATGATAATGCGAACCTGTATAACGACCACGTAGTCGCCAGCCTGATCAAAGACTATAAAGCGATGGATCCTAACGGCTTCCTGCTTTATTTCTCCGATCATGGTGAGGAGGTTTACGACACGCCGCCGCATAACATTCAGGGACGCAATGAATTACAGCCGACCCGGCATATGTATAACGTGCCCTTTATCCTCTGGCGTTCCGGAAAATGGCAGGCCGAACATCCCCGGGATCTGAGCGGAGACGTCAATCGTAAGTACAGCAGTTCGGAGCTTATCCATACGTGGTCCGATCTGGCTGGTCTGAACTACGAAGGTTACGACCCGACCCGCTCCCTGGTCAGTCCGCAGTTCATTCCCACCACTCGCTGGATAGGCAACCCCTACCAGAAAGACGGGCTGCATGACTACGATAAGCTGCCATACGGTAAACAGTAACTGACTGTTTATTCCCACAAAGGGCAGGCTCCGGTAACGCCAGCCCTTTTTTATATGCGGATTTAAAACCTGTCCACCTGAATTGTCTATCACCGGGAAGTTGAGCTTACGTTCTGTCTGAACGAATGAATGGCGCCAGCATCAGCGTAAAGACCGTAAATATCGGTGCAAAACCAGGTCAGAAATATCGTTACAGATGAATCGGCGATTCCTTAAGCCGCACCTCCCATTCCGTAGATTCGCGGGGAGGCGATATTGCCCCCCATAACATCCCACTATAGCTGGCCGGCAATCTCATTGAGCATGGTCATCTCTTGCGGTGACAACATCGTCATACCATGATTGCTGTAGACTTCTATATTCCAGGAAGTGTTATTATTATGCGGTTTGATTTTCGCAGTAATATCCCAGGTCGAGCTGGTAAACTGCTTAAGCACTAGGTTTTCAAGGTTTCTCATTCCATCATTAGGGGCCTGGCGTAAATTTGCCGACGAAGCGGGTGAGGTTGAATGTCGGTAGGTATGATAGATGCGATACCAGGCATCCCGGGTACTCCTTTCGCTCTTGAATATCTTTCCCTGTGTCGAGGCAAAGAAATCATTAAGCTTAGAGCGCACTTTTGCCACGCTTTTGGCCGTCTCCAGTAGATCCTTATTATTAGCCTGCCGCTTGCTGGACAAGAAATTACGGAGCATCGCCAGACTTCCTGTCACTGCCCAGCCCCCGCCAAGTGCATAGAGGGCAAACCTCACCGCTGCATTGCTGGCTAAGGTTTTTCCCGCCTCTGCTGCTACCGTAGCGGCAATACCAGCCCCTAGTGTGGAAAGGCCGCCAACATTCCCTAATATCTTAGAGATATAGTCATAGTTGATATTACGCCGCTCATTATAAGCACTGCCAAACACGCGTTCGAATGGCAAAGAGGCACCATATTGGCTAAAGAATGACGAGTTACTATTCAACACAGAGCCAACATCACCGTGATTTAGTAGCCCCATCTCCACATTGTTCGTCGCGTCACCGCTGGCGCGGGCACGTAGCCTGTCAAAGCTGTTCATTACCGTACGTTCGCTTTCATTTTCAAACTGGTACAGCATGGAGTTATCCAGCTCATTCACAAAAGCGATAATAACGTTGAGATCCTCTGTGTCAAAGACGGAGGTATTAAGCAATATATCGCTAATACCTAAGGTTGGATCTGCCATAGCGACCTCCCTGCGTCGGAGTTAGATCTCTTTATTTTGTTTAATATCCCAGCCAGCTTTGCTCTCTGCGCCGCGGGTACCACTATCGCTCTGCTCCCAGTAGCTGACATTCACCTTCGAGGCCTGGAATGCGTAATTAATTACGATCGTGTCGGTATTGCCCACACCGGTAAATTCCGTCTGGGTCACCAGCACGTCTTCCAGCACGATTCGGGAATATTCAATCTGACTGCCGCCCGCTTTACAGATGGACAGCTCGACTTTAGTGACATGCTTTCCGCTGGAGCAATATTTCAGAATTGCAGGCGTGGCCTTATCGATCAGTGCCTGAACCTGCAGGTCTTTATAGTTCACTTTCCCGGTACCGCCGCCGCCGCCGACGGCCATATTTCCCGGTTGTGTTGCTCCCCAGTTAAATGACAGAACATCAATCCAGTTTTTATGGTTTGAATCTTTAGATTCCCCTGTCGCACCATCTACTTTCAGATAAATATCAATTGCCATAATGACCTCAGATTATGTTTTTTCCCGCTTATAGTTAGCAGTTTCATCACATAATACCAACATAAGATAAATCTTAAATAAATTTAATCTCTGGATTTAAAAGAAAAAAACTGGGTCATAAAAAATTAATATAAAAATATAAATATTAATATAATAATGAATAACAGGAAGGTTTTTTATCATAAAAACCAGTGACTTCGCCAGGAACAAAGCACATTTATCCCATTAGTGGAACAGCGACGGAAATAGTAATTTAAAAGCAATAAAAAACCCCGCCGATAGCGCGGCAGGGTTGAATAATCAACGATGCAGAATAAATTATCAGGCAGCCGCCGGACGAACGCCCAGAGTATGGCAAATGGCGTAACTCATCTCGGCGCGATTCAGGGTATAGAAGTGAAAATCTTTCACGCCTTCACGGCTCAGGATCTTCACCATATCCATCGCGATATTGGCTCCCACCAGCTTGCGGGTTTCCGGATCGTTATCCAGACCGTCGAACATGCTGTCCATCCACTTCGGCACTCGTACGTTAGTCATAGTGGCGAATTTCTGCAGCTGCTTGTAGTTACTGACCGGCAGAATCCCCGGCACAATTTCCACATCGATGCCCGTTGCGACACAGCGGTCACGAAAGCGCAGATAGCTCTCAACGTCAAAAAAGAACTGAGTAATGGCACGATTAGCGCCAGCGTCAATTTTGCGCTTCAGGTTAATCAGATCGGCCTGGGCGCTCTTCGCTTCCGGGTGCACTTCCGGATAGGCCGCCACCGAAATGTCAAAGTCCGCCACCTCTTTCAGCAGCGCCACCAGATCGGCAGCATACATATCTGGTCGACCGCTGCCCTGCGGCAGATCGCCGCGCAGCGCCACAATATGGCGAATCCCGTTTTCCCAGTAATCCCGGGCAATGGTACGCAATTCATCGCGACTGGCATCGATACAGGTCAGGTGTGGCGCCGCTTCAAGGCCGGTGCGATCTTTAATGCCCTTGATAATACTGTGAGTGCGATCGCGTTCGCCGGAGTTGGCCCCATAGGTGACAGAGACGAATTTAGGTTTCAGGCTGCTCAGACGATCGATGGAGTTCCACAGGGTCTGCTCCATTTCACTGGTACGCGGCGGGAAAAACTCAAAAGAGACATTAATCTGCCCGTGGAGCTCCGCCAGGCTCTGATTCAGGGCTTCCCGCTGGTTGGCGTGAAAAAAGCTCATACCTTACCTCATCAATCGTATGCATTGTTGTGTTTGTTTACTTCTATACGTTTAGACGTCCAGATGTAAAAATGAAGGAAAAGCCGGATATCGTCAACTGAAAAATCACCGCGCAAGGGGAGTTCTTTTCAGATCAGATGAAAAACATTCATGTTGGGGGGGAAGCAACAAAAAGCCCTCTCCCGGACGGGAGAGGGCATGCAGGCTACAGCAGTTGCGCCAGGCGATTAATATCAGACTGGATCGCCCCTGCGGTCACGTCACGACCTGCACCCGGCCCGCGGATCACCAGCGGGTTATCACGATACCAGCGGCTTTCAATGGCGAAAACATTATCACAGGGCAGCAGCGACGCCAGCGGATGCTCCGGACGCACCGCTTCGACGCCGACTCTGGCTTTACCGCTGGCGTCGAAGCGTGCCACATAGCGCAGCACCAGCCCCATCTCGCGCGCGGCCTCCAGCCGCTGCACCATCTGAGCGTTCAGTTCGTCGCCGTTTTCAAAGAAGTGATCCACCGAACCCGATTCACAACCTTCCGGTACCAGCGACTCAACGCGCACCTGATTGGGTTCGATATCGTAACCCGCTTCACGCGCCAGAATCACCAGCTTACGCATTACGTCCTTACCCGACAGATCCACCCGCGGATCCGGTTCAGTTAGTCCCTGCTGCCAGGCCTGATCCACCAGCTCGGTAAAGGGAACCGAGCCGTCAAACTGCAGGAACAGCCAGGAAAGCGTGCCGGAGAAAATGCCGCTAATAGAGAGAATACTGTCACCGCTCTCACGCAAATCGCGCACCGTATGGTTTACCGGCAATCCGGCTCCCACCGTGGCGTTATAGAGCCAGTGGCGCCCGGTTTTGGCAAAGGCGTCGCGCACCTGACGATAGCGGTTGCTACAGGAGGAACCCGCCACTTTATTCGCGCTAATAACGTGGAAGCCGTAGCTGGCGAAATCCAGATACTGCGCAGCCAGCCCTTCGCTGGCGGTCACATCCAGCACCACCAGATCGTCCCACGGATGCGCACGCATCCACAGGAACAGCGACTCTTCGTCCTGCTCCCGGGCTTCGTCGTCAAAGAAGGCCAGCGCCCGGCTGGCGTCCAGCCCGTCATAACTCAGCAGGCTACGGCGGCTGTCTACCACGCCAGCCAGCACAAACTCAAACCCGGTACGGGCAGAAAGCGTCTCCTGTTCGCGGGCGAACAACTCCAGCCAGCGCGAACCAATATTGCCTTTGCCAAACAGAATCAGACCGATACGCTTCTCAGCCCGGAACAGCGTCTGGTGCAACCCCTGGATCAGACTTTCCGTTGGCCCAACCCGCAGCACCGCCACCAGACTGATGCCTTCTTCGGACTGCCAGATAAACTCTACTGGCTGATCTTTTAGCTGCTGCCAGAAGCGGTGACTGTGCAGCGGATTCCGGCATACGCCAGCCCCCACCATCGCCACCAGGGCCAGCCCTTCCCGCAAACGTAACTCGCCCGGCAACGCCGACTCTTCCAGCAAATCAAGCGCGCTGGCCACCACTTCCTGGGTATAGCAGAGCTGAATCAGATTACGATCGGGATGAACGCCCATCGCCAGCGGTCGCAGCTGGGCGCGCTTAAGCAACTGGTCAATATCGAGCCGGGCCTGGCGGAAATCCTGCTGTGGCGCGATACGTAGCTCAATCAGACAGACATCGTCATGGCTGGTCACGATACGCGCCCCGGTGCCAGAAGCCAGCACCCGCTCAATACGCGTAGAACCCTGCTCCGGGTTATAGCTACAGCGTAACTGCAGATCGATATCGCTGGCGGAAACCGGCTGTAGGGTGCGCGCGTGCAATACTGGCGCCGCCAGACGGGCCAGCTCGCTGGCTTCATCCAGCCGCAGCAGCGGCAGCAGGCAGGCATCTTTAACTTTGCGGGGATCCGCGCTGTACACACCGGCGACATCGCTCCAGATAGTGACCCGGGAAACCCCGGCCAGCGCCCCAATCTGGGTCGCGGAATAGTCGGAACCGTTACGCCCCAGCAGCACCGTTTCACCCGCTCCGTTGCGCGAAATAAACCCGGTGACCACCAGGCGCCTGCCGGGATGCCGGGCCATCAGTTGCTGCAATAGTGGATAAGAAAGCGCCTCGTCAACCTGAGGCTGAGCCGCACGCTCGGCACGCAGAAATTCCCGGGCATCAAGAGAAACGGCATCGATATCCTGCAGGTTGAGCAGCGCGGCCATCAGGCGCGCTGACCAGATTTCACCGTGGCCCACCACCTCGGCATAAACCGCGTCGTCGACTTTACCGTCCAGCAACGCCGCCAGCCGCTCCAGATCCTGGATAAATTCGCTCGTCAGCCCATCAGCCAGCTCCGGTGGCAGCAAACCGCTAATTAATTCGCTCTGATAACGTCGCAGCGACTGCTGAACCTGATGCGCGGCAAGACGATCGCTCTGGCTGAGTTTAAGCCAGCTTATCAACTGATTGGTAGTGCTGCCCGCCGCAGAGACCACCATCATATCTCCGGGCCGGGAGTAGTCGGCCATAATCCCGGCAACGCGCAGATAACACTTCGCATCAGCCAGGCTGCTGCCACCAAATTTATGCAATTGACGTTCTGCCGTCCCTACCGGCGCTGAAACACTCATGGTTACCCCTCGGTGGCGATCCGGAAGCCATTTTCCAGATCGGCGATTAAATCTTCACTATCTTCAATACCCGTTGAGATACGCAGCAGCGTATCCGAAATACCGGCGGCGGCGCGTGCTTGCGGCGCCATACCCGCGTGGGTCATGGTGGCGGCGTGAGAAATCAGGCTTTCCACACCGCCCAGAGACTCCGCCAGCGTAAACAGTGACAGGCCGCTCAGGAAACGACGCAGTTGCGCTTCATCGCCCGCCAGTTCAAAACTGAGCATGGCACCCGGCCCTTTCTGCTGGCGGGCGGCAATCTCATAACCCGGGTTTTCCGGCAGTGACGGATGATACAGCTTTTTCACCAGCGGCTGGGTCTTCAGATATTCAACTATCGCCAACGCATTGCGCTGCGCGGCGTTCATACGCGGCGCCAGCGTTCGCAGACCACGCAGCAACAGATAGCTGTCAAAGGCGCTACCGGTAACACCGATATTATTCGCCCACCAGGCCAGTTCCGTGACCGTCTCCGGCTCCCGGGCGATAACCGCGCCCGCCACGACATCGGAGTGTCCGTTCAGATATTTGGTGCAGGAGTGCAGCACCAGATCGGCTCCCAGCGCCAGTGGATTCTGCAATGCAGGGCTCAGAAAAGTGTTATCCACCACGCTGACCGCGCCTGCCTCACGTGCCAACTGGCAAATTTTCGCTATATCGACCACCCTCAGCAGCGGATTGCTGGGGCTTTCCACCAGCACCAGCTTCGGTTTTAGCGCCAGCGCCGCGCTCAACGCCGCATCATCACCCTGATCGACAAACCTCACCTGATAACAGCCGCGTTTCGCTAAGCTCTCGAACAGACGGTAGCTGCCGCCATAGCAGTCATGGGGCGCCACCAGCAGATCTCCTGGCTTCAGAAAAACGGTGGTCACCAGGTGAATGGCCGACATTCCGGTATTGGTCATAACGGCTCCCGCCCCTCCTTCCAGCTCGGCCAGCGCCCGCTGCACCACATCGCGCGTCGGGTTGCCGCGTCGCGAATAGTCATGGGCGCGGGGTTCGTTAAAGCCGGTAAAATTATAGGTGCTGGAAAGATAAATAGGCGGAACAACGCAACCGTATTGCTCGTCGTCGTTCAAACCGCTACGTACTGCGATGGTGGCCTGTTTACGCGTCATAGTGTCGATCCTGGCTTGCGGATAAAAGTCAGCCACAGGGTAAACACTGCCGTAATGGACGTCAATACATCTGGACATCTAAACTTCTTTGCGTGTAGATTGAGCAAAGGCATAATTGCCGCTAAAATTATGGGTTTTAGCGAACAGCCGCAGTAATCTGCCGCAAAGCACGGTATATTATACTCAGGCAAAAATGGTCGGGCGATCGGGCGACAGTCCCCGACGTTGATTACACAGATTTAAGAGGATTAAAAGGTATCCCATGGCTGAATGGAGCGGCGAATATATCAGCCCCTACGCTGAGCACGGTAAGAAGAGTGAGCAAGTAAAGAAAATTACTGTATCCATTCCTCTGAAGGTGTTAAAAATCCTCACCGACGAACGTACGCGTCGCCAGGTGAATAATCTGCGTCACGCCACCAACAGCGAACTGCTGTGCGAAGCGTTCCTGCATGCATTTACCGGCCAGCCCCTGCCAAACGACGAGGATCTGCGTAAAGAGCGCAGCGATGAGATCCCGGAAGCGGCCAAAGAAATTATGCGTGAGCTGGGTATCGACCCGGATACGTGGGAATATTAAAATCGGGCAACAAAAAAGCCGCCATACTGGCGGCTTTTTTCGTCCCGGGCCGGACTTATTTGCTGCCCGGAATGCTGAAGCGCTTGTTGAAGCGATCTACGCGGCCGCCGGTCGCAACTTCACGCTGCTTACCAGTGTAGAACGGGTGGCATTTGCCACATACGTCCAGGTTCAGATCGTGGCCCGCGGTGGAACCAATTTTGATCACGTTACCGCAAGAACAGGTTGCAGTAATTTCGCCGTAATTCGGGTGAATACCTTTTTTCATGGGAAACCTCAGTCTAAGGCCGCGTCGCTCTTCCGGCCCCAACGCCAGACACCACGCGATGTTAATAAAATAGGTTCTTTCGAAGACGCAATTCACGCTTCAAAGGCGGCGAATCATACAGAACTGCACCCGGTAATGCAATTCTTATCCTCACAATGACCAGCACACAGTGTACACTATCCCGTCATTTTCCTCAGCCTGGATGCTTGCATGCTCGTTGCCCATATCGCCCTGCCGGTACCGCTGGCCCGCACCTTTGACTATCTCATTCCCGAAGATATGACGATAGCCGCGGGGTGTCGCGCCAGCGTTCCGTTCGGCAGACGCCAGATGGTAGGGATAGTCCTTGCCGTTAGCGAACACAGCGAACTTCCCCATAACGAACTGAAAAGCATCAGCGAAGCGCTGGACAGTCAGCCGCTGTTTCCGGCTCCGCTATGGCGCCTGCTGCTCTGGGCGAAAGAGTATTACCACCATCCTGTAGGCGAAGTGTTATTCCATGCTCTGCCCGTGCTGCTGCGCCAGGGAAAGCCGGACCATCCGGCACCACTCTGGTACTGGCGCGCCAGCGAAGAGGGGCGCACCATCGATATCAACAGCCTGAAACGGGCAGCGAAGCAGCAGCAGGCGCTGGCGATGCTGCGCCAGCACGATATCTGGCGCCATCAGGTACCAGAACTGGAAATTAACGAAGCAGCGCTACAGGCACTACGCAAAAAGGGGCTGTGCGATATTCACAGCCAGTTGCCGGAAACCACCGACTGGCGCCCTGGTTTTTCGGTCAGCGGCGATCGCCTGCGTCTGAACACCGAACAGGCGACGGCGGTGGGCGCGATTCACGGCGAATCAGGGCAGTTCGCCGCCTGGCTACTGGCGGGCATTACCGGCTCGGGCAAAACCGAAGTTTATCTGAGCGTTCTGGAAAACGTGTTGTCTCAGGGCCGCCAGGCGCTGGTACTGGTGCCGGAAATCGGACTGACGCCGCAGACCATCGCCCGCTTTCGCGAACGTTTTAATGCGCCGGTAGAAGTACTGCACTCGGCGCTGAACGATAGCGAACGGCTGAGCGCCTGGCTCAAGGCACGCAGCGGTGAGGCGGCTATCGTGATCGGCACCCGCTCCGCCCTGTTCACGCCGTTTAAAAATCTTGGCGTTATCGTCATCGATGAAGAGCACGACAGCTCCTATAAGCAGCAGGAAGGCTGGCGTTATCACGCCCGGGATCTGGCAGTCTTCCGCGCCCATGCCGAAAATATCCCCATTATTCTGGGGTCGGCGACACCGGCGCTGGAGACGTTGCACAACGTGCGAGCCGGCAAATACCGTCAGCTTAGGTTGACCCGTCGGGCCGGTAACGCCCGCCCCGCGACTCAGCACGTGCTGGATCTGAAAGGCCAGGCGCTCCAGGCCGGGCTGGCACCGCAGCTTATCGCCAGAATGCGCCAGCATCTTCAGGCCGATAATCAGGTCATTCTGTTTCTGAATCGACGTGGTTTCGCGCCGGCGCTACTGTGCCATGACTGCGGTTGGATCGCCGAATGTCCGCGCTGCGATCACTACTACACGCTACACCAGGCCCAGCGCCACCTACGCTGCCACCACTGCGACAGCCAGCGCCCGCTGCCGCCCCAGTGCCCCCAGTGCGGCTCCACACATCTGGTGCCGGTCGGTCTGGGTACAGAACAGCTTGAACAACTGCTGGCGCCGCTGTTTCCTGGTGTGCCCATCTCTCGTATTGACCGCGATACCACCAGCCGTAAAGGCGCGCTGGAACAGCAACTGGCTGAGGTACACCGCGGCGGCGCCCGCATTCTGATCGGCACCCAGATGTTGGCCAAAGGCCATCACTTTCCGGATGTCACTCTGGTTTCGTTACTGGATGTGGACGGCGCGCTCTTTTCCGCCGATTTTCGGGCCGCTGAGCGCTTCGCCCAACTGTATACCCAGGTTTCCGGCCGGGCCGGACGCGCCGGTAAACAGGGCGAAGTGGTGCTTCAGACCCACCATCCCGAGCATCCGCTGCTGCAAACCCTGTTGCATCAGGGCTATGACGCCTTTGCCGACCAGGCGCTGGCGGAACGCCAGACCATGATGCTGCCCCCCTGGAGCAGCCATATCCTGATTCGCGCCGAAGATCACAATAACCAGCAGGCGCCGGTATTCCTGCAGCAGTTCCGCAATCTGCTACAAAGCAGCCCGCTGGCCGACCAGCAGCTCTGGCTTATCGGCCCGGTTCCCGCGCTCCAGCCCAAACGCGGCGGCCGTTTCCGCTGGCAGTTGCTGCTGCAGCACGGCTCGCGTGCCCGTCTGCAGCGCCTGCTCAGCGACAGTCTGAAACTGGTGAATACCCTGCCGGAAGCACGCCGGGTAAAATGGGTGCTGGATGTCGACCCTATCGAGAGCTAGTAAGGGAATGCGAGGCGGATCGAATAATTTAACTTCAGTCACACTTCGGATGAAATTTTTGTAACAGCTGGCTCTGATAATCTGTTAAGAATGTGAAGTCCGACAGCTAACGGGATGTTGCTGTCCCTGCGGAAGCGCGTGAGGTAGAAGAAGTTGAAGACCAGGAAGCAGGTTGCTGGTGCAACCATGAAAGATGTCGCCCGTCAGGCTCAGGTCTCCACGGCGACGGTATCCAGGGCCTTAACCAATCCGGAGAAGGTCTCTCAGACCACCCGCAGCCGGGTGGAACAAGCCGCCATCGAAGTGGGCTACCTGCCCCACACTCTGGGACGTAGCGTCCGACGCAGCGACTCCCGCACCATTATGGTTATCGTTCCTGATATCTGCGATCCCTTCTTCAGCGAAATCATTCGCGGCATTGAAGTTACCGCCGCCAGCCACGGCTATCTGGTGTTGATCGGCGACTGCGCCCACCAGAATCAGCAGGAAAAAACGCTCATCGATTTAATCATTCCCCGCCAGATCGACGGTATGCTGCTACTGGGCTCGCGGCTGCCTTTCGATGCCGGTAAAGAAGAGCAACGCAATCTGCCGCCCATCGTCATGGCGAACGAATTCGCCGCCGAACTGGAACTGCCCACGGTTCATATTGATAACCTGACCGCCGCCTTCAACGCCGTAAATTATCTCCATGAGTTGGGGCACCGCCGCATCGCCTGTATCGCTGGCCCGGAAGAAATGCCCCAGTGCCATTACCGCCTGCAGGGCTATGTACAGGCACTGCGACGCAACGGCCTTGATGTCGATCCCCACTACATCACTCGCGGCGATTTCAGTTTCGAGGCGGGCGCTCGAGCGATGGGAAAACTACTGGATCTACCCCAGCCGCCCGAAGCGGTATTCTGCCACAGCGATATTATGGCGCTGGGCGCCCTTTCGCTCATTAAGCGTCGCCACCTGCGGGTACCCCAGGATGTTTCCCTGATCGGCTTTGACGATATCGCCCTGACGCAATATTGCGATCCACCATTAACGACGGTCGCCCAGCCGCGCTTCGAGATCGGCCGACAGTCAATGTTGCTACTACTTGAACAATTACAGGGACATAGCGTTAATATCGGCTCCCGGTTACTGGACTGTAAGCTGGTAGTGCGCGAATCTACCCGCGCTCGCTAAGCCTCCGTCACCGGCTTTCGGATTTACAAACTGGTCAAAGAGCCGTCCCTTAAGTAACATGGCGGACTAAATCACGAATGAAAACAGCGAAACGATAGTGGCACAACGAGATTATGTTCACCGCGGGCAACCCTCTTCTGCGCGGCGTAAAAAAGGGAACTCCCGTAACAAACAGCGTAATAGCATGTCCGCCGTCTCTCCGATGATGGTGGCGATCGCCGCTGCCGTTCTGGTGGCCTTTATCGGCGGACTGTGGTTCATCACTCATCATAAAAAAGAAGAGACAGAAACCATGCCGGGTCAGAAAGTTACCGGCAACGGTCTGCCGCCCAAGCCGGAAGAACGCTGGCGCTACATTAAAGAGCTGGAAAGCCGTCAGCCGCAAATCACCCAGCCCACAGAACCTTCCGCTGGCGGCGAACCGCTGAATAAGAATCAGTTGACCAACGAGCAGCGCCAGTTGCTGGAGCAGATGCAGGCCGATATGCGCCAGCAGCCGACTCAGCTTAACGAAGTTCCGTGGGATGAACAGACGCCGGCCCAGCGCCAGCAAACGCTACAGCGCCAGCAGCAGCAACGCTATCTGCAGGAACAGCAACAGCAGATGCAACGCCAGCAGCAGGAGCGCCAGCGTCAGGCTAACCAGCAGCGCCAACAGCAGGAACAGCAGCAACGCGCGGCAAAAAGCCAGACTCAGCCTTATCAGGAGCCGAACCGTACCCAGACTCAAACGCCTAAACAGCAAAGCGCGCCGGTCACCAATGAAACTCAGGCGCCCAGGCAAAACGCGACCAGCGGCGATTCGCGTCAGTGGATGGTTCAGTGCGGCTCGTTCCGCGGCGCAGAGCAGGCGGAAAGCGTACGCGCCCAGCTGGCGTTCGAAGGTTTTGCTTCCCATATCACCACCAACAATGGCTGGAACCGGGTGGTTATCGGCCCAATTAAGGGCAAGCAGAACGTGGACAATACCCTCAACCGCCTGAAGTCGGCCGGTCACGCAAACTGTATTCGTCTCTCCGTCAGGGGTTGAAACCCCTGAAATCCCCCCCATCTATAGTTCATTCTGCCCCGCACGCCAGCGTGCGGGGTGCCCTGTTCAGCTCTAAAAAAGGGGTCTGCTCGTGACAACAATAGTAAGTGTGCGCCGCAACGGCCAGGTGGTAATTGGTGGCGATGGTCAGGCCACGTTAGGCAACACCGTAATGAAAGGCAACGTGAAGAAAGTGCGCCGCCTGTATAACGATCAGGTTATCGCCGGTTTCGCAGGCGGGACTGCGGATGCCTTTACGCTGTTTGAACTTTTCGAGCGCAAACTGGAAATGCACCAGGGACATCTGGTGAAGGCCGCCGTTGAGCTGGCGAAAGACTGGCGTACCGATCGCATGCTGCGGCGGCTGGAAGCCCTGCTGGCGGTAGCGGATGAAAACGCTTCGCTTATCATCACCGGCAACGGTGATGTGGTGCAGCCGGAAAATGACCTGATCGCTATTGGTTCCGGTGGCCCCTACGCCCAGGCCGCAGCACGCGCACTGCTGGAAAACACCGAGTTGAGCGCCCGTGATATTGTGGAAAAGTCGTTGGGGATCGCCGGTGATATCTGCATCTACACCAACCACTTCCTGACCATTGAAGAACTCCCGTCTAAAGAAGCGTAAGGATCTCCCATGTCTGAAATGACTCCACGCGAAATCGTCAGCGAACTGAATAAACACATCATTGGTCAGGATGCCGCCAAGCGCTCCGTGGCCATCGCGCTGCGTAATCGCTGGCGCCGCATGCAGCTCGATGAAGAGCTGCGCCATGAAGTCACGCCAAAAAATATTCTGATGATCGGCCCGACCGGGGTCGGTAAAACCGAAATCGCCCGCCGTCTGGCAAAGCTGGCTAATGCGCCATTCATCAAAGTAGAAGCGACCAAATTCACTGAAGTTGGCTATGTTGGTAAGGAAGTGGATTCGATTATCCGCGATCTGACCGATTCTGCGATGAAACTGGTACGTATGCAGTCCATCGAAAAGAATCGCTACCGCGCCGAAGAACTGGCCGAAGAGCGCATCCTTGATGTGCTGATCCCGCCAGCCAAAAATAACTGGGGCCAGGCGGAAACCGCTCAGGAACCTTCTGCCGCGCGTCAGTCCTTCCGTAAGAAACTACGTGAAGGCCAGCTGGACGACAAAGAGATTGAAATCGAGCTCTCTGCCACCTCAATGGGCGTCGAGATTATGGCGCCTCCGGGTATGGAAGAGATGACCAGCCAGCTGCAGTCGATGTTCCAGAATCTGGGCGGCCAGAAGCAGAAACCGCGTAAGCTGAAAATCAAAGACGCGATGAAGCTGCTGATTGAAGAAGAAGCCGCCAAGCTGGTGAATCCGGAAGAGCTGAAACAGCAGGCTATCGATGCCGTTGAGCAGCACGGTATCGTGTTTGTCGACGAGATCGACAAAATCTGTAAGCGTGGCAACGCTTCCGGCCCGGATGTTTCCCGCGAAGGGGTACAGCGCGACCTGCTGCCGCTGGTGGAAGGCTGCACCGTCTCAACCAAGCACGGCATGGTGAAAACCGATCACATTCTGTTCATCGCCTCCGGGGCTTTCCAGGTTGCCAGCCCGTCCGATCTGATTCCGGAACTGCAGGGCCGTCTGCCGATTCGTGTTGAACTGCAGGCGCTGACCACTGAAGACTTCGAGCGCATCCTGACCGAACCGAGCGCCTCCATTACCGTGCAGTACAAAGCGCTGATGGCGACCGAAGGAGTGAATATCGAATTCACCGAAGACGGCATCCGCCATATCGCGAAAGCCGCCTGGCAGGTTAACGAAAGCGCGGAAAACATTGGTGCCCGCCGTCTGCATACGGTGCTGGAGCGTCTGATGGAGGATATCTCCTACGACGCCAGCGATCTCAACGGCCAGACCATCACCATCGACGCGGAATATGTCGGCAAACACCTTGATGAGCTGGTGGCAGATGAAGATCTGAGCCGTTTTATCCTATAATCGCGCTTAGAGCATTTTCATCACACCTGGTGGGACAGGCTGTGTCCCGCCATGAGTCATGATGCTGGCGCTGAACGAAAGGCCCGCTACCAAGACGGCAGGCGAAGGACAGAGTGGGCCTCTGTTCAAGCCTGGCAACGCAGGTAGCGGGCCTTTCGTACGCGCCCCGAAGGGCTGAGGCTATTTTTGTTCGCTGCCGCGTTGCTCGCCGCTAATTTGGGCCCACCAAACTGCGCAGCTCGCGCCTTGCCGCGCACAAAAAATAGCTATCAGCAGCACTCATGCATCATGGTGGGACACAGCCTTATTAGCCCCCATTTTTATTGCCGACGAGAATCATGACCGAACCTCAATCGATAAGCCGTACCCGCGCCTGGCTGGAAAGTCTGCGCCCGCGCACTCTTCCCCTGGCCTTCGCCTCTATTGTCGTGGGCGCTTCTCTGGCCTGGTGGCAGGGCGTTTTCGATCCTGCCATAACTCTGCTGGCGCTGTTGACCGCAGGGCTGTTACAGATCCTCTCTAACCTCGCTAACGACTATGGCGACGCGGAAAAAGGCAGTGACAAGCCCGACCGCATTGGGCCGCTACGCGGAATGCAGAAAGGCGTTATCACCCAGCAGCAGATGAAAGTGGCGCTTATCATCACCGTCGTGCTGATCTGTCTGTCGGGCCTGGCGCTGGTCAGCGTAGCCTGCCACAACCTGGCGGACGTACTGGGCTTTCTGTTACTGGGGCTACTGTCGATTATCGCCGCCATTACCTATACCGTGGGCACCCGCCCTTACGGTTATATGGGGCTGGGTGATATTTCGGTGCTGATCTTCTTTGGCTGGCTGAGCGTGGTAGGTAGCTGGTATCTGCAATCTCACGCGCTGACCTTCCCGGTCTTTCTGCCCGCCACCGCCAGCGGTCTGCTGGCAACCGCCGTGCTCAATATTAATAACCTGCGCGATATCGACAGCGATCGGGAAAACGGCAAGAACACGCTGGCCGTCAGACTGGGGCCGGTGCTGGCTCGCCGCTACCATGCAGGACTGCTGATGGGCGCCCTGCTCTGCCTGGCACTGTTCAATCTGTTCTGGCTACACAGCCTGTGGGGCTGGTTGTTCGTGCTGGCGGCGCCGATACTGGTGCGCCAGACGCGCTACGTCATTCGCGAACTGGAACCCGTCGCCATTCGCCCGATGCTGGAGCGTACCGTAAAAGGGGCGCTGTTGACGAACCTGCTGTTTGCTCTTGGCGTCGTACTAAGCCAGATTCCCGCGCTAAATTGATGATTTTGCCAACAGTGAACGTTAGGGGATATACTGACAACTCCGGCAGCAACGAAAAACAGTAAGCCTATGAAATACGATACTTCCGAGCTTTGCGACATCTACCAGGAAGATGTCAACGTCGTTGAACCCCTGTTCTCCAATTTTGGCGGGCGGGCATCGTTTGGCGGACAGATCATCACGGTAAAATGTTTTGAAGATAACGGGCTGCTGTACGACCTGCTTGAAGAAAACGGTCGCGGTCGCGTGCTGGTTGTCGATGGTGGCGGTTCAGTGCGTCGTGCACTTATCGACGCCGATTTGGCGCGCCTGGCGGTTCAGAACGAGTGGGAAGGTATTGTTTGCTACGGTGCGGTACGCCAGGTAGACGATCTGGAAGAGCTGGATATCGGCATCCAGGCCATGGCCGCTATTCCGGTCGGCGCTGCGGGTGAAGGCATCGGCGAAAGCGATGTGCGCATCAACTTTGGTGGCGTCACCTTCTTCTCTGGCGATCACCTCTACGCCGACAACACCGGCATCATCCTTTCGGAAGATCCACTGGATATCGAATAAGCCAGCCGATCACGCAGAAGCGCCCTGACGGGCGCTTCTTTTGCGATTAGTTCACTTCTTCCATTTTGCCCAGCAGCGACTGCAGACGATCCTGCCAGACGGTCTGCTGTTCTTTCAGCTGCGCATTTTCCTGTTCCAGCGCTTCGCGGTTGCCCTGCGCCTGCTGAACTTCCTGAGAAAGGCTGCTGTTTTTCTCTTTCAGCTCTTCGATTTCCATTTGCAGCAGGGTGATGGTATCAATCGCCTGCTGAACCTTCGCTTCCAGTTTCTCAAATACTTCAAATGACATCGTCAAATCTCTCCTGAATTTGCAAGGCGTTGATGGGTAGCCCTATCCGCTCACGAATACCGGCCACGCCTTATATTAACACGTGCGCACTACGCGATAGTCCGATTGTATGGAGCGCAGCAAGCGGTGTCCAGCAGCGCACCTCGTAGTTTACGCTTTGCGACACTTTTCAGTTTATGCCGAAAGCTTCTGCGCTTCCGCCAGGGTAGTTTGTTAACAAATTCGAACGGTGTTTTGCGCACATTTGGCTCGTAATGACGCGCTTTTATCCACAAGCCAGCGCGAAAACGCTCATTTTTTTGACGCAACACACATATTTCAATTTCGAAATTTCTCGTTTCTGTTCGTTAACGATAAATTAACAGTACGAGAGGCGTACTGACGGAGCAGACGCGCTTCTGACGATAACAAGTATCTTCTCTTTGTCTTCAGGACCCTGCTTATGAGTCAAACATCTACCTTAAAAGGCCAGTGCATTGCGGAGTTTCTGGGCACCGGGCTGCTTATCTTCTTCGGCGTTGGCTGCGTCGCCGGGCTCAAGATCGCCGGCGCCAGCTTCGGTCAGTGGGAAATCAGCATTATCTGGGGGCTGGGCGTGGCGATGGCCATCTACCTGACCGCTGGCGTTTCCGGCGCCCATCTGAACCCGGCTGTCACCATCGCGCTATGCCTGTTCGCCGGATTCGACAGCCGTAAAGTCGTTCCCTACATTATCGCCCAGTTTCTTGGCGCATTCTGTGCCGCCGCCCTGGTTTACGGGCTTTACTACAACCTGTTTTTCGATTACGAGCAGACTCACCATATGGTACGCGGCAGCGTCCAGAGCCTGGATCTGGCCGGTATCTTCTCGACATATCCGAATCCCCATATTAACTTCTGGCAGGCTTTCGCCGTAGAAGTGACCATCACCGCAGTGTTGATGGGGCTGATTCTGGCGCTGAATGATGATGACAACGGTCTGCCGCGCGGCCCACTGGCGCCGCTGCTGATTGGCCTGCTGATTGCCCTGCTCGGCGCTTCAATGGGGCCGCTGACCGGCTTCGCCATGAATCCGGCCCGTGATATCGGCCCGAAAGCGCTGGCCTGGCTGGCAGGCTGGGGCGACGTCGCCTTTACTGGCGGGCTCTCTATCCCCTACTTTCTGGTGCCGCTTTGTGCGCCTGTTGTTGGGGCACTGCTGGGCGCATTTGTCTATCGTAAGGGGGTGGCGAACTATCTGCCGGCGAATATTAAACCCCGCCCCGGAACAAAACACGCCACGCCCGTTACTAAGCACCACAACGCACCGCTGTAACTTGATTTTCAGGATCGCACTATGACTAAAAAATATATCGTTGCCCTTGACCAGGGAACTACCAGCTCCCGAACCGTTATCCTGGATCACGACGCCAATATCATCAGCGTGTCCCAGCGCGAGTTCCAGCAAATCTACCCCAAAGCGGGCTGGGTAGAGCATGATCCCATGGAGATCTGGGCCACCCAGAGTTCCACGCTGACCGAAGCGCTTTCCCGGGCGGATATCAATTCCGATCAGGTGGCGGCCATCGGCATCACCAACCAACGCGAAACTGTGGTGGTCTGGGATCGGGAAACCGGTAAACCCATCTATAACGCCATTGTCTGGCAGTGCCGCCGCACTGCCGAGATCTGCGAACAGCTTAAGCGCGACGGCATGGCCGAATATGTGCGCCACGCCACCGGTCTTATCATCGACCCTTACTTTTCCGGCACCAAGGTGAAATGGATCCTCGATCATGTGGAAGGCGCTCGCGAGCGCGCCCGCCGCGGCGAGCTGCTGTTCGGCACTATCGATACCTGGCTTATCTGGAAGATGACTCAGGGGCGGGTTCACGTAACAGATTATACCAACGCCTCCCGCACCATGATGTTCAATATCCACGAACTGGACTGGGACGATCGCATGCTGGAAGCGCTGGATATTCCGCGTGCCATGCTGCCCCAGGTACGTAAATCTTCCGAAGTGTATGGTCAGACTAACATCGGTGGTAAAGGCGGCACACGTATTCCTATCGCCGGCATCGCCGGCGATCAGCAGGCGGCGCTGTTCGGCCAGCTGTGCGTGAAAAGCGGCATGGCGAAGAATACCTACGGCACCGGCTGCTTTATGCTAATGAACACCGGCGAGCAGGCCGTTACCTCTGAGCATGGATTGTTGACCACCATCGCCTGCGGGCCAAAGGGCGAGGTCAACTACGCGCTGGAAGGAGCCGTCTTTATGGCGGGCGCCTCCATCCAGTGGCTGCGCGACGAAATGAAGCTTATCAGTGACGCAACGGATTCTGAGTATTTCGCTACCAAAGTGAACGACACCAACGGTGTCTATATGGTACCGGCCTTTACCGGTCTGGGCGCACCATACTGGGATCCCTACGCCCGCGGCGCCATCCTGGGACTCACCCGCGGCGTTAACGCTAACCACATTATCCGCGCCACCCTGGAGTCCATCGCCTTCCAGACCCGGGACGTACTGGAGGCAATGCAGGCCGACGCGGGCACCCGTCTGCATTCGCTGCGCGTGGACGGCGGTGCGGTCGCCAATAACTTCCTGATGCAATTTCAGGCGGATATTCTGGGCACCCCGGTGGAGCGCCCTGAAGTCCGCGAGGTTACCGCGCTGGGTGCGGCTTACCTGGCGGGCCTGGCCGTTGGCTACTGGCAGAATCTGGATGAACTGCAGGAAAAAGCGACCATCGAGCGCGAATTCCGACCAGGCCTGGAAACCGTAGAACGTAACTACCACTATGCTGGCTGGAAGAAAGCCGTACAGCGCTCGCGGGACTGGGAAGACCACGAGAAACGTTAATCCCCTGCCGGGCGGACGCCTCCGCCCGGTTAACCTCCCTCAATAACGCCCTTCTCCCCCCTGTGCTAAACTCGAGCGCACCTAAACCCGTTATGAGTCAGCTATGAGACGAGAACTTGCCATCGAATTTTCCCGCGTAACCGAAGCCGCCGCTCTGGCCGGCTACAAGTGGCTGGGCCGCGGCGACAAAAACGCCGCGGATGGCGCTGCGGTCAATGCCATGCGCATTATGCTCAACCAGGTCAATATCAACGGTCGCATCGTAATCGGCGAAGGCGAAATCGATGAAGCCCCAATGCTCTATATCGGCGAACAGGTCGGTACCGGCCAGGGCGATGCGGTGGATATCGCAGTGGATCCTATCGAAGGCACCCGCATGACCGCGATGGGCCAGGCGAATGCGCTGGCCGTACTGGCCGTCGGCGACGAAGGCTGTTTCCTGAATGCACCGGATATGTACATGGAAAAGCTGATCGTCGGGCCGGGCGCCCGGGGCGCGATTGACCTGAACCTGCCGCTGACTGAAAACCTGAAGCGCATTGCTGCCGCCCTCAACAAGCCACTGTCGGAACTGACCGTCACGATTCTCGCCAAACCGCGCCATGACGCGGCCATCAAAGCATTACAGGAACTGGGCGTGCGGGTCTTCGCAATTCCGGACGGTGATGTGGCGGCCTCCATCCTGACCTGTATGCCGGACAGCGAAGTGGACGTGCTGTACGGCATCGGCGGCGCGCCGGAAGGGGTGGTTTCCGCCGCCGTGATCCGCGCGCTGGACGGTGATATGCAGGGGCGCCTGCTGGCCCGTCATGAAGTCAAAGACGACAGCGAAGAGAACCGCCGTATCGGCGAACAGGAAATAGCCCGCTGTCAGCAAATGGGTATTACGCCCGGTAACGTGCTGAGGCTGGATGAGATGGCTCGCAGCGATAACGTTATTTTCTCCGCCACCGGCATTACTAAAGGCGATCTACTGGACGGCATTACCCGCAAGGGCAATATGGCGACCACTGAAACGCTACTAATCCGCGGTAAATCCCGCACTATTCGCCGTATAAAATCCATTCATTATCTGGATCGTAAAGATCCCGGCGTGCAGGAACATATCCTGTAAAGGAACGGTTTGTCCGATAGAGCTTTCCGGCCCCCGCGGGCTGGAAAAGCGCCGCCGATCCCTGCGAAGATAGCAACAGAATCAGTAACAGGAGCGCACTATGGCAGATTGGGTTACCGGTAAGGTCACGAAAGTCCAGCACTGGACGGACGCGCTTTTCAGCCTGACCGTCCATGCCCCCATCGCCCCCTTTACCGCGGGGCAGTTCACCAAGCTGGGGCTGGAAATTGATGGCGAGCGGGTGCAGCGCGCCTACTCATACGTCAATGCACCCACCAGCCCGGACCTGGAGTTTTACCTGGTCGAGGTGCCGGAGGGCAGGTTGAGTCCGCGGCTACATGCGATGAAGCCGGGCGATGAGATCATGCTGGTGAAGGATGGCGCGGGCTTCTTCGTACTGGAAGAAGTGCCTGACTGCCAGACTCTGTGGATGCTCTCGACGGGCACCGCTATTGGTCCCTATCTTTCCATTCTGCAACAGGGCGACGACCTGGCTCGTTTTCAGGAAATCGTCCTGGTACACGCCGTACGTTACGCGAACGACCTCAGCTATCTCCCTCTGATGCAGGAACTCCAGGCACGCTACGAAGGCAAACTACGCATCCAGACCGTCGTCAGCCGCGAAACCGCGCCGGGCGCGCTCCACGGCCGTATTCCGGCATTGATTGACAGCGGCGAGCTGGAAGCCAGCGTCGGCTTACGCATGACGCCGGAAACCAGCCACGTTATGCTGTGCGGCAATCCGCAAATGGTGCGTGACACCACTCAACAGCTGAAAGAGACCCGCCAGATGACCAAACATCTGCGCCGTCGTCCCGGTCATATCACCGCTGAACTCTACTGGTAGTCTTAGCGAAACTTCACCGGGCGGGCTTCATCGCCGTACCTGTTCTCGCCCGGATGTCCCACAAAAGCCCCCAGCTCAATCAGCATCATCACCATAATCAGAATGGGCAGAAATCGGCCCAGCGCCCACTGCCAGATACCGGCCAGCATCTCCCAGTTCCCGGCCATTAACATCCAGGCCAGAATCAGCAGCAATGCCCATGCGCCGGACTTTCCACGATCGTGCAGGCGTTTTATCACCACGGCGGCGGTGGGCCACAGCAGGCAGACCAGAATAAAGGCTGCACTCTGCAGGCTAAGCCAGTTGCTGCCTGCCAGCGTAAACAGCAGCGCCATCGCAGACAGCCATATCGCCATCCAGATCCAAAATTCCCGGCGTCCAATGCGCCCCTTAACAGAAAACAGCCACTGCTGTATGGTCATCACCAAATCCCAGGTTATTGCGTCAGCCGTTAGTTTAACCTGTAATGGCTTTTGACAAGCTGCCCCGATGTCGATTTAATCCCGATAATGGGACAAGATAAAAACAATATGATGAACATCCGCACCTTTACCTTTCTACTCATAGCGCTGCTTCCTGCCACTGGCATGACCGAGGAGCCCGGAGCTTCACACGAGCCGGTCGCGCCCTATCTGCTGCCGGGCGCCCCTGCATTCGAACTGAATATCACCCGATTTCGGGAGAAGTTTAATCAGGAAAACCCCTCACTAAAAATTAACGAGTTCCGCGCCATCGACAGCGCGCCTGATGCCGCGCGCGTGACCCGGGCGGCCAGCAAAATCAACGAAAACCTCTATGCGTCCAGCGCTCTGGAACGGGGCACTCTCAAGATCAAAAGCATGCAGATAACCTGGCTGCCAATTCAGGGCCCCGAGCAAAAAGCGGCAAAAGAAAAAGCAAAAGTCTGGATGAGCGCGGTACTGCGGGTCTTTACGCCGGGCATAACGCCGCAGCAAAGTCGGGCCAGGCTGGAAAAGCTGCTAAAAGAGGGGAAAAACAAAAGTTATTATGCCTGGAGCGAAGGTGCCGTACGCTATGTGGTGGCAGATAACGGCGAAAAGGGGCTAACTTTCGCCGTTGAACCGATTAAGCTTACGCTATCCGGTGAGACAATCGCGCAATAATGATAAAAATCCAGGTCTTTCCCGGCCAGAATCTCTATACTGTTTCTCAACCTGGGCTGCCTGCGCGGCAGTCTGTCTTATCTTTATTACCTGGAGAATAAAAATGCGACATCCATTAGTGATGGGTAACTGGAAACTGAACGGCAGCCGCCATATGGTTAACGAGCTGATCACCAACCTGCGCAAAGAGCTGTCGGCCGTAGACGGTTGCGGCGTTGCCATCGCGCCGCCGGATCTGTATCTGGACATGGCCCGCAATGTCGCTGGCGGCAGCCACATCCAGCTCGGCGCCCAGAACGTCGACGTTAACCTCTCCGGCGCCTTTACCGGTGAAACCTCCGCCGCAATGCTGAAAGATGTCGGCGCTCAGTACATCATTATCGGTCACTCCGAGCGTCGTACTTACCACAAAGAATCCGATGAGTTCATCGCCAAAAAATTCGCGGTTCTGAAAGAACAGGGGCTGACTCCGGTTCTGTGCATCGGTGAAACCGAAGCGGAAAACGAAGCGGGTAAAACCGAAGAAGTCTGCGCGCGTCAGATAGACGCCGTGCTGAAAACCCAGGGCGCAGCCGCCTTTGAAGGCGTGGTTATCGCTTATGAGCCGGTATGGGCCATCGGCACCGGCAAGTCCGCCACTCCGGCCCAGGCCCAGGCGGTGCACAAATTCATCCGCGATCACATCGCGAAAGCCGATCCGAAAGTGGCCGAACAGGTCATCATTCAGTACGGAGGCTCCGTTAACGACAAGAACGCCGCCGAGCTGTTCAGCCAGCCGGATATCGACGGTGCGCTGGTGGGTGGAGCGTCCCTGAAAGCAGACGCCTTCGCGACCATCGTTAAAGCCGCAGCGGCAGCGAAAAAAGCCTGATTTCCCGACTGAAGGATAAAAACCCGTCGCTGACGGGTTTTTTTATAGCTGATGCAACACCAGGAACCAGCCATAATTGAGCGGTAGCAGCACCAGAAAGGTTACCAGCGCCAGAGCCAGGCAGAGCTTGATGCCCTGACGCGCCGGCACCCGGCCCAACGCCATAGCTACCACAATGGGCGACGCCTGATACGGCAGCAGCGGCGTTGAATACCCCAGCACCTGAATCATAATCACCGACAGCAGCGGAAAGCCGGTGGCGCTGGAAAAACTCTGGGCCAGCGTGGTATACAGCGCCGGCACGCCATTGGCGGTCATGATAAAGTTCAGCGCCGTGGTAATGCCGGTCAGCGCGGCGAAACTGGTGAAAGGACGTTCAGGATCCAACGGCATCACCTTCATCAGCCAGGCGCCAACCGCATCCCCCAGCCCGCTTTGCGTTACCGCGGCCGCCAGCCCCAGAATCCCCGCCACGTAGATACAGGTGCGCATATTCACGCCTTTGGCGAACTCCTCGCCGTTAATAAACCCGACTCGGGGCAGCAGGGTCACACAGGCCGCAGCCAGCCCCACCCATGCCGGCCCAATGCCATGCCAGCTTTCGCTCACCCACAAGCCCAACACTATCGCCAGCAGCAGGGCTAAACGCTTTTCCGCTATGCTGAAAGGCTCCGGCCGTACTGGTTCACGGGGAAGCCTCGGCTCGCCGGGAAACAGCCAGCTAATCAGAGCTGTCAGCACAATACCTTTCAAAATTCCCAGAACCGGGGTATGCAACAGCAGATATGGCAGATAGTTCAGATGAATGCCGTAGGCGCCTTCGGTCGCCCCGCTCATCACCAGGTTGGGAACGTTAGCCGGTAAAATAGTGGCGGAAAGCTGGAAGGTGCCAAACCCCACGGCCAGCGCCAGGCCGAACCAGCCGCGGCTTCCTTCCTGAATACCCACTCGCTTCGCCATGGCGCCCACCACCGGCATCAGCAGCGCGATACGCCCCATGTTAGAAGGCATGACAAACGCCAGCGCATAACTCAGCACCACCACGCTTGCCACCAGTTGCCACCAGCGCCCGGTCAGGCGAGCGGAAAGCATGGCCGCGGCCCGGTCGGCCAGCCCGGTTTTGCGGATGGCGACGCCCAATACAAATCCGCTGAAAACCAGCCAGAAAGCGGAGGAGGCGAAACCGCTGAACAGCGTTTGCGCAGGCACGATATGGCCCATCATGGCGACCGCGAAAAACAGCAGCGCCGTCAGAAACTCCGGCAACGCCGAGGTCGCCCACAGAATGAGCGTGACGACAATCAGCAACGTCGGCCAGAATAGCGGATGGATCAGTATTTCGGACATGCCTGTCTCCTGTTTAAAAACCCGGCAAGTCTACGGCGACGAATTCGCTGAGTAAACCCGGAAAAACCGGTCATCAGTCACTCTACTGCCTCAGAATCCGACAGCCGTGGTCCTGAATTTCCTCTGATGAAGCCAGATTCAGGCGCAGCAACTGACGTTCGGTAGCCAGCAGGACGAAATCCCCGTCGGGAAGCGGCACCATAGCCAGTCCATAGCGCCCCATATGCGCGCGAGCGCCGGGCACTTCATCCGCCAGCAGGCGGAACGGGCTCTTCCTGCGCAATTCATCGGCGCCAATCCGGCGTGCTATATAGCGATGCCCGTTAATATGTTCACGCAAAGGCTGCCAGCGCGCTCCCACGTGAATAGCGCTACGATCAAGCTGTTCCCTGACTTGCCGGCGCAGACAAGAGATATGAATATGCAGGTGATTCTGAGTACGACCTGCCCGGGAGTTGACCGTGAGCGCGATTGCGCCATCCGGCACTGGCGCACCGAGCTTCACGCTCATCAAATCACGGGCCTGCCATGCCAGCCAGAAATAGTCTGGCGTTGAGGCGTCCAGCAGCATCGGACTCTCGATGCCGTTAATTTTGATGACCGGAAGCAGCAGGTACTGCAATGGGCCATTGCGATCCTTAAGAACAGCCGCGTCCCGCGAGACCCGGGTGCAGGGGGCAGGATCGCCCTGACGCCAGCCTGGCAGGCACTGTTCCAGAACGATATGGCGCAACGCATCCGGATGCCCGACCAGATGAACATAACCGGCAACGGCCAGCAGCGCCAGGGGGATTATCAGTAACAGACGTCGCACGCGTTTCTCCTGCTTTCGGGAACAGGCAGCGTAGCGTAAACGGCGGAAATAAAAAACGGCCCCGCAGGGCCGCTCCGTTAGCGTCGGCTAATCTGATCGAAGATACCGCCGCTGGCAAAGTGAGTCTTCTGGGCTTCAGCCCAGCCGCCCGCCAGTTCATCCACGGTATAGAGCTTCAGTTTCGGGAATTGCGTCGCGTATTTCTTCGCCACTTCCTCATCCCGCGGCCGGTAGAAGTTTTGCGCCGCAATCTCCTGCCCCTGGGGTGAATAGAGATACTTCAGATACGCTTCCGCCACCGGTCGGGTCTCTTTCTTATCGACCACCCGATCCACTACCGAAACGGAAGGCTCAGCCAGAATGGATTCGCCTGGGGTGACAATCTCAAACTTTCCCTTACCCAGTTTTTTGGTGGCCAGCAGCGCTTCGTTTTCCCATGCGATTAATACATCGCCAATGCCCCGCTCCACAAAAGTGTTGGTGGCACCGCGAGCGCCGGAATCAAGCACCTCCACATTCTTGTACAACGCTTTCACGAACTCCTGCGCCTTCGCTTTATCGTTGTTATTGTGGTGCAGCGCATAGCCCCAGGCGGCCAGATAGTTCCAGCGCGCACCGCCGGAGCTCTTCGGATTCGGGGTGATCACAGAAACACCGGGCTTAATCAGATCGTTCCAGTCGTGGATCTGTTTCGGGTTACCTTTACGCACCAGGAACACAATAGTCGAGGTATAGGGCGCCGAGTTATTCGGCAGGCGCTTCATCCAGGCCTTATCGATCCGCCCGCGCCGGGCAATCGCATCGACGTCGTAAGCCAATGCCAGCGTCACCACATCAGCCTCAATGCCGTTGATTACCGAAGTCGCCTGCTTACCGGATCCACCATGGGACTGGCGAATCACCACGTTATCTCCCGTTTCCTGTTTCCAGTGAGCCGCGAAAGCTTTGTTATAGGCTTCATACAGTTCGCGGGTGGGATCGTAAGAGACATTCAGCAACTGGACATCCTTCGCCAGCGCGCCCGTTGATGCCAGTAACAGCGTGAGTCCGACACCCCATTTATGCCCGTTGCCGGAAGGCGGCAAGCGAGTGAGTCCCCGGGAGCATAGCCGTACTATGTGACCGGGGTGAATGAATGTAGCCAACGCACCTGCCGCCTGAAGTATAAAGGGGATATTCATTATTCGCTCTCATCGTCGTTATTCGGGGCATAACCGAAGCCTGCCAGAAAGCGATTGATTGATTAAAGAATAAAAAAAGATTGGCTATAACTTTGAAGCATAAAAATCGTCAGTAAAAAGGCCGCTATCATAGCGGCCTCTCGCAATACTCTGCCAAACGGCTCAGTACAGCTTTTTAGCGCAGTCCATCCAGTCACTTTTGAATGGACGCTTCATGTTCTCGATAGCGTCGATAATATCATGGTGCACCAGTTTCTCATTCTGGATGCCGACACAGCGACCGCCGAACCCCTGCAGTAACAGTTCAATCGAGTAAGCGCCCATACGCGAGGCCAGAATACGGTCGTAAGGGCACGGAGAACCGCCGCGCTGAATGTGACCCAGAACGGTGGCACGGGTTTCACGCTTCGTTTCGTCCTCAATGTACTTCGCCAGCTCATCAACATCGCAGATGTGTTCAGTAATCGCCACGATGGCGTGTTTTTTGCCTTTGGCGATACCGGCTTTGATTTCCGCGACCAGATCTTCACGCTTAAATTCCACTTCCGGAACCACGATGAATTCGCAGCCACCGGCAATCGCCGCCGCCAGGGTCAGATCGCCGCAATAACGGCCCATCACTTCGACTATCGAGATACGCTGGTGGGAAGAGGACGTATCACGCAGGCGGTCAATCGCTTCAACGACGGTGCCCAGCGCGGTAAAGAAACCGATGGTGTAGTCAGTACCTTTAATATCATTGTCGATGGTGCCCGGCAGACCGATGCAGGGGAACCCCATTTCGGTCAGGCGCTTAGCCCCCATGTAGGAACCGTCGCCCCCAATCACCACCAGCGCATCCAGGCCGCGTTTTTTCATGTTCTCGATAGCGACGTTGCGAATGTGCTCTTCGCGGAATTCAGGGAAGCGAGCGGACCCCAGGAAAGTACCGCCGCGGTTAATCATGTCAGAAACGCTGTAACGATCCAGGCTGATCATCCGGTCTTCGTACAGGCCAAGATAGCCATCGTAAACGCCAAAGACTTCGAGCCCTTCCGTCAGCGCGGCACGAACCACGCCACGAATCGCAGCGTTCATGCCAGGCGCGTCACCGCCACTCGTCAATACACCGATTTTCTTAATCATGACTACCTCTGAACTTAGAATGCTAATTAATCCCGTTGCCGGAGACCGTACGGTGACCCCGCAATGATCAACCACGATGCTACAGATAGTATACCAGTTGCCGCTTGCTGAATTGATTCAGGTCAGGCCATATGGCGGTAATTTATACGAAAAAACGCCTTTATAAACCTTTTTTAGTCCTTTCGTTGCGGTTCTGGTACTACCGAGCAGGGATCCTGATGAATGATCACGTCAGATCCCGGAAAACGCTGCAAAATTGCCAGCTCTACGCGATCGGCAAGCCGATGCGCCTCTACAAGCGGCAAACGGTCATCCATTTCCAGATGGAGCTGAATAAAGCGGGTCGGCCCTGACTGCCGCGTTCGGAAATCATGTGCGCCACGAATACCCGGACAGCCGTGGACAATCTCTTCGATCGCCTGAAGCTCCTCTTCCGGCAGCGCACGATCGAGCAGTGACTGTACCGCTTCATAACCCATGCGCAGGGCGCTATACAAAATATAGATGCCAATTCCCAGAGCAAACAGGGAATCTGCCCGATGCCATCCAAACCAGGACAGGCCAAGTGCCACCAGGATGGCTCCGTTCATCATGACGTCAGACTGATAGTGAAGCATATCGGCGCGTACCGCCTGACTACCGGTACGGCGAACCACCCAGCGCTGGAAGGTGACCAACACCAGCGTACTGACCAGCGCCACTACGGTCACGATAATACCCACCAGCGGCTGATTCATCGCTACCGGCTGCGCCAGGTGCTGAATACCGGTCAGCACCAGAAACAGCGCTGAACCACAGATAAACATGCTTTGTGCCAGCGCTGCCAGCGACTCCGCCTTCCCGTGACCGAAAGTGTGCTCTTCGTCAGCGGGCTGAAGCGAATACCGCACCACCAGCAGATTAGTCAGCGATGCACCAATATCCACCAGGGAATCCACCAGCGCCGCCAGGATACTGACCGATCCGGTATACCACCAGGCGAAAATTTTAATCAGCAACAGCAACGACGCCATCACCGTCGCCGCTACAGCTGCCCGGCTTACCAGCCGCCCATACTGTTGATTCATAACCCTTCCTCTGCGTAATCGCGGCTAGTATAGCGAACAGGTTCGCGGCAGGGAGTGAAAATTTCATTTACAGGGCAGCGGCGACCACATAGCACCGCACTGACTCGTCGGTTAGGGCGCAATTTCCAGCGCGCCAGCGACATCACCAGCATCAAGACGCCACAGCATGACGGTCATTACAATGTCATCCTGCGCACCACGGCCATCAACAAGCACACCGGCGACCCACGGCGCATAGAACGGCAGTAGCTCGCGCTTTTTCGCGGCTTTCAGTTCGTTTGAACGGATGTTTTTTAACGTGCGGCAGTCTTCAGCCAGCTTTACCAGCATCTGCTCGTAGGCGGTTGCATGGCGCAGCGGGGCTTGTTCCCGCTGCGCAACTTGAGAGGCCGAGACCCGCATCATGTGACGCTGTGCGGGGCTCGTCATGGGCTTACTCTCCGCCTTCCGGTACTTCTGGTTCGGTGAAATCACCCTAGGTGATGTTTTCCAGCAGGCACCTGGCGGCATATGCTTCGACCACATAGTCGATGTTCATCGACTCATCGTTTTCCACGCGGTCTTTTTTCGGGTTCTCATCAATGCTGCGGCGGTGGCTCTCATCCATGAAGTAGACAGAGAAGTTTTCCAGCGTGGTGACTAACACCGCATTCGCCAGGAAGTACGGCACGCGCACGGCTGGCAGGTTACCGATGCTCTTCTGGCTGATGATGATAAGCGCAACGTACTCGCGAGCACCTACATTCCGCACCCGCTGCTGTCACGGCAGGATTTCAGCCGCTTTGCGCTCGACTATCTGGTTTTTGGTAACGCCTTGCTTGAGCAGCGCCACAGCATCACCGGCCAGTTAATCAAACTGCTGGCCTCACCAGCCAAACACACCCGACGTGGGGGCGATGATTCGATTTTCTGGTTTGTGGAAAACTTCACGCTGCCGCATGAGTTCGCGCCTGATACCGTGTTTCACCTGCTGGAGCCCGACATTAATCAGGGGCCTGCCCGAATATCTCAGCGCACTTAATTCCGCCTGGCTGAATGAACCCGCGACGCTGTTCCGCCGCAAGTATTATCAGAACGGCGCGCATGCGGTACATCATGTGTATGTGACCGACCCGGCGCAGAGTGCGGCCGACATCGAATCGCTGCGCGAGGCGATGCGCAACTCGAAAGGGCTCGGCAACTTTAAGAACCTGTTTTTCTACGCTCCGGGCGGAAAACCGGACGGCATAAAAATCGTGCCACCGAGCGAGGTCGCCACAAAGGATAACTTTTTCAACATCAAGAAAGCCAGCGCCGCCGACCTGATGGACGCGCACCGCGTACCGTTCCAGCTTATGGGCGGTAAGCCCGAGAATATCGGCTCACTCGGTGACGTTGAAAAGGTGGCAAAGGTATTCGTGCGTAACGAACTGTCGCCCCTGCAAGACAGATTCAGGGAGGTAAACGACTGGCTCAGCATGGAGGTCATCAGGTTCAAAGACTACGCCCTCGACAACCCGGAATAACTCCCCCTCAAGCCGCCAGCATGGCGGCTTTTTCATACCCCGTTACCATCACACCTCAGACGCGCCACGCGCGCACCACCGCGCCAGACCACCAAACGAGCCGACAACAATCACGACAGCGCCATCACGACGCGCTCAGACAATAATTTTTAATATTACGCACCACCGCTGGCGTGCAATGCTTTCCCCGTCACGCCGGCCCGCTTTATGGGTCGGTTTTAATGCAGTTGCATAACCACTCTGGAGCCGCGCCAGCTCTGGCGGCGCACGACAAGAACTGGCAACCTCGACGCATGCAAAACAATGCACCCGATGCATGCACGGCTAAAAAACGAGGAAATCGCAGAAAAATGGCGTAAAAGACCGGCCTATGCGAGCCACTAAAAATGCGACAACTCAACGGAGTAACCGTTATCTGCCATATATTGAATCAGCCGCTCTTTCACGGCGTTCAGCCACCCCTGCACCGTCATATTCCACCCCTCGGGAGCAAAATCATATCGGTAACGCTCTGAAAATATCTGAACACCGTCAGGTCGCGACTCTATCTCTATTAGATTCGCCAGCAGCATTCTGAGGTTAAATTCTGGTGAAGTGGTGAGATATTCATTCAGCAAATTATCAAAATCACAATCCGCATCAAAAATATCACAATCCTGACCAAAGTAGACCACGACAAGATTGTCCATTTCACATGGTTTAGTTATATCTGTATCCACGCCCCCTCCCCTATGGCATCGGAAATGCCGTCACAATGTAATAAAGCTTACCACTATATGTTGTTGGCCTGATAACCAGTCGCACTGAATAAGCCTTTTGTACTGAATCGCCCCCTTTTTCAATATAATAACCCACAGGCACACTAAATCTATGCGTATAAACTAATGTAGTGCGCGCATGAGAGTATTTTAGCGCCGATTTAATCTGATTTTTTTTAACGGAAAATACTTCTGAAACGACCAGCTCAGCTTGTCTAAGATTAAAAAAAGAGCCAGATACTTTAATTCGCGGCTCCATAAAGCGGGCTTTCAATTGTTCCGGCGTTCGCCCCACATGCCGTGCGATCGTGTGCCCCAACCTACCGCCTTCATGATCCAGCAAGCGAATTCGCCCCGAGTAGACCGCACCAACCCGCGCAGCTCCGGCAGCTCCCGCAAACGCAAACGGCACTGCGATATCAACTGTCACGCCTACCTTATAGGCCGTGTCGGCACTCGCACCAAGCTCTCCTGCTGCCATTTCCGCAAGCTGTGCAGTAGCGGTAGACGCCTGTCGCCCGGTAATAACCTGTTTAAACGCCGTCGTAATGGTATCAAGGCTATGAGACCCAACAACCACGCACCCGGCCTTAGATAACATCGTTGGTTCAGGAACCACGCACAGAACGCCCGCCCCGAACGTTTCAACGACGCCGCTAATCACGCCAAACCCACCCCATATCCGGTTACTCATTACCTCACCTTCGCTGACAGTCTTACCTCGCAAAATAGCTGCCATCTGAACGGGTGATATCGTGATGGTAAGTCCTTCTTCGTTATGCATAAAATCTCCTTTTTCTCGCTCGGAGATTAATACCAGGATTATTGCTTGTCACGGACAGGGTCAATAATCACTCACCAGGTTAACGCCTCGCCGGGCTCATTATTCAACCCCGCCAGCACTGAAAGTAAGTTTCATTACTGTCGGGGTTCCGATTATCGACAACGCGGCGGCGACTGATATGGCGATATTTTCGGGCCTCTCGCTGGAAAGAATAGCCCACAACAAAGCTCAGACACCCAGCCCGCATTATCCCTGACAATTTCAGCGCATCCGCCCCGGTCGTCGCCAGTCATATTCTCGTTAATCATAATTTGCTGCAACCAATGAATAATTGCCATCATTTTCAGGTTATTCGATGGATATCGCGGCAGTAATGGCGGCATTTTATGGTGTATCATTTTTCTGTTTCCTCCCCGAACGCCCGCACACAAATAAAATTTGCATCACGTGAAAATTTATCGACCTTTCTTAACCATGCTTTCCCCGCCTCCTGACATGTGTACTTACCGCCTATTTCCGCCGTAGATATCGCCGTGCCAGTCGTCAAAACCAGCGTTATTATCAGAATAAAACCATTCATCTTAAAGCTCATTTATGTCGAGAATTCCGCCACTCATCAGGGGCCGGATAGCGGAAGCTGTCGCATTTGAGCGCCACACAATAGCCAATTCTGCGCAAAAAGAATGGGCGGGAAAGAAAACAGACCGCCGGACACTTACCGAGCTTCTGGATAAGTGGTGGAAATACCACGGCGAAAACCATGAGCATGGCAAGAAAGAGAAAGGGCACCTGATGAAGACCATAGAGGTTATCGGTGATATTGCTGTCAACAGACTGAGCAAGCGTGAGCTGATGGAATACCGCTCAAGCAGGATTCGCGCCGGTATCAGTGCAGCAACAATAAACCGGGACATCTACAGGCTGTCAGGAATGTTTACCAGGCTGATACAGTTTGAAGAATTTTCCGGGCCCAATCCCGTTCACGGATTGCCACCACTGACCGAAGATAACCCGGAAATGACATTCCTGGAGGAAAGGGAAATAGCCGCACTTCTCAACGTCCTGGAAGGTGACAAAATACTCGTCACGCTCCTGTGCCTGAGCACCGGCGGACGCCGGACAGAAGTTGTTACCCTTCGCCCCAGTCAGGTCATAAAAGGCCGGGTCACATTACTGAAAACAAAGAACGGGAAAAAGCGCACGGTTCCCATTTCTCCGGAGCTTGAGAAAAAGGTAAAAAGCGAGGCAAGCGCCTCTCTGTTCAGTGTTGATCATGAGAAGTTTTGCGAGAAGCTACGCAGCGTACAGCACGACCTGCCCGTCGGCCAGGCAACGCATATTTTACGGCATACGTTCGCAAGCCATTTCATGATGAACGGAGGCAACATAATCGCATTGCAGCAGATTCTGGGGCACGCCAGCATTAACCAGATGATGGTCTATGCTCATCTAACCCCGACTATTTACAAATGCGGTTACACTAAGTCCATGGAAGGGAGAACAGGAGTCTCCACACTCCAGAGCCATTAAAACTATCCCAGATCATTCAGCCATAGCTAACTAACTGAATGTGCTTGACCAGAGTTGTAAATGACTGATAAAAAAAACCCCGCTAAAAGCGGGGGAAGACAGGGATGGTGTCTATGGCAAGGAAAACAGGTTTGTTACTGGTGACGCTGATTACCGCTGCTACTAAGCCGTAATCCGGAACTCGGTTTCATCTCCGCCAGGTCGCGCAGTTGCTCCATACGCTGACGGTGCTTATCGTTTAAAATCGCCTGCTGCTCAGGCGTTAGCAGGTGGAACATCTGGTTGCGAACCTTAGCCATTTCGACCTGGCGCTTAACCTGTTCCTGAGCCATTTTTTCGGCCTGAGCGCGTACGGCGCTTTCGTCAAATTTTTTGGCAGTGACCAGCTTATGCATGGTCTCGATTTCGCTAACATTAACAGGCGATTTTTCATGTCTGGCCTGTTGCATGAGATCGCGCAACTGTTGGCGCTGGTGTTCAGTTAAACTAATGCCGTCAAACATATGGCCCTGAACACTACTGTTTTGAGGCACCAGGACGCTGTCGGAATGCCAGTCACCACTCTTGATGGCTTCAGCAGCCTGGCCGGTAACCGCCGTTAGTGCCAGCGTCGAGGCCATGACGGCAGTGGTAACAATGCGCATCACTTAACTCCCAAATCATGTTGTGCTGCGATTCAACGAGAGCCAGTCTACGATTCTCGCTGCAAACAAGCGTCAGGGGGTGTAAAACAACGTAAAGTCATGGATTAGCCGTGCTGGATGACGTAATTTCTGCCTCGGAGGTATTAAAAATGAATAAAATCCTGTTAGTCGATGATGATAAAGAGCTGACTTCCCTGCTAAAGGAATTGCTCGACATGGAAGGCTTTAACGTGCTTGTCGCGCATGATGGCGAACAGGCTCTCGACCTCCTGGATGATAGCATTGACCTGCTTTTGCTCGACGTGATGATGCCGAAGAAGAACGGTATCGATACGCTTAAAGAGCTACGACAGACACATCAAACGCCGGTTATCATGTTGACCGCACGCGGTAGCGAACTGGATCGTGTTCTCGGCCTGGAGCTGGGCGCGGATGACTATCTGCCGAAACCGTTTAACGATCGCGAACTGGTGGCCCGTATTCGCGCGATTCTGCGTCGCTCTCACTGGAGCGAACAGCAGAGCAGCGAAGCCAGCGGCTCTCCGACGCTGGAAGTGGACGCCCTGAGTCTGAACCCCGGCCGCCAGGAAGCCAGCTTCGAAGGCCAGACTCTGGAGCTGACCGGCACCGAATTCACCCTGCTGTACCTGCTGGCGCAGCATCTGGGCCAGGTTGTCTCCCGCGAGCACCTGAGCCAGGAAGTGCTGGGTAAACGCCTGACGCCGTTCGATCGCGCTATCGACATGCACATTTCGAACCTGCGTCGCAAACTACCTGAGCGTAAGGATGGCCAGCCGTGGTTTAAAACCCTGCGTGGACGAGGCTACCTGATGGTATCCGCTTCATGATAAGTAGCCTTACGGCGCGTATTTTTGCCATATTCTGGCTGACCCTAGCGCTGGTGTTAATGCTGGTACTAATGTTGCCCAAGCTGGATTCCCGTCAGATGACTGAGCTGATGGAAAGCGAGCACCGTCAGGGCATTATGATTGAACAGCACGTGGAAGCGGAACTGGCAAACGATCCCCCAAACGATCTGATGTGGTGGCGTCGTCTGTTCCGCGCCATTGATAAATGGGCTCCCCCCGGGCAGCGCCTGTTGCTGGTGACAAGCGAAGGGCGAGTCATCGGCGCCCAGCGTAACGAAATGCAGATTATCCGCAACTTTATCGGTCAGGCGGACAACGCCGATCACCCCCAGAAGAAAAAATATGGCCGCGTTGAGCTGGTCGGCCCCTTCTCGGTGCGTGACGGCGAAGACAACTATCAGCTCTACCTGATCCGCCCGGCCAGCAGTTCGCAATCCGACTTTATTAACCTGCTGTTCGATCGTCCGCTGCTGCTGCTTATCGTCACCATGCTGGTTAGCGCGCCGCTGCTGCTCTGGCTGGCCTGGAGTCTGGCGAAACCGGCCCGTAAGCTAAAGAATGCCGCCGATGAAGTGGCCCAGGGCAACCTGCGTCAGCATCCTGAACTGGAAGCGGGCCCCCAGGAATTCCTGGCCGCGGGCGCCAGCTTTAACCAGATGATCACCGCGCTGGAGCGCATGATGACCAGCCAGCAGCGGCTGCTGTCGGATATCTCCCACGAACTGCGCACGCCCCTTACTCGCCTGCAGTTAGGCACGGCTCTGCTACGTCGCCGCAGCGGCGAAAGTAAAGAGCTGGAGCGAATAGAAACCGAAGCGCAGCGTCTGGACAGCATGATCAACGATCTGCTGGTCATGTCCCGCAGCCAGCAGAAAAACGCGCTGGTCAGCGAAACGCTCAAGGCTAATCAGCTATGGGCGGAAATGCTGGATAACGCCGCCTTTGAAGCCGAACAGAAAGGGAAAACGTTTGAGATAACCTATCCGCCTGGCCCATGGCAGATTTATGGCAACCGCAATGCGCTGGAAAGCGCGCTGGAAAATATCGTTCGTAACGCGTTGCGCTATTCGCATACCAAAATCGCGGTTAACTTCTCGGTGGACAACCAGGGTATCACCGTTACCGTGGACGACGATGGCCCGGGCGTCAGTCCGGAAGATCGCGAACAGATCTTCCGCCCGTTCTTCCGCACCGATGAAGCGCGGGATCGCGAATCAGGTGGTACCGGCCTGGGCCTGGCCATTGTAGAAACCGCCGTACAGCAGCATCGCGGCTGGGTTAAGGCCGACGACAGCCCGCTGGGCGGCCTGCGCCTGACGCTCTGGCTGCCGCTCTACCAGCGAACCTGACGCTATGCCCTCTCCGCCAGGGGAGGGCATACAGCTCAAAAACCTGCTATCCTTGGCCCCCTTCCAGAAGGGGGCATCCATGCTGAATATCGTGTTATTTGAACCTGAAATCCCACCCAACACCGGCAATATCATCCGGCTATGCGCTAATACCGGCTTCCGGCTGCATATCATTGAGCCAACTGGCTTCACCTGGGATGATAAACGCCTGCGTCGCGCAGGGCTGGATTATCACGAATTCGCCGCAGTCAGCCGTCATCGCGACTATTCAGACTTTATTGAGAGCGAACACCCGCAGCGACTGTTTGCGCTGACCACCAAAGGAACGCCAGCTCACAGCGCCGTAACGTATCAGGAGGGGGATTATTTGCTGTTCGGCCCTGAAACCCGCGGCCTGCCCGCCACTATTCTGGACGCGCTTGCGGCACAGCAGAAAATTCGGATACCGATGATGCCAGACAGCCGCAGCATGAATCTGTCAAATGCCGTTTCGGTGGTGGTCTATGAAGCCTGGCGCCAGTTAGGATATCCTGGCGCCGTATTGCGGGAGACCGTCTGACTCCGTAGCGGCAACGAGCTCAGATACCATCACCGTATTCGAAGCCATTCCAGTTGCCGTTAAAGTGCTGGTCCATATCCATCGATGGCTTCTCGCTACCGGGTTTTCCGACGATACGCGCCGGAACGCCCGCTGCAGTGGTATGAGGCGGAACCGGCTGAAGTACCACAGAGCCCGCGCCGATCTTGGCACCACGCCCCACTTCGATATTGCCAAGCACTTTGGCCCCCGCGCCAATCATGACGCCTTCGCGAATCTTCGGATGGCGATCGCCGCTGGTCTTACCGGTACCGCCCAGGGTGACCGACTGCAGAATAGAGACATCGTTTTCAATGACTGCGGTTTCGCCTACCACAATGCCCGTCGCATGATCGAGCATGATTCCCCGGCCAATTTTCGCCGCCGGATGAATATCGACCTGGAAGGAGACAGAAACCTGATTTTGCAGGAAAATCGCCAGTGCCCGGCGCCCCTGCTTCCACAGCCAGTGACCAATACGATGCGCCTGCAGGGCATGGAATCCTTTAAGATAGAGCAGCGGCGTGGAGTACTTATCTACCGCCGGATCGCGGGTGCGTACCGCCTGAATATCGCAGGCGGCTGCGGCGATCATCTGTGGGTCGGCCGCATAGGCTTCTTCCACCATCTCGCGAATGGCGATGGCAGGCATAATCGGCGACGCCAGCTTATTCGCCAGCATATAGCTCAACGCACTACCGAGACTTTCGTGTTTTAGCAGCGTTGCGTGAT
Organism: Rosenbergiella sp. YN46; assembly: GCF_036620675.1. Lineage (NCBI taxonomy): Bacteria > Pseudomonadati > Pseudomonadota > Gammaproteobacteria > Enterobacterales > Erwiniaceae > Rosenbergiella > Rosenbergiella sp. YN46. The sequence goes on from NZ_JAZHEE010000014.1 coordinate 57,374, forward strand.
AGAAACTGGCCAGCATCGGCTCACAATCGGCCAGCGCCCGGGCTTCGGCTTTGATGTTATTCCAGACCAGTTCGACTTCTTCACACAACATTGCTCTCTCCAGACAAAAACAGCGGCTCTGACGATCCCGTACGCAATCGCCTGGCCGCATGATTATACCCGTCATACTTCAAGCTGCAGGTGCGTTGGCTACATTCAGTTATTCGCCCCATCCCTGGGCCTCACCCTTTCAGGGCCGCACTAAAGTGCGTTCAAATCTGTTCCTGACAGATTTGTCACCCCGGTCACATAGTACGGCTATGTGACCGGGGATTCACTCCCTTGCCGCCTTCCTGCAACTCGAATTATTGAGGGTATATATGATTTGCGCTCCGTTAGTGACTCTCGTCCTTACGCGCACGACCCAGTAGCGTTAATGCTGCCTCGCGCGCATTTTTTCCGCAATACAATACCTGATAAATTTCCTCGGTTATTGGCATTTCAACACCACAGCGGGCCGCCAGTTCGCGCACCTCTTTGGTATTGCGATAGCCTTCCACCACCTGACCTATCTGCTGCTGGGCGCTGTCGACGTCTGCCCCCTGCCCCAGCTGCATACCGAAACGTCGGTTTCGCGACTGGTTATCGGTACAGGTCAACACCAGATCGCCCAGGCCGGCCATCCCCATAAAGGTAGCGGGATCGGCGCCCAGGGCGCTTCCAAGACGCGACATTTCTGCCAGCCCGCGGGTAATCAATGCAGTACGGGCATTAGCGCCGAAGCCGATGCCGTCGGACATCCCGGCGCCAATCGCGATGACGTTTTTCACCGCACCGCCCAACTGTACGCCGATAAAGTCGTGATTACGATAGACGCGAAAACTCTTGCCACAGTGCAATAACGCCTGCAAATCGCTGGCGAATCCGTCATCGGTCGCCGCAACGGCAATCGCCGTTGGTAGCCCCGCAGCCAGCTCTTTAGCGAAGGTCGGCCCGGAAATCACCGCCAGCGGAATCTGGCTGCCCAGCACTTCACGCGCCACATCCTGCAGCAGACGGCCGGTATCGGCCTCCAGTCCTTTGGTCGCCCAGACCAGACGAGCGTCAGCGCGAAGCCACGGCTGGATATTCCCTAATACCTCACCAAATACGTGGCTTGGCACCACCACCAGAATATCGCGACTGGCGGCGAGTGCCGTAGCAAGGTCGCTTTCAAGGTGCAGGGTATCGGGAAAAGGAACATCAGGAAGGAAGGCTGCATTACAGCGATCGTGCTGCAGCGTTGAGATATGGTTGGGATCGTGCCCCCACAGAACGACGTCGTGACCGTTCCTTGCGAGAGTGATGGCGAGAGCGGTGCCGTAAGAGCCGGCACCGATCACTGTCATTGAGGCATTAATGGTGTTCATCAGGCATCCTGATGTTCTTGCTCACCTGCTTCGCCAGACTGCTGCTGTAAGTAGTTCATAAACAGCGCATCAAAGTTTACCGGCGCGAGGTTCAGCTGCGGGAAGGTACCGCGGGAAACCAGGCTCGTGATGCATTCACGGGCGTACGGGAACAGAATGTTCGGGCAATAAGCGCCCAGACAGTGGGCCATCTGAGTCCCTTCGATACCGCTGATAGAGAAGATGCCTGCCTGCTGTACTTCACACAGAAATGCAGTCTCTTCGCCCAGCGTCGCAGTCACGGTTACGCGCAGAACCACTTCATAGACATCGTCCGCCAGCTGGCTGGAGGCGGTATCCAGATCCAGTTTCACTTCCGGCTCCCACTCTTTCTGGAAGGTCTGAGGTGCATTCGGCGCTTCGAAGGAGATATCCTTCGTATAAACGCGCTGAATCTGGAAAGTCATTTCGGTGTTGTTTTGCTCTGACATAATTAACCCTTTACAGTAATGTCCTTAATATCCTCGTCATACTTCAGGCCACGCCCGCGGCGCCTGCTTTTCGCCGCCGCCAGACGCGACCGGAACGTTTCAGAGTGAGGTTCCAGGTGGCCGCATCAGCGCAGCAGAGGGTCCAGCCCGCCGCGCGCATCCAGTGCGAACAAATCATCGCAGCCGCCAATGTGCTGCGCATCAATAAAAATCTGCGGTACCGTGGTACGGCCGCTGCGTTCGATCATCTCTTCACGCTTTGCCGCATCGCCGTCGATGGGCAGCTCTTCAAAAGCGGCCCCTTTGCTTTCCAGCAGCGCTTTCGCGCGATGGCAAAACGGACAGGTAGCTTTAGTGTAAATTTCAATATGGGCCATGAGCTCCCCCTCAATAAACTGATTTATTTCCCCTTGCCACGTACCAGAGGCAGGTTTTCCCCGCTCCAGCCGGCAATGCCTTCTTTCAACACGAAGACGCGCTCAAAACCGGCCTTATTCAGCAGACCGGCGGGATCCTGCGCGTTCACACCGTTGGCATCAACCATAATGATGGGGCTGGATTTGTGTTTTTCCAGTTCACCGAGGTTATTGTTTTTGATCTCGGCGGTCTGCAGGTTCAGCGCGCTGGGGATATGCCCTTTACGAAACTCGTCGCGGGTACGCAGATCCACCACAATGGCGTCTTCTTTGTTGATCAGGCGCGTCGCTTCACCGCGGGTGATGACCTTCACTTTAGAGGTCAGTCCTTTAAACGTGGTGTACAGTACGGCCGCCAGTAGCGCGATCCACGCAATACTGAGTATGGGATGGCGACCAACGAATTGCATAATCTCTTGCATGGGGGGTAACAACTCCCGACTGATGATGTAGATGAAAAAACCCGTTGGGGAGTATACCTGCGCGCTGTGTCAAATACAGCCAGGGAGCAGGAGGTAATCGCGTTTCTGCGGCCTGTTACGTAAAAAAACCGTCATTCACCGAGGGATCTTCGCGATTCAGGCCCCTTTCTTTGATCTTCTGCGGCTATTTTTGCGTCGGGTCTGTAGTAAAGTTACGCCAATTTTTTATCTTTGACGTATGAGGTTTTGCAATGTCGGCTTCAAAAAAACCCATGGTGCTGGTCATTCTGGATGGCTACGGCTATCGCGAAGACCAGCAGGATAACGCAATCTCCCAGGCCCGCACCCCGGTCATGGATAGTCTGTGGGCCAGCCGCCCCCACACGCTTATCGACGCATCAGGGCTGGAAGTCGGGCTGCCGGATCGCCAGATGGGCAACTCCGAAGTGGGCCACGTAAACCTGGGTGCCGGCCGCGTAGTTTATCAGGACCTCACCCGCCTGGATGTGGAAATTAAAGATCGCGCCTTCTTCGCTAATCCAGCGCTAACGGGCGCGGTCGATCGCGCCGTTTGCGCAGGTAAGGCCGTGCATATCATGGGCCTGCTTTCCGCCGGCGGCGTACACAGCCACGAAGATCACATTATGGCGATGGTAGAACTGGCCGCAGAGCGCGGAGCAGAAAAAATCTATCTTCATGCCTTCCTGGACGGCCGCGATACGCCGCCGCGCAGCGCGGAATCTTCCCTGCAGCGTTTCTCCAGTAAGTTCACCGAACTGGGTAAAGGCCGTATCGCCACCCTGATCGGACGCTACTACGCCATGGATCGCGATAACCGCTGGGATCGCGTAGAGCTGGCTTATAACCTGCTGACCCTGGGCGAAGGCGAATACCAGGCCGACAGCGCCGTCGCCGGTCTGCAGGCAGCCTATGCCCGCGACGAAAACGACGAATTTGTGAAGCCAACCGTAATTCGCAGCGCGGGTGAAGAAGCCGTCGCAATGGAAGATGGTGACGCGCTGATCTTTATGAACTTCCGTGCCGACCGCGCCCGCCAGATCACCCGCGCCTTTGTGAACGCCGACTTCGACGGCTTCACCCGTAAAAAAGTGGTTAAATTCTGCGACTTCGTAATGCTGACCGAATACGCCGCCGACATCAAAACCGCCTGTGCCTACCCACCAGCCTCACTGCTCAATACCTTTGGCGAGTGGATGGCGAAACACGACAAAACTCAGCTGCGCATTTCTGAAACGGAAAAATACGCACACGTGACTTTCTTCTTTAACGGCGGTGTTGAAACGCCTTTCGCTGGCGAAGAACGCATTTTGATCAACTCACCGCAGGTTGCCACTTATGATATGCAGCCGGAAATGAGCTCTGCGGAGCTGACTGAAAAACTGACTGGCGCTATCGCCAGCGGTAAGTACGATGCCATTATCTGTAACTACCCGAACGGCGATATGGTCGGCCATACCGGCGTATTCGACGCAGCGGTCAAAGCAGTGGAAACCCTGGATCAGTGCATTGATAAAGTGGTTAAAGCGGTGGAAACCGCAGGCGGCCAGCTACTGATTACCGCCGACCATGGTAACGCCGAACAGATGCGCGACCCGTCTACCGGACAGGCTCACACGGCACACACCAACCTGCCGGTACCGCTGATTTACGTCGGCGATCGCGCAGTCGATGCCATTGCCGGCGGTAAACTTTCGGACATCGCGCCGACCATGCTCAGCCTGATGGGAATGGAAATCCCGCAAGAGATGACTGGTAAGCCGCTGTTCATCGTGGAATAATCTTTCCCCATGAGGGGAAAGACGATTTTTGCAATCATCAGGGGCTGTCAGCCGGGACGACGATTCTCTGGCTGGCCTCTCAGTTACGCCAGTGCAATCTGCGCTGGCGTATTGCTATGTCTTTCGCCCGCCCACGCAAGCGATCGCGATCAGCTTAAATCGATTCAACAAGATATCGCCGCCAAAGAGCGCGCAGTACGCCAGCAGCAGCAGCAGCGCGCCAGACTGCTTGAGCAGCTTCAGGCTCAGGAAAAAGCGATAGCCACCGCCGCCCGAAAGCTGCGTGAAACCCAGAAAGTGCTGGACTCCCTCAATAGCCAGATCGACGAAATGAACGCTTCCATCGCCCGGCTGGAAAAACAGCGCAAGGAGCAGGAACGCGATCTGGCGGCACAGCTCGACGCCGCGTTTCGTCAGGGGCAGCATACCGGTATTCAGTTGATCCTGAGCGGGGAAGAAAGCCAGCGCGGCCAGCGCCTGCAGGCCTATTTCGGGTATCTGAATCAGGCCCGCCAGGAAACCATCGCCAGCCTGCAGCAAACCCGGGCCGAAGTCGATGCGCAAAAGAGCGATCTGGAAGAGAAACAGTCGCGTCAGCAAACGCTGCTGTATGAACAGCGAGCCCAGCAGCGACGGCTGGAAGCGGCCCGTAACGAACGTAAGAAAACCGTCGACAGCCTGGAATCCTCAATTCAAAAAGGCCAGCAGCAGCTAAGCGAATTGCGCCAGAACGAAGCGCGCATGCGCGATCGTATCGCGCGCGCCGCGGCCGCCGCAAAAGCCAAAGCCGAGCGGGAAGCCCGGGAAGCGCAGAAAGTGCGCGATCGCCAGAAAGAGGCTTCACGCAAAGGCAGTACCTATAAGCCGACGGAGAGCGAACGTTCTCTGATGGCGCGTACCGGCGGTCTGGGGTCGCCGCGCGGCCAGGCTCGCTGGCCGGTGCGCGGTTCGCTGCTGCATCGCTTTGGCGAACAGTTACAGGGAGAGCTGCGCTGGAAGGGGATCGTTATCGGCGCTTCCGAAGGCTCCGAAGTTAAAGCCATCGCCGATGGCCGGGTGATCCTCGCCGACTGGCTACAGGGCTACGGCCTGGTTGTCGTCGTGGAGCACGGTAAAGGCGATATGAGCCTTTACGGCTATAACCAGAGCGCACTGGTCAACGTAGGCACTCAGGTGCGTGCGGGCCAGCCTATCGCGCTGGTGGGTAATAGTGGCGGTCAGGGCCGACCGTCGCTCTATTTCGAAATCCGTCGCCAGGGTCAGGCCGTCAATCCACTACCATGGCTGGGAAGATAAGTTTTGTTTCAATTTCGCCGCGTCATGCTCGCCCTTACCGCCGCGCTCTCGCTGGCGGCCCCTGTCCACGCCGCTAAACTGGCCATCGTCATCGATGATTTCGGCTATCGGCCGCATCAGGAAAATCAGGTTATCGCCCTGCCGACTCAGGTCTCGGTTGCGGTACTCCCCAACGCCCCTCATGCAAGGGAGATGGCGCTGAAAGCCCATCAGGCGGGACACGAAGTACTGATTCACCTGCCGATGGCCCCCATCAGCAAACAGCCGCTGGAAAAAGATACGCTGCGCCCGGATATGAGCAGTGCCGAGATCGAACGCATCATCCGCAGCGCCGTCCAGAAGGTGCCCGGGGCGGTTGGCATGAATAATCATATGGGCAGCGCCATGACCTCCAGCCTGTTCGGTATGCAGAAAGTGATGCAGACCCTGGAAAACTACAACCTGCTCTATTTTCTGGATAGCGTGACTATCGGCAGCACTCAGGCGACGCGTGCCGCTGCCGGAACCGGCATCAAAGTCATCAGGCGTAATATCTTCCTTGACGATAAGCAGGACGAAGCCGAAGTACGCCACCAGTTCGATCGCGCCATCACCTTTGCCCGGCGCCACGGCCACGCCATCGCTATCGGTCATCCGCACCCGGTTACCGTTCGCGTGCTCCAGCAGCAGCTTTATCGATTACCGCCGGATATCCAGCTGGTACGGCCCAGCGATCTGCTCAATGAGCCACAGCCTGGCACCGCAGCGCCTGGCTCAGCCACGCCGTCACCGGCCAAAGCGCCGCGTAACCCGTTCCGCGGCAGCGCGAAGCTTTGCAACAGCCGGCAGGTGCCACAACCGGTGCCGATGACCCGCTTTTTCGACGTGTTGAGCGAAAGCATCAGTCAGAGTTCGCTGGTGAACTATTTCCAGAATCAGTGGCGAGGCTGGGGACGCGCCATGAATAACGCACCCCGGCAGCCGGAAAACCAGAAGCTACCAAAAAGAAGCTAGCCTGCGGCGCATTGCCCGGGCCATGGCGCGTCGTCCCCCCTGACGTATATTCCAGAGGCGCGCCAGCCACAGCACAACCTGATAACCCATCTGCGGACTGCGTACGTTACGCAGCATTCGCAGATGGGTTCCGCTTTCAATAATTTCCCGAATCATCGCCTGACGGGCGGAAGGCGAAGGCTCTTTACGCACCGCATGGCATACCCGCAGCGCCTCGCGGGTAATTTGCTGATGAAATTCCGGATACAGGGTGATTTTTCCCGCATAGTCGCGGTTCATTTTTTCCAGCAACTGAGTGATCTTTATATAGTGACGCTGATAGGCAACATTTTTTCCACCGCGTCGCTTAAGCCGACTGACCGACTGCTCGTGCAGGAAATATTTATATAATGGCTGTTCAATATAACGCGCGCGCCTGGCGTTATACATAAATTCGGTACTCCAGATAATATCCTGGTGATGCAACCCGGGAATAAATTTCAAATTCAACTGATTAATTAATTCCCGGCGATAAACCCCCATCCAGACCACATGCGTCCAGCGTTTAGAGGCCAGCGCCCGACGCAGCCACTGAGGGCCACTCAGTACGCCAGTGGAACGCAAACGCTCAGTGGGGATTGAAAGCCAGGTATCGCCGGTACGGCGATCGCACCAGTCGGCATTGCACTGGGCCACATCCAGTGAATCCTTCAGCGCCATATTCATCAGCGTTTCGTACATCATGGGATAGACGATATCGTCGGCATCCACAAAAGCCACGTAGTCGCCGCTGGCGACTTCCATCCCGCGGTTACGGGCGACGGATGCCCCACCATTGGACTGGTGTATCAGATGAACATGGGGATACGCATCAGCATAGCGCTGCGCCAGTTCACCCGAATTATCGGTCGATCCATCGTTAACAATAATAATCTCCAGGTCGCGCCAGGTTTGCGCCAGCAGTGAATCCATACAAACGATGAAGTCATTACCGGCATTATATAACGGCATAATAATGCTCAGTTTTCGGCTATCATTCATTAAATTCTTATCCTGGTGGTCTGTGAGTGTGCGTTTAGTAATACAGGTTCTTTATTAAAGAAATATTAAGCCTGCTGTTTCCCAGAACATTCGTATGAGTCAGGAATGTTTTATTAAGAAAACTTAATTTAATAGACCATGAGAAAGTAAAGATATAAGAGCAGGGCGGGCTTACTTATTATTGAAAGCAATGACAAAAACTGACAAAAAGATCATTCAACTAAGATTTATCGCAATAAAAAAGCCGGAACTTCCGGCTTTTTCTTATTTAATTCCAGCTTAAAATCACTTTTCCGGATTGCCCCGACCGCATGGCGTCAAAGCCCTTCTGGAAGTCATCGATAGAGAAACGATGGGTAATGATGGGTGAGAGATCGAGCCCCGACTGAATCAGCGCAGCCATTTTGTACCAGGTCTCAAACATCTCACGACCATAGATGCCTTTAATAAACAGCCCCTTAAAGATAACCTTATTCCAGTCGATAGCCATCTCCGACGGAGGAATCCCCAGCATCGCGATACGGCCGCCGTGGTTCATGGTATCCAGCATGGAGCGAAAAGCCGCAGGCGCGCCGGACATCTCCAGCCCGACGTCAAAACCTTCGCTCATGCCCAGCTCGGCCATCACCTCCCCCAGGCTCTGCTGACTGACATTAACCGCCCGGGTCACGCCCATATCACGCGCCAGCGCCAGACGGTATTCGTTGACATCGGTGATCACAACGTTACGAGCGCCGACGTGTTTCGCCACCGCTGCCGCCATAATCCCGATGGGGCCAGCACCGGAAACCAGCACGTCCTCTCCTACCAGATCGAACGACAGCGCGGTATGCACCGCATTGCCAAACGGATCGAAGATAGAAGCCAGCTCGTCAGAGATATTGTCCGGAATCTTGAAGGCATTAAAGGCGGGAATCACCAGATATTCCGCGAAACAGCCCGGACGGTTAACCCCTACGCCGATGGTATTACGACACAGATGGGTACGACCAGCACGGCAGTTACGGCAATGTCCGCAGGTGATATGCCCTTCCCCGGATACCCGGTCGCCAATACTGAAACCTTTGACTTCCTGACCAACGCCGACCACTTCGCCCACATATTCATGCCCCACCACCATCGGTACCGGAATGGTTTTCTGAGACCACTCATCCCAGTTGTAGATATGAACATCGGTTCCGCAAATCGCGGTCTTGCGAATTTTGATCAGCAGGTCGTTGTGACCCAGTTCCGGCTCCGGAACATCAGTCATCCAGATGCCCTGTTCCGCTTTCAGTTTCGATAATGCTTTCATTGCGTCATCCTCGGGATCAGGCAATTACGCCCAGCTGTTTACCGATACGAGTAAATGCGTCAATCGCACGCTCAATCTGCGCCGGCGTATGGGAAGCCGACATCTGAGTGCGGATACGCGCCTGGCCTTTCGGCACTACCGGATAGAAGAAGCCGGTCACGTAAATCCCCTCTTTCTGAAGCTCACTGGCAAATTTCTGGGCCACCACCGCATCGCCCAGCATCACCGGAATAATGGCATGGTCGGCCCCTGCCAGCGTAAAACCAGCCGCAGTCATTTTTTCGCGGAACAGGCGCGCGTTGGCCCAAAGCCGATTGCGCAACTCATCGCCAGACGACAGCATCTCCAGTACTTTAATCGAGGCCGCAACGATCGCCGGCGCCAGAGAGTTAGAGAACAGATAAGGGCGCGAGCGCTGACGCAGCCACTCCACCACCTCTTTACGCGCCGCGGTATAACCACCGGAAGCGCCGCCCAGCGCTTTACCCAGGGTACCGGTAATGATATCCACCCGCCCCATCACGTCACAGTATTCGTGAGTACCGCGACCGTTGGCACCGACAAAGCCCACTGCGTGGGAATCATCCACCATCACCAGAGCGTCATACCTATCCGCCAGGTCACATACGCCTTTAAGATTGGCAATCACGCCATCCATAGAGAACACCCCGTCGGTCGCGATCATCACATGACGCGCCCCGGCAGCGCGGGCCTCTTTCAGACGCGCTTCCAGCTCCTGCATATCATTATTAGCGTAGCGATAACGTTTCGCCTTACACAAGCGTACGCCGTCGATAATGGAGGCATGGTTAAGGGCATCGGAAATAATGGCGTCTTCCGGCCCCAGCAGGGTTTCGAACAGACCGCCGTTGGCGTCGAAGCAGGAAGAGTACAGAATGGCATCTTCCATTCCCAGGAACGCCGCCAGCTGCTGCTCCAGCGCTTTATGACTGTCCTGGGTGCCGCAGATAAAGCGTACCGACGCCATACCAAAGCCGTGGCGATCCATCCCCGCCTTCGCCGCATCAATCAGCGCCGGATGATTGGCCAGCCCCAGATAGTTATTGGCGCAGAAGTTAATGACATGACTGCCATCCGCCACCGTAATATCCGCCTGCTGCGCGGAGGTGATGATACGTTCTTCCTTGAACAGCCCCTCTGCGCGCGCCGCATCCAGACTGGCCGATAACTGTTGATAAAAATCCCCTCGCATTGCGATTCTCCATACATGGCATACTGTGGCACATCTTACTCAAAGCTATACCCTGATACGAGATGACGCTTCAGGGATTATGCTTTTTGCAGCATAAATCACGACTACCCGGGAAAACTTAAGCGTCATCGTTTTTTCCGGCGGCTGTCGGCTAACCGATGAGATGATATGATAAGAGACATTAGCGTCGGGAACTGTTCCCCGGCCCCACTTCTTAAAGGTTAATGCTTATGATCATTGTAACCGGCGGCGCCGGCTTTATCGGCAGCAACATTGTTAAAGCTCTGAACGACCAGGGCCGCAGCGATATTCTGGTGGTCGATAACCTGAAGGACGGCACTAAGTTCGTCAACCTGGCCGACCTGAATATCGCCGACTACATGGATAAAGAAGATTTCCTGATCCAGATTATGGCGGGCGAAGAGTTCGGTGACATCGAAGCCATCTTCCACGAAGGCGCCTGCTCCTCCACCACCGAGTGGGATGGCAAGTACATGATGGATAACAACTATCAGTACTCCAAAGAGCTGCTGCACTACTGCCTGGAACGTAAGATTCCTTTCCTCTATGCTTCTTCCGCGGCCACTTACGGCGGGCGTTCCAGCGACTTTATCGAGTCTCGCGAATACGAACAGCCGCTGAACGTTTACGGCTACTCCAAGTTCCTGTTTGACCAGTATGTACGCGGTATTCTTCCGGAAGCCGAATCGCAGATCGTTGGCTTTCGCTATTTCAACGTCTATGGCCCACGAGAAGGCCATAAGGGCAGCATGGCAAGCGTGGCCTTCCACCTCAACACCCAATTGAATAACGGCGAAAGCCCGAAACTGTTTGAAGGCAGCGACGGCTTTAAGCGCGACTTCATCTATGTGGGCGATGTTGCGGCGGTAAACCTCTGGTTCCTGGAGCATGGCGTTTCCGGCATCTTCAACTGTGGTACCGGACGGGCGGAATCCTTCCAGGCCGTGGCAGACGCTGCACTGGCGTTCCATAAGAAGGGAAGCGTCGAATATATTGCGTTCCCGGATAAGCTTAAAGGGCGCTATCAGGCTTTTACCCAGGCCGATTTGACCAACCTGCGCGCCGCAGGCTACGACAAACCCTTTAAGACCGTCGCCGAAGGGGTAACGGAGTATATGGCCTGGCTGAACCGCGACGCTTAACAGGTAGCCTGGTCTATGAAAATACTGGTGATCGGCCCGTCATGGGTGGGCGACATGATGATGTCGCAGAGTCTATATCGCACGCTCAGGGCGCGCTATCCCCAGGCGATAATCGATGTGATGGCGCCCGCGTGGTGCCGTCCTCTGTTATCCCGCATGCCGGAGGTTCACGAGGCTATCCCAATGCCTTTGGGCCACGGCGCGCTGGCTATCGGCGAGCGTCGTCGCCTGGGCATCAGCCTGCGTGCGCGCCGCTACGATCGGGCATTTGTACTGCCTAACTCCCTGAAATCCGCCCTTGTCCCCTGGTTTGCCAGTATTCCCCAGCGTACCGGCTGGCGCGGTGAAATGCGCTATGGGCTACTGAACGATATCCGGGCGCTGGACAAACAGGCCTGGCCTCTAATGGTAGAGCGTTACGTGGCGCTGGCTTTCGATAAGGGCGTGATGCAATCCGCCCGGGATCTGCCACAACCGCTGCTGTGGCCCCAGCTACAGGTCAGCGAAGCCGAAAAGCGTCAGACGCGCTCCGCGTTTTCGCTATCTGATACGCGACCGCTTATTGGTTTTTGTCCCGGCGCTGAATTTGGCCCCGCCAAGCGCTGGCCGCATTATCACTACGCCAGCCTGGCCGAATCACTGATTAACGAAGGCTTCCAGGTTGCCCTGTTCGGCTCGGCGAAAGATAGGGAAGCCGGCGATCAAATCTGTGCCGCCCTGCCCCGGGAACAGCAGTCCTGGTGCCATAATCTGGCTGGCGATACCGAGCTGGATCAGGCGGTGATACTGATTGCCACCTGTCAGGCCGTGGTCACGAATGATTCGGGTTTAATGCATGTCGCGGCTGCGCTCGATCGCCCTCTGGTCGCGCTTTACGGCCCCAGCAGCCCGGACTTTACGCCGCCGCTCTCCCACAAGGCGCGGGTGATTCGTCTGATTAGTGGCTACTACCGGGTACGCAAAGGAGACGGTGAAGAGGGCTATCATCAAAGCCTTATCGATATTCAGCCGGAAAAGGTGTTAAAAGAGCTTCATGAGCTGATGCAGAGCGAGGAGCCGTAACGGATGCGGGTACTGATTGTGAAAACCTCATCGATGGGCGACGTGCTGCATACCCTGCCGGCATTAACCGATGCCGCCCGGGCAATTAGAGGCATTCATTTTGACTGGGTGGTGGAGGAAGGTTTCGCGCAGATCCCGGGCTGGCATGACGCCGTGGATAACGTTATCCCGGTAGCGCTACGCCGCTGGCGCAAAGCCTGGTTTTCCGCGCCGATAAAGGCCGAACGCCAGGCATTTCGCACCAGGCTGCAGGCGGTTAACTACGATGCCGTTATTGATGCCCAGGGACTACTGAAAAGCGCCGCGCTGGTGACACGTCTGGCCCATGGAACCAAACACGGTATGGACTGGCACAGCGCCCGCGAGCCGCTGGCCAGTTTGTTCTATAGCCAGCGCCATCGAATTGCGAAGCCGCAGCACGCCGTAGAGCGCACACGGGAGCTGTTCGCCAAAAGTCTGGGCTATGACAAACCGGCAACCCAGGGCGACTATGCCATTGCCCGGCACTTCCTCAACCACCTGAATCCGGATGCCGGACATTACGCCGTCTTCCTGCACGCCACCACGCGCGATGACAAACACTGGCCGGAAGCCCACTGGCGCGAGCTGATCGCCCTGATGGCCGACAGCGGTCTGCGCATTAAGCTACCATGGGGGGCCCCCCATGAAGAGGAAAGAGCCAGGCGGCTGGCGGAAGGCTTCGATTACGTAGAAGTGCTGCCAAAAATGAGTCTTGAAGAGGTCGCCAGAGAGCTGGCTGGTGCCCGTTTCGTAGTCTCGGTCGATACCGGGCTGAGCCATCTGACCGCTGCGCTCGATCGACCCAATATTACGTTATATGGCCCTACCGACCCGGGATTGATTGGCGGTTATGGGAAGAATCAGGTGGCGTGTTGCGGGGAGGGGGGAGAAACACAGACGATTTACGCTCAACAGGTTATGGATAAAGTGGCATCCTATGCCATATTCTAACATGGATATGATTACCGGATAGATTATGCCTGAGATTTCTCAACCCAAAGTGTCTGTCATCATTCCTGCATTTAATGCACAGGATTTTATCCATGTTCCTCTGACAGCGCTTAAAACACAAACATATAAAAATTTTGAAGTCATCGTGGTGAATGACGGCTCCACCGATCTAACATATGAAACGGTAGAGAAACATACATCAGATTTTTCCGATATCAACATTATTAATCAACCCAATCGCGGAGTATCATCTGCCCGTAACACCGGTATTCGTAACGCTAAGGGGATATTTGTCGTTTTCGTGGACAGCGATGATAGAGTGGAACCCAATTTCCTCGCAGAACTAGTAAAAAGGCAAGAAGAAACGAACGGGGATGTTATTTATTGCGGGTTTTACAAATGGGGAAAAACAGGGAGTCGCAGGCAGCCTCAGATATTTAGCGAAACAAACGTTTTACATAAAAGGTTACGAAAAGAGCTATCTTTTCATGTTGGCTGTCTCATGGTAAGAAAGGAGTTACTAACAAGTCATAGCATATTATTTGATGAAGATTTAACTCTGGGCGAAGACCTTTTGTTTATTTACACCATTCTCTGTTACACAAGAATATATGCCGTAGAAAAATACCTCTACCATCACTTATATCGTAACGATTCTGTGACCAACGCCCAATGGAAAGAAAAAGATTATAAAAACAACATAGTTGCAATGTGTACAATCCGCAATAAAATATCCTCTCTGTATAGTAACCCTGACAGAGAAGATATTATTACATTGCTTCAGCTTGAGCAATTAGATAGCCAGTTGAGTTACTTATGGCGAGTCATGCTAACCCATAACTTTGAATTAGCAAAACAATTAATTCATGACGGTTATCTTGATATGCCACGAAAAGTACTTGCAAAAATAAATGATAGCAAAAGGAAAAAGAAAATCATAATCCTAAAAACCCAAAGTACCATTTTATGGAGAATAGTTTCCTTCCTTAGTATTAACAGGAAAAAATTAAGGGGATAACATCCCCCTTTAATTTAACCAATTCCTTTATTATCATTTTTCTTCGAAAGATATGACAATATGAGAATTAAAGGAACAAGCCAGCCAAGGCTTATATTTTTAGAGAAAAACATAACATCAGCCAGACCATAGATAAATACACCAAGAAAATAAATCAGTAGCGCATATTTTTCATGAACAGTAAAAATAAGCTTTATAGCACCTGCAAAAAATAGCAGCCAGATAAAAACGCCGCTCCACCCCTTTAGCGAAAGAGTCTCAATAAAATCATTATGCAAATGTGCATGCATATGAGGCAAAGCTCCCTCATATATTCTATTCTGGTTTGCAAGTTTTTTTATTTTGTCATTTCTTTTCTCGGTTGACTCCCAAAACAAATGGCCATCAGCCGAAATATATCCAGCTTCCCACATCGCTAAACGAGCACCAAATGACGTATTGCTATCATTATTATGATACATATTTATATCAGACATCAGGTTATCATAGCGCTCTACAAAAATGTTTTTTGTGGCGAATAAACACACTATAATAACTAAAGTAGATATGATACCTTTCTTTATACCAAACTTCCCCCACACTCTGGCATAGCAAATAAACATTGCCAGACATAAAACAGGTAATGTAATTAACGCCGCACGAGTGCCTGTTAATGAAACAGTATAAAAACCTACAGCGAATGAAGAAAGAAAATATAAGTTCTTATGCTTAACCCCAGAATACAATATAGCTATAACTGAGAATAAAGTTAAGAACGTAATAGTATAGGCGGCTCCTGTTGCATTTGCCCCATTTTCCAAAGCAAGCGCAGATCGCTCAATCCCCTGAAAGTGATGCTGATATACCGCATAGGCTAAGGCCATAAACTGCGATAATACTGCCACAATAAGATAATATTTTTTCTCAATAATCTTTGTTATTTTTGAGTTTGTAACAACCATCAGAGCAACTGAACTAAAAAGAGCATTTTTCCCAAAATCTAAATGCCCTCGATATGAGTCTAAATTTACAGAGCCAGAAAACTTAAACGTCTCATACCAGCTTAAGTCAACAATGGCTAACACAAAAAGAGGCAGAGAAATAAGCCATACCCTATTTTTTAAATATTGTTGAGGATAAGAAAGTATAGCCAGAAAAGCAATGATACCTCCAAAATGTAATACTTTTACCGCCTCACCAGGAAAGTAAACGATCAAAAGCATAGATAAATAACATAACAATATCGAAGCAAGTCCCAAAAAATAACTTATCTTAGGAAACCCATAGTGTAATCGCAATCCAGCACTCAACTTCACATCTCCCATAATTAAAGATCATTAGTTCTTAAAATTTTTACTTGAATGATAATTTATTTTTTACTCTTCGATTTAATATAATTGTATCGAATACAACTAATCATTGAAGAAAGAAAACGCTTCTGTCTAAGCTCATGTTTATATTTTTTCTTGAATTCAACAAGTTTCTCAGCTTGTTTTAAAGGAACATCGGACCATGGCGAAACTTTCCATATATCCAGGAAATATTTTGCTGATGGATAATCAGCCCATTGATGCCATGGTTTAGTTGCCCCAGTATAATGGATAAGAATCACTGAATCCTTAATCGTTTTTCGATAAGCAAACTCATCCTTAGCTTTTAATTCATTTTTTATTGTGTAAATACAATTATAATCTCTGGGAAGATAGATATTATTCATACCAAAAATAATATTTAATACATCTTGATCAAGATATTTCAACCTACCATACTCGCTATCGCCGCATAAATACTTCAAGGAAAGTGAAGTTAATTTTTCCTCATGCCACTTAGTAAGATTTACGAATATAACACCAGCATTGAAATATTTACCTTCGATTTCTGGCCATTTTAGACGAATAGCACTTTTTTCCTGCATTGACTCAATATCAGGAATAACCGCAGCATATTCCCCATCTAAAAATGATAATTGTTGAAAACAATCCAGTTTTCCCTTACAGATAACATCCGCATCAAGATATAGAACATTTGATATATATCGACTCAAATAGTCGAATGATAATAATCTGAAGTAAGTTGCATATGACCATACATAAGAAGTAGGCAAATGAGAAAAGCATTCAGGGTCTATTAAGTAAATGATAATTTCTACGGAGAATGCTCTCGCCATCGACTCAAAGCGTTGCAAGTAATCATCATCAATATAATCGGTGAAAAGATGAACAACGACAGGAACATGCTTATTATGTACAAAGACAGAAGCCATAGAGATAGCTGCGCCAAAAAGGAAATTCTTATCTACACCATAAGAAATATTCAAAGCCGATTTGTTGCGATATTCCTTATCCGGGCCTAAATTATATTTTTCTTTTATAAATTCCAGCATATTACACTGTCCTCAGACTTCTGAATCTTGAAAATTCATATTATTGCTTATGCCCAACATATTCAGCCAATAAGAATACAACATCCTGTTATATCACTTTCAACATAGTCTCTATCGAAAAATTAAGCTGTACATATGGGTTACCAAACCTGGTTATAGGTAAAGATGATCTAACTTCCGGGAACAAGAGGGATTATTATTTGCTCACCACATACCAGAACACAAATAACAAGATAAAAAACAATGAGTTACAAAAAACACATTGATAGACTAAATCTGTCAAAGGTTGCTCTTTTCTACAAAATAGCATAAAGTGTCAATCACTTTAACACATACAGAAATACAATTGCGTAAATGGTTATCAACAGATTAAACAGCCACCAACGCCAAAACATTATTAATCTGACATTTTTCTCCGTCCATTAAGGAAATTAGGATGAATCTTTTTATCTGCATGACTAATTTACAAATGATAATAGCACGGCGGATCATAGAAGAAGAAAATATAAAGAACGCCATGTTTATTTATTTTGGTGATATAAAAAATAAAAAATCACAACATTATATTGAGCAGCTAAGTCATTTTGCCAGTAACAGAGTAGCCCTTGAAGATCCGCGTTTAAATGGATGGTTTAAAACCATACGAAAAACACTAATAGCTAAGAAAATTATAAACAAACTTGGCGTTCACCATTTTTCTACTGTCTATTTAGCGAATATAAAAAAATCATCGATACATCATATATTATCACAGATAACATATGATAATTTGATCACTTTCGATGACGGAATTGGTAATCTTAACAAGCAAAGTTCCATCTATCGCATTGAGTCTCCGACTAAGTGGGAAAGAATATCCCATTCAATTATGGGGAGATCTATTCATGCTTCCGATATAATGAGAGAGATAAAAACTCATTATACTATCTTTGAAAACAAAGATAATCTCATCTCAAATACAAAATATATTAATCTGGCATCCAACTGGACATTACTCAGAAATGAAGAGAAATCAAACACCAAGAAGGTAATAAAAATACTTTTAGGTACAGTTTATCAACAAGAAGCTCGAAGTAAAGCTGATACACAAAAACTTATTAACGCGGTATATGCATTCATCGACGAATATAAAATTGATATTTATATTCCACATCCGCGAGATGAGAAAAAATATTTTCCTGGCGTAAAGACAATATCTTCCAATCGTATTGCAGAAGAAGAAATACTGGAGCTACTAAAAGTAGGCAATAGCATTGAACTGTATGGTTTTGCTAATACCACTCAGTTTAATCTATCTTCAATCAAAAACATTAAAAATTATGCCCTACAATCCCCGTATCTAAAAGATAGTCATAACTTTAAAATCACAGATCTTTGCGATGAAAATTTTAATTTGATAACGATATAGCTCAACGATGAGGTGGTGTCTTCGAGAGTCCGATACGATACTTTATTCTCTTAAATAAAAATCGGACTTTTTTCTTATAAATGAGCCTATAATAACCAAGATCTTTCAGCTTATTTTCAATCCCAAAATGTCTTTCCAGATCAATTCTATCTTTAGCCTTCCGAACTGAAGTGCATTTTTTCCCAGAGAGATCGATCAGTCTAACTCCCTTATCAGAGATGATAAAATTACCATGATGGGGATCCCCTGATACCATATCGTGTTGATGTAATATATTTATCTCTTCCCTAATTCCATCTTTTATTTCTTCCGGAATAACTTTATATTCATTGAGTTCTTTCCCTTCAATATATTCTATTAGCATAATATAAACCCTGGCATAATTTAATATCTTATTCTCCGCCAGGAGATAATAATCATTAACGCTGGTAACACCTTCATTCCTGACACGATCGGTTTGCTTAATCAAGTTCTCATAGTAATCTTTTTTCACACATGACTTGAAAAAACGTTCCGCTTTTTTCTCCTGGGGTACAAAAACCTTCAGCACCATAGGTCCACGCGTAGTATCAATGAGTGAAACTTTGGTATCAGGAATTGATCTAAATATTTTTATAACCTTCAAGCGATAACTCAGGAAGTCATTAAGAACCTGCTCATAAAAACTGTCTCCATCTTTTATGAAGACCGTCAGTCCTTTAATTTTCTTTTCGGAAATCATATTTATCACTTACTCTGGTTATAATTTCTTTATCTTATATATAAAGTATTTTATATAGGATATTATTCCATCAAAAATAAATTTTTGGTTTAGTTGATGCTTCGCACAATACCTCATTTGATGGCTAGTTTGAGGTTTAAGGAGAGGAGCGTTTGACCATGGTGAAGCTTCTTTCGCACGAAAGAAGGGGACAGCCCCAGGATAATCCGCCCAACAATGCCATGGTTTTGTTGGCCCAATATAATGAATCAACACCGTTTTATCAGTAACAGGATGCTTAAAATTATCTTTTAACTCATAATTAATGCTGTATCGGGTATTGAATACCGAATCAATAAATCTGACCTTCCCCGCTAGCAGGATGTTCAAAACATCCTGATCAAGGTGAGTGATCCTGGCTACTATTTCCGGATCGTTAAGCATTTCGATAGCTCGTAAAGAGATTCGGGCATCATTCCAGCGTGGAATATTGATAAGCAGAAAGCCTGCATTAAAATAACCGTCTGCCAGCGCAGGGGCATCCAACCTTTCAGCTCTCTGACGCCACCACTCGCGATCGCCTTCCGATACAACCGCAGCAATTTCGTCGTTAAATTCCAGGTTAATCAGCGGTTGCAGGCTGCCCTGGCAGGCAATATCAGCATCAATGTACAGGACACGTTCAGATCTTCCCGAAAAATAATCGGCAATAATGAATCGGAAGTAGGTTGCATAAGTCCAGTTCTTGGTACTGGGCAATGATTTTAACCGATCGCAATCAATTAGGTAAACGATAACCCGGGAATGATATTGTTTTGCCAGCGCCTCAAATTTAGCTCTGTCACCCACATCAAGAAAATCTGTAAATACATGGAATGTAAAGTCTATCTGCGGATTAGCAAGTAACACTGATGCTATCGATACACCACACCCAAACAGAAAGTTTTTATCAATGCCATAAGCAATATCGAAAGATATTGAATCATCGGAACGATAATTAAAATCCATTACCGAACGGATTACTTCCTCTTCTTTAAAATAGGTAGGGTTCATTACACGGCATTCTCTGTATAGTTAACAATTATCTGTTCCAGTTTTTCGAAATAAACCCAATCATAACAACGATGTATAGAGGCTTTAATCGCTTCGCGATCGACCTTCAAGCCTTCCCTGCTAATAACTAAATGTGAATCGGTATGAATCAGGCATTCCGCGTGCTTCTTATTATCCAGTGAAAAATGGGGCCAGGAGAACAGGGGAAAACGCATCCCCGTTCGCACACGAGCACAATTCCCCCGCAGGCAGGCATATCAATACAGAGCACCGCATCAGGTTGTTTCGCGCGTAACCAACTGGCGAAGTTACGAATATGCTGAATATAACCTGGCACACTAATTTCTGTTGTGGAGTATGAATAACTCACTCCTGCGTCTTCTGGCAGCCATTATACATACAGTCGTTATGACAGAAGAAAAACATCCGGCAATCTGTAGCCGGCGTATCCCTCATAAATGTCTTAATGACCTTATGGATAATCATTTCCATGCCACCAGGCATTAATAAACCCACGTGCGAATATAGCCTTTAGAGTGATTTACGCAGCGTACGCTCACGAATACGCTCAGCTTTCGCATCCGATTTTCTGATTAACTCCGCTTCATTAACCAGCACTTCGCGCAAAGGCCGGCAAAAATAAATTTTTAAGAAGCGGTAAACGTCCCTGCGAGTCAGTCCAATGTTCTGTGAAGAAAAATACAGCCCAATTAAATCCTTGTCACGCCAGCGACGAGGTACCTGTTGACGAATCTGGGCCCGATGCAAGTCGATAACGGAAAGTTTCAGATCCTGTTCGGTTCCGTTAAACGGCTGGCGCAGTAAAAAATGACACAGATAGCAGTCCCGATGATTCACCCCTCCCTGATGCATCTGACGCACCATGGATGCCAGACGGTGAATCAGCATTCGCTTAATCGCCAGGGCGGGAGGATGGGCAATCCAGTTAGCGCAATAATCTTCAAGGCTGATAGCCGGTGATAAATCTTCAGTAATAATAAATGAGGTACGCCGTAGCGGATTAAGCCCCTTCTGACCGAAAGCGACGCCTTCCATAGTATCAACGCCGAGCGCTTTCAGCCGATGGATAGCCTTCCATTCTCTATCCGCCCCCAGTACCGGCAGCCGCAGAGAAATTAAATTCTTCACCACTTCTTTAAGGCTAGTGCCATGATGCCATTTCAGGAAATAGCTGGCGTTATTTACTTCAAAGCGTATCGTTCGCCGACTTTCCAGTTCGCGAAAGACATCGCCCTGTAACTGCGATGCTTCAGCAAAAGCATCTTTGCCCTGCCAGAGCGTGTCAAAAGGCGCCTTTAACTCAACCATGCCCCTTACCTACTATAATGTCAGCCGCCTTTTCTGGCAGACTGTATAAGTCCTGCGTGTCGGCATAATGACGCGCCGCCGCTGCCCAGGTTTGGCGTATTTCTTCGTTTTGCAGGCCTTCGAGCAGCCGCGCATTCAGTTGAGACTGATCGAACGGCTCCGGAATCACAGCCCCGCACAGGCCGTCAGCGATATAGTGGGCATAACCGCATACCGAGCTGACCAGTACTGGCAAACCAGCGGCGACGGCTTCCAGCAGTACAATGCCAGCGGCTTCCTGATAAGCGGGATGAATAAGCAGATCGGCCGCAGCCATCAGCTCCGAGACATCGTTTCGCCCGGCAAAGAAGCTAACCTGGCCGGCAACGGCAAGCTGCTCCGCCAGCTGGGCAAAGCGCCCCGGTTTATCCTGCCCAACCACCATCAATCGCGTGCGCTGGCGTATCGACTCAGGCAATGCCGCCAGGGCGCGAATACTGCGATCCACGCCTTTACGTTTAAAATCGGACCCCACTTGCAGCACCAGATACTCATCCTGACCAATGTCGTTTTTTTCGCGCACTGCCCGGCGGGCATCCAGCGGCTGATTGCTGTACTTGCGATCCGGATAAATCCCCGGGGGAAGAATATGAAAGCGTTCCGGCTCGGTATGATAGTGCTTACGGAAATCGGCAACCTGCTTATCTGTCAGCATCAGCAGCTCCGTCTTCCCTCCATGCTGAAAGGTCGCGCGTTCAAACGCCATATAGTGCTTATAGCGCCCGGTCAGGCGATAGAAAAAACCTTTCTCGCGCTCCACTTTTTCGGCGTAGCAGACATCGGCAGCATAGTAGACATCCAGCCCGGGCATTTTATTAAAGCCGACCACGCTATCCGCCGGATGCTGCCGCAGGTGCGCCTGTACCCACTCATAGTATTGTGCATTGCGCCCATGATTGGTGCGGGACGTCACCGGCACCTGAATAATATCAAGCGATTCCGGCTTCTCACCGCTCCAGGACTGAACGTAAACCCGAACCTTGTGGCCGCGAGCCGCTACCGTGTTGGCAATACGCAAGAAGTCGCGCTGTAAGCCGCCAAAGGGAAAATATTTATAGAGACAGAAGGCGACAATCATGACGTTGCCTCTTGCGGCGTATCGGGCAGCAGTTTATCCGCTGCGGCAATCACATCCTGTGCCGGAATAACGGAGAGATATTTTTTACTGCGTTCCCGCTCCTGACGTTCCGGCATAGGTTCATAATCGCCGGCCCAGAGTTGAATCGCGTTATCCGACCACGGGCGCCAGAACACATGATCGGTAGCACCGAACAGGCAGACAATGGGAGTTTTGACCGCCGCTGCAATATGCATCGGCGCTGAATCGACTCCAATAAACAGTGCCGCATGATCGATTAACGCCGCCAGTTCAGGGAAGCGTGTTTTACCCGCCAGCGCCGTTACAGGCTGATGCTGACACCCTTCAGCGATACGCCTGACACAGGCTAAATCCTCTTCCCCAGGGCCGCAGGTCAGTACAACGGCATAACCGCGCTGCTGCAGCGCATCGGCCACGGCAGAAAATTTCTCGTCATCCCAGCATTTAAACAGCTGCCTGGCCGTAGGCTGGATAACAACATATCGTCCGATAATTCCCTGCTCTGTAAGCCGGACGCGAAGCTTTTCCCAGTGCTCGGGGCGGTAACTCATCGTGGTATCCAGATAAATATCGCTGATACCCAGCGGTGCCAGGACTGAGAGATTACGCTCCACAACATGCTGACCGCTAAATGGCGCCAGATGTGTAAAACTCTTCTTCCAGAAAGAAGACTGGCGATGCGAATAATCCTGCGAAATCTTCATGGGGGCCGGCAACAACCGCACCAGCAGTGCAACCATCCACTGATCGGTCAGATTCACAATCAGATCGTAATGCCGGGCGCGCAGTGTCTTCACCAGACTCAGGAAATTACTGATTTTCTCTTTCGTTCCTGAGCCTTTCCTGGCCATACCGTACAGGGCGTGGATCTCCGGATTTTCTGAAAGAATCGGAATAGTATCCTGGTAAAGCAGGACATCTATTTGCGCATCGGGATAGCGCCGCTTCAGCGTGCTGATAACCGGCGTGGTTAGCAGCATATCTCCATGAAAACGCATTTTGATGATGAGAATTCTGTTAAATGGCTTTTCCACAAGCATCTCTTTAGCTAATCAGACACTGCCAGTCGTAACAAAAGGGTACGCTACCGCCCCAGGCTTTACAGCTACCTGTTCACTGACCCGCTTCTCGAATTTAGTCCGCTAGTGTACCACTTCCTGTGCATTAAGCCGAGCTGAATGTTTTTTGTGCTATTCATCATATTTCTCTTTTATTACAAAATGATACAACCTTTCCATCACCTCAGAGAAAGACACCGCAGAAAAGAGAAGCAAACGGTTTTATCGGCTTTTCACCAGACCAGAAGACCCCATTAATAACCCTTTAAATATAATAAGTTAACACCAACACACATCAACCAGAGAGCCGCTTGCGGCGAAAGTAATGGCAATGACCGGTTGAAATACTTAGAATCCCCAGCAAGTTCCCAGCACAAGAATGTATTATGCTCCAATTGCTTTACACGACGCTGCTTTACCTAATCCAACCGCTCATCTGGATTCGGCTTTGGCTGCGTGGTCGTAAGGCGCCGGCCTACCGCAAACGCTGGGGAGAACGTTACGGCTTTTACAATAAGACGCTGAAAGGCGGCGGGATTATGCTGCATTCAGTCTCGGTCGGCGAAACCCTGGCGGCGATACCACTGGTTCGCGCTTTACGCCACAGCCACCCCTCTCTGCCGATTACCGTCACAACCATGACACCTACCGGATCTGAGCGCGTACTTTCCGCCTTCGGCGACGACGTCCAGCACGTTTACCTGCCCTACGACCTGCCGGATGCGTTAAACCGCTTTCTCGACAAAATCGATCCCCGGCTGGTGCTGATTATGGAAACCGAGCTGTGGCCGAACCTGATTTCCGCGCTGCATCGTCGTCAAATCCCACTGGTCATTGCCAATGCCCGTCTTTCTGAACGCTCGGCGAAAGGGTATGCCAAACTGGGGCGCTTCATACGCGCACTGATTCGCCGTATTACGCTTATCGCCGCTCAAAACGAGGAAGATGGCGAACGCTTTATTCAACTTGGCGCCAAACGCTCTCAGCTTGCCATTACCGGCAGTCTGAAGTTTGATATTTCCGTCACGCCTCAGATGGCTGCTCGCTCCGTCACTCTGCGCCGCCAGTGGGCGCCGCATCGTCCGGTCTGGATCGCCGCCAGCACCCATGAAGGCGAAGAAAGTATTATCGTCGCGGCCCATCAGCAACTGCTTCAGCAGTACCCTAATCTGTTGCTTATTCTGGTACCACGCCATCCAGAACGCTTCCCCGACGCAATCAACCTGGTGCGTGACGCCGGCCTGAGTTTTATTACCCGCTCTTCCGGCGAAGTACCGTCCGCCAGCACCCAGGTGGTGATTGGCGATACTATGGGCGAACTAATGCTGCTCTACGGTATTGCCGACATGGCCTTCGTTGGCGGCTCCCTGGTTGAACGCGGTGGCCATAATCCTCTGGAGCCCGCAGCGCACGCTATTCCGGTACTGATGGGGCCCCATATTTTCAACTTTAAGGATATTTGCGCGCGTCTGGAACAGGCGAACGGGCTTATTACCGTGACCGATACGGCCTCGCTGGTAAAAGAGATGAGCTCTCTGCTGTCTGATGAAGATTACCGCAGTTACTATGGCCGTCACGCCGTCGAGGTGTTATACCAGAATCAGGGCGCGCTCCAGCGACTCCTGCAGTTACTGGATCCCTACTTACCCACCAGGATGCACTGAGGGCAGCTATGCAACGACGCGCAATCTACCCCGGAACCTTCGATCCCATCACAAACGGTCACATCGATATTGTCTGCCGTGCGGCAAAGATGTTCGACAGCGTGATTCTGGCTATTGCCGCCAGCCCGCATAAGAAAACAATCTTTACCCTCGCTGAACGTGTTGCACTGGCAAAGCAAGCGCTGGCGCCCCTGGATAACGTTGAAGTGGTGGGATTCAGCGATCTGATGGCTAACTTCGCCCGGGAGCAGAAGGCCAACATCCTGGTTCGGGGTCTGCGCGCCGTCGCCGACTTCGAATACGAGATACAGCTGGCGAATATGAATCGCCATCTGATGCCGGAACTGGAGAGCGTCTTCCTGATGCCGGCGCCGGAATGGTCATTCGTCTCTTCTTCGCTGGTGAAAGAGGTCGCGCGCCACCATGGCGATGTGACGCACTTCCTGCCCGAACACGTGCGCGCAGCCCTGCTGGAAAAACTACACGGCTAACGCTGACAGCGTCGGCACCAGTATGTACGGCGCTGCCCATGCTTCCCGGCCGCAACCGGCGTTCCGCAGTGACGACATGGTTCCCCTTCCCGCCCGTAAACCTGAAGCTCCTGGGCGAAATATCCCGGCTTACCATCGCTTTGCAGGAAGTCACGCAACGTTGTGCCCCCTTGCTCAATCGAACGCTGCAGGACGATTTTAATGGCCTGCGCCAGTCGTTCGCACTCGGGAATGGAAAGTGAACTCGCCAGACGATCGGGATGGATCCCGGCGGCAAACAGCGATTCGCTGGCATAGATATTTCCCACGCCGACCACCAGCTTGTTATCCATAAGCCATGGCTTAATCGCGATCTTCTTGCGCACGCTCTTTTCATGTAGCCAGGCGCCGTTAAAAGCGTCACTAAGCGGCTCCGGCCCCAGATGCGCCAGTACGCTATGTTGCAGGGGGGCCGATGCCCATAGCCAGGCGCCGAAACGACGCGGATCGGTATAGCGCAACACCTTACCGTTGCTCAGTACCAGATCGACATGGTCATGCTTATCCGGGGGAAGCTCAGCAGGCAGAATACGCAGGCTGCCAGACATTCCCAGGTGAATAATGATCCACCCATCCACCAGTTCCAGCAGCAGATATTTCGCCCGCCGCCGCACGCTCAGCACTGGCTGATCGCTGAGCCTGTAAATCTCTTCAGAGACCGGCCAGCGCAAACGCCCGTTGCGGACGACGGCATGGAGAATAGTCTCCCCCACCAGGTGCGGTTCAATGCCGCGACGACTGGTTTCCACCTCCGGTAATTCCGGCATGCTCTCCTCCCATACCCCAGAAACAAAAAACCCCCGCAAGCGGGGGTTTTTTATACAAATCGCTAAAATTATTTGATTTTAGCTTCTTTGTACATCACGTGCTGACGAACAACCGGATCGAATTTCTTCAGTTCCAGTTTTTCCGGCTTAGTACGTTTGTTCTTAGTGGTCGTGTAGAAGTGACCAGTACCGGCAGAAGAAACCAGCTTGATCTTCTCGCGAATACCTTTAGCCATGATTCAGTTCCTCTTAGTACTTCTCGCCGCGGGCACGCAGTTCCGCCAGAACGGTGTCGATGCCTTTTTTATCGATAACACGCATACCTTTAGCAGATACACGCAGGGTGACGAAACGCTTCTCGCTCTCTACCCAGAAACGGTGAGAGTGCAGGTTCGGCAGGAAACGGCGCTTAGTCGCGTTCAGTGCGTGGGAACGGTTGTTACCGGTCACCGGACGCTTGCCAGTAACTTGGCAGACTCGGGACATGTCTATTCTCCAAAAATCAAATTAGCTCGAGCTTCGTATAGGGTATTGGCAGCCTCGTCAGGCCTGCTGGCCTGGTCCTGCGGTTCATTTGAACTCGTGTACGCCAGGCCCAAATGCCAAACCCGAGATTCTCAAAGGTGGCGTAGTATACGCTGTGTCAGGGATGTGCTCAAGTCCCGAACAGATAAAGATCCTGGAGGATCGCGCGATCTGCTTTAAATCCACCCGCGTTCTGCAAAAGAGACGCTCTCTCCGCGACCAATAACCAGATGATCCAGCACCCGAATCTCCATAAAATTGCAGCCCCTGACGATATTTTCCGTCAACAACCGGTCGGCCCGGCTGGGTTCCGCTTTACCCGAGGGGTGATTATGGGCCAGAATCACCGCCGCTGCATTATGTTTCAGCGCTTCACGAACAATTTCCCGCGGATGAACTTCCACGTGGTTCAGGGTACCGGAAAACAGCCGGTTATAGCTAATGACCCGATGACGATTATCCAGAAAAAGCGCCATAAAAATTTCCCGCTCTTCGTCCGCCAGTTGGCTCTGCAAAAAATTGCGCACCATTTCAGGGTTAAGCAGCGGCTTTTCCTCTTCCATTTGAGATGCATGATATCGCCGCGCCAGTTCCGCAATAGCCCGGAGCTGGGAATATTTGGCGGGACCAATACCGCCAACGGCTTTAAAATCATCCAGTTCAGCATTCATCAACCGACGCAGCGAACGAAAATGCCGAAGCAATCGGTTCGATAATACCAGCACATGCATGCCCGGCCAGCCGGTGCGTAGAAAAATAGCCAACAGCTCAACATCCGTTAGCGCGCTGGCGCCATAGCGCACCAGCTTTTCCCGTGGCAGAATCGGAACTTCGCTATCCATACTGTCCCCCTCCCGAAATACTGTATATAATCACAGTTATATTGCCGCAAAAAACCGCGCTTCGTCGAGCAAAAAACAAACATATTGCGGCACGCCTCGCAATGCACGTACCGGCCACAGCGCCGGGTTATGGTAAAATGAGGCCATTACCCTGACTGCAAATGACTACAGGAACCAATAATTATGGGGCTGTCCGGCAAGAAAATCGTTTTGGGGGTGAGTGGCGGCATCGCTGCCTATAAAGCGCCCGAACTGGTACGTCGCCTGCGGGAGCGCGGTGCAGAAGTGCGTGTGGCCATGACCGATGCGGCCAAAGCCTTTATTACGCCAATGAGCCTGCAGGCCGTTTCCGGCTACCCGGTTTCCGACAGCCTGTTGGATCCCGCCGCTGAAGCGGCCATGGGCCATATCGAGCTGGGAAAATGGGCCGACCTGGTGATTCTGGCTCCCGCCACCGCCGACCTTATCGCCCGGGTCGCTGCAGGTATGGCCAACGATCTGGTTTCTACCCTCTGTCTGGCAACACCTGCGCCAGTCGCCGTCGTGCCCGCCATGAATCAGCAAATGTATCGCGCCGCCGCCACGCAGCATAATCTTGGCGTACTGGTCGATCGCGAACTGTTAATCTGGGGGCCGGACAGCGGCAGCCAGGCCTGCGGCGATATCGGCCCCGGACGCATGCTCGATCCTCTGACCATTGTGGATATGGTGGAACATCACTTCACTCCCGTAAAAGACCTGCAGCATCTGAATATTATGATTACCGCCGGCCCGACACGCGAACGGCTGGATCCGGTACGCTATATCACGAATCACAGCTCGGGCAAGATGGGTTTTGCCATTGCCGCCGCCGCCGCCGCACGCGGCGCGAATGTCACCCTGGTGGCAGGACCGGTTTCCCAGACCACGCCGCCCTGGGTAAAACGTATCGATGTGACTTCCGCCCTGGAAATGGAGGCTGCGGTACAGCAGCACGTCCAACAGCAGCATATTTTTATCGGCTGCGCCGCAGTGGCCGATTACCGCGCAGCGGTGGTCGCTGACGAAAAAATCAAAAAGCAAGGCGATGAATTAACAATAAAAATGGTGAAAAACCCGGATATTGTCGCCGGGGTCGCCGCCTTAAAAACCAGACGCCCCTATGTTGTTGGGTTTGCCGCAGAAACAAATAATGTGGAAGAATATGCCCGGCAAAAACGCGAGAGGAAAAACCTCGATCTGATTTGCGCTAACGATGTTTCCCAGTCCGATCAGGGATTTAACAGCGACGACAATGCGCTGCATCTTTTCTGGCAGGGGGGAGATAAAATCCTGCCGCGTGAGCGGAAGTCTCTCCTTGGCCACCTGTTACTCGACGAGATTGTTACCCGTTATGATGAAAAAAATCGACGTTAAGATTCTGGATCCGCGCGTTGGCCAGCAGTTTCCGCTGCCGACCTATGCCACCTCCGGCTCGGCCGGACTTGACCTGCGAGCCTGTCTGGACAACGCCGTAGAACTGGCGCCGGGTGCAACCACGCTTCTGCCGACCGGTCTGGCGATTCATATTGCCGATCCAAGCCTTGCCGCCGTGATTCTTCCGCGTTCCGGCCTGGGCCACAAGCACGGGATTGTACTGGGTAATCTGGTAGGGTTGATTGATTCCGACTATCAGGGACAGCTCATGGTTTCTGTCTGGAATCGCGGCCAGGATAGCTTTACTATCGAGCCGGGTGAACGCATCGCCCAGATGGTTTTTGTTCCGGTTATTCAGGCAGAATTTAACCTGGTTGAAGCATTCGACGTCACCGACCGTGGCGAAGGCGGCTTTGGCCATTCCGGTCGTCAATAAGTCAGTCCGGAAGTCAGACGCGCCCGCAGCGTTAATAACGTAAAAATATCTCCGCAGGCTCATTGCCTGCGGATTCTGCGTGGCCGCTCGTGTTCATTTCAGGGGTATTTTAAAACATGGCAGAAAAACAGACTGCGAAAAGGAATCGTCGCGAAGAAATACTTCAGTCTCTGGCACAGATGCTTGAATCCAGCGATGGAAGCCAGCGCATTACTACAGCAAAGCTGGCTGCGTCCGTAGGCGTCTCTGAAGCTGCGCTTTATCGCCACTTTCCCAGCAAGACCCGGATGTTTGACAGCCTGATCGAGTTTATTGAAGACAGCCTGATCACCCGTATTAACCTGATTCTGAAAGATGAAAAAGAAACCAGCGCCCGCTTGCGTCTTATTGTGCTGCTAATTCTGGGTTTCGGCGAACGCAATCCGGGCCTGACCCGTATTATGACCGGCCACGCGCTGATGTTTGAACAGGATCGCCTGCAGGGGCGTATAAACCAGTTATTCGAACGCATCGAAGCCCAACTGCGCCAGGTGCTGCGCGAACGCAAAATGCGCGAGGGCGAAAGCTACGCCACCGATGAGACGCTGCTGGCCAGCCAGCTTCTGGCCTTCTGCGAAGGCATGCTGTCGCGCTTCGTGCGCAGCGAATTCCGCTACCGCCCTACTAACGACTTCGACGCCCGCTGGCCGCTGGTCGCTGCGCAACTGCAGTAATCCCATCATTCTGGCGGCCCCCGGGCCGCACTCTTTAGCGCCTGGTGAATTGCCCGAATCTCTTCGGGGAATTGCCAGATGCCCGTCGTGGCTCGTTTCTCTACTCTGAACCTGAACATAACAAAGACACCCTACAGGACAGGAGAAACACTATGCCTTCATCTCGTCGCGATCTGCTTAAGCTGGGTGGTGCCGTCGCTGCCTCGACCTTACTTGCTCGTAACAGCTTCGCCAGCTGGCAGCCTTCCCTGCGCTATCCCGACCCCGCCATCGTCGCGCTGGACCCCAGCTTCAGTAAACTTATGCTGCCCAGCGCGAAGATCGAACGCATCGCCACTGGCTGCCGCTGGGCCGAAGGGCCGGTCTGGTTCGGCGATGCCCGCATGCTGCTATGGAGCGATATTCCCAACAATGCGGTGATGCGCTGGGATGAAGTCACCGGCCAGGTCAGCGCCTTTCGCAAACCTTCTAATAACAGTAACGGCCACGCTCGCGACCGTCAGGGGCGGCTGTTGAGCTGTGAACACGATACCCGCCGGGTCACTCGCACCGAATACGACGGTACCCTGACCGTTCTGGCCGACCGCTATCAGGGTAAGCGCCTGAACTCCCCGAACGATATCGCGGTCAGCGCAGATGGCAGTATCTGGTTCAGCGATCCGCCGTTCGGTATCGCCGGTTTCTATGAAGGCCACCGCGCCGAACCGGAACTGCCGGAAAATCTTTACCGGATAGTCCCCGATACCGGGGAGCTGACCGTCGCGATGGAAGGCATTAAAGGCCCTAACGGTCTCTGCTTCTCTCCGGACGGTAAAATCCTGTATGTGGTGGAAAGCCGGGCGCAACCCAATCGCCTGATTCTGGCCTGGGATGTAATAGACCATCAGTTGAAAAATAAGCGAGTGCATATCGACTGCGGCAACGGTACCGCAGACGGTATCGCCTGCGACAGCGCTGGAAACCTTTGGTGCGGCTGGGGCATGGGTAGTCCGGAACTGGACGGCGTACGGATCTTTAATCCCCAGGGAAAAGCCATTGGCATGATCCATCTACCGGAACGCTGCGCCAATCTTTGCTTCGGCAGCGAACAGCGCAATCGGCTGTTTATGGCAGCCAGCACTTCAATTTATTCGCTGTACGTTAATACCCAGGGCGCAATTCTGGTGTAAAAGTTCACTGCGGAACGGCTGACTGCTGTTCCGCTTCCCGCAGTCTGTTTACCGACGGCTCCCCGCACAGATTACGGGTACTTATTCACGGCGGCGCAGGGGTTGTCGGCTCTGCGGCCATTATGCTGGCCAAATGGGCAGGCGCCCGGGTCGCCACGACCGTCAGCAATCCCGAACAGGCCGAAGCCGCGCTGGCATATGGTGCAGATCGGGTGCTGTATCAGGGAAAGGATGATATCGTGCAGCAGATAGCCGCCGCCACTGAGGGCCAGGGCGTGGATCGTATTATCGATGTGAATCTGATGGAAAACCTGAACGTTGATCTCGCCTGCCTGGCCCGGGATGGCGT
This sequence comes from Rosenbergiella sp. YN46, assembly GCF_036620675.1. Taxonomy (NCBI): domain Bacteria; kingdom Pseudomonadati; phylum Pseudomonadota; class Gammaproteobacteria; order Enterobacterales; family Erwiniaceae; genus Rosenbergiella; species Rosenbergiella sp. YN46. The sequence goes on from NZ_JAZHEE010000014.1 coordinate 89,338, forward strand.
TATCTGCGCCTATGCCACGCCAGATGCCACAGCAGCCGTTCCCGTGCCGCTGCTCAACGCCATGATGCAGGGCTGCCTGCTGCGCTTTGTCTATATTTACCATGCGCCACAGGCGGCTAAACAACAGGCCATCGCGGATATCGCCCGCTGCCTGCAACAGGGCAACTACCGCCCGCGTATTGCCGCGCAGTTCGCGCTGGAGGAGATAGCCGATGCTCACCGGATGCTGGAAGCGGGCGCCGTCATTGGCAAAATAGTGCTGCACCCGGAATAATGCCGGGTGCAGAAGGCTTATACGCCGTACTGTTCGCGGTAGGCGCGCACTGCCGCCAGATGTTCGGCCATCTCGGGTTTTTCCGCCAGATAGTCGATCAGATCGTTCAGGGTAATGATAGAAATGACCTTACAGCCGTAGTCACGCTCCACCTCCTGGATAGCCGAGATCTCGCCGCGGCCGCGCTCGCGGCGGTCCAGCGAAATCAGTACCCCCGCCAGGGTGGCGTTATGAGCCTGGATTATCTCCATCGATTCACGGATGGCGGTGCCCGCAGTAATCACATCGTCCACCAGCATTACCCGTCCGGTCAGGGGGCTGCCTACCAGGCTGCCACCCTCACCGTGATCCTTCGCTTCTTTACGGTTAAAGCAGTAAGGCAGGTCGCGCTCGTGATGCTCCGCGAGCGCCACGGCCGTGGTGGTGGCGATGGGAATACCCTTATAGGCCGGGCCAAACAGCAGATCGAAATCGATACCGGAATCTACCAGCGCCTCGGCGTAGAAGCGGCCCAGTAACGCCAAATCGCGGCCGGTATTAAACAGCCCGGCGTTGAAGAAATAGGGGCTAATACGCCCGGATTTCAGCGTAAACTCGCCGAACTTCAGTACCTGCTTGCCAAGCGCGAATTCAATAAACTGGCGCTGATACGGTTTCATGGATCCACTCCTCAGATGTTGACTAATACACTGCACGACTTAAACGACCGTGTCCGGTCATAAAAAAGGCGACCCGTCGGTCGCCTGAAATAATTACTCTGCCAACGCCGCCTTCTGCGACGCGACGATCGATTCAATCCCCCCGCGGGCCAGCGCCAGCAGCGAAAGCAGTTCCTCGTGACTGAAAGGCTCGCCCTCTGCGGTGCCCTGCACTTCAATCATGCGGCCATCTTCCATCATCACCACATTCATATCGGTTTCTGCGGCGGAGTCTTCAACGTACTCCAGATCGCACACCGCCTGACCGTCCACGATGCCCACGGATACCGCAGCGACCATCCCCTTCATCGGGTTGCTCTTTATCTTGCCGCTCGCCACCAGACCATTCAGGGCATCGGCCAGCGCCACGCAGGCACCGGTAATAGACGCGGTACGGGTACCGCCATCCGCCTGTAGCACGTCGCAGTCCAGGGTGATGGTGAATTCACCCAGCGCCTTAAGATCGACGGCGGCGCGCAATGCCCGGGCAATCAGACGCTGAATTTCCATGGTGCGGCCGCTCTGCTTGCCGCGTGCGGCTTCACGACCGTTACGGGTATGGGTAGAGCGCGGCAGCATACCGTACTCGGCAGTGATCCAGCCCTGCCCTTGACCTTTCAGGAAGCGTGGAACGCTCTCTTCTACGCTTGCGGTGCACAGCACTTTGGTTTCGCCAAACTCGACCAGCACGGAGCCTTCAGCGTGTTTAGTGTAATGACGGGTCAGGGTAACGGGGCGCACCTGTTCGGCGCTACGACCTGATGGACGCATAGGGAAAACTCCTGCTTGAAACGAGTGTGGCTGCGCATTATACGGCCTTCACTCTCTTATTCCTATCCTGCCAGGGCCACGCTGGCTATAATCCCTTCATCCACTTCAAAAAATGGGTATCACTATGATCCGCAGTATGACAGCCTACGCCCGGCGGGAAGTTAAGGGTGAATGGGGCAGCGCCACCTGGGAGTTGCGCTCGGTAAACCAACGCTATCTGGAAACTTATTTCCGAATGCCGGAACAGTTCCGTAGCCTGGAGCCCGTGGTTCGCGAGCGGATCCGCAGCCGTCTGACGCGCGGCAAGGTTGAATGCCACCTGCGCTTTGAGCCGGACGCCAGCGCCCAGAGCGAACTCATTCTTAACGAAGCCCTGGCGAAACAGCTGGTGCAGGCCGCTAACTGGGTAAAAATGCAGAGCGATGAAGGGGAAATTAACCCGGTAGATATTCTGCGCTGGCCAGGCGTTATGTCAGCGAAGGATCAGGATCTGGATGCTATTGCCTCAGAACTGCTGACCGCGCTGAACGGCGCGCTGGACGACTTCGTTGTGGCGCGCGAAACCGAGGGCCAGGCTCTGAAGAGCCTGATCGAACAACGTCTTGAGGCCGTGAGCGCCGAAGTGGTGAAAGTTCGCGCCCATATGCCGGAAATTATCAAATGGCAGCGCGAACGTCTGGTCACCAAACTGGAAGAAGCCGAAGTCCAGCTGGAAAACAATCGCCTGGAACAGGAGCTGGTGCTAATGGCCCAACGTCTGGACGTGGCGGAAGAGCTGGACAGGCTCGATGCCCACGTGAAAGAGACCAGGAACATCCTTAAGAAGAAAGAGGCAGTGGGCCGCCGTCTGGACTTTATGATGCAGGAGTTCAACCGCGAGTCGAACACTCTGGCATCCAAGTCCATCAATGCCGATGTCACTAACTCCGCCATCGAGTTAAAGGTGTTGATCGAGCAGATGCGCGAGCAGATCCAAAACATCGAGTAAATCCCGGAGCCCCGGCGAACCACCGGGGCCCTATACCACGCTTTACCTGCAACACTGCCGTCGGTTATAATTTCACCTCATCTCTTCCATGGAGTCTTCGCCGACATGAATGATTAACCCCTTACACCAGTCGCTTTATTTTTATTTATCAGGCAACTGGCAGGGTTTAGTCGGCGTGGTTCCGTCTTTATAAACTTCTTTGGCTATCTTTAGCCCGTTGCTGACCGCTATCCGCGCACGCCGCCCTGCCTCAGGGAGGTTATTATGCACGCTTTTCATGCACAGCAAATTTCATTACGCACCGAAGCAGGCGATACGCTGTTCCAGGATCTGAGCTGTCAGTTGACCGTCAGGCTGACCGGACTCACGGGACGTAACGGCATCGGCAAAACGCTGCTGGGCGAGGTACTTAGCGGCAAGCGCCCACCCTCTTCCGGTACGCTCAGGCTCAATGCCCCGTGCGGCATCTATTGCCAGCATAACGCCACATCACAACAGAACCGCAGCCTGGCGGCCTGTCTTGGGCTTGAGGATGCCCTGCAGGCGCTGACGCACATTGAACAGGGCAGTGCCGACGAACGCTGGTTCGATATGATTAACGAACGCTGGGATTGCCGTCAGCGCTTTACGCAATGTTGCCAGGAACTGGCGCTACCGCCAGTTCCCGACAGACCGTTCAGCACCCTGAGCGGCGGCCAGCGGGCTCGTATCACCCTGTGGAATCTGTTTCAGCAAACCGATATCTGGTTACTGCTCGACGAGCCTTCCAACCATCTGGATATCGCCGGTAAGCACTGGCTACTGGCACAAATTCAGCAGTTCCCGGGCCCCATACTGCTGATTAGCCACGATCGCTTCCTGCTACGCGCCATGGAGGAAATTTGGGAACTGAATGAGCACGGGCTTCAGCGCTATGGCGGCAACTACGACATTTTCGCAACCCAGAAGCATCAACAGCAGGCGGCACTCGACAGGCAGCTTACCAGCGCCGACAAGGCGTTACAGCAGGCTCGCCGTCAGGCGCAGCTCAGCAAAGAAAAAGCCGAGCGCCGCGCCGCCCAGGGTAACAAACTGGCGCGCAGCGGCAGCCAGGCAAAGATTTTGCTTGATGGTAAAAAGGAACAGGCAGGCGCAGCCGCCGCCGCCAGGGTAATCCGCAGCGAAAACCAGCAGCGCCAGCTACAATCACGGCTCGCCGAACTCAAAGCGCGTCAGGTAGCAACGCCCGCGCTGAAAATAACGCCAGGAGAAGCGGAAACCGGGAAGCACATGCTGGTACAAATGCGCGAGGGGATACTGCCCTTCGGGCAACAGTCGCCCCTGAGTTTTTCCCTACGGCAGGGGGAAAAGCTGCGTCTGCGTGGTAATAACGGCTGTGGTAAATCAACGCTGTTAAAAGTGTTAAGGCAGGAGATATCGTTACAGGCAGGAAGTCTGTGGCTGGGCGGGGGGTGTAGCTATCTGGATCAGCATTACCAGCTACTGAATCCACAACTCAGCCTGCTGGAAGCCCTGTCAGAAGGGATGATAAAGGCAGAGAGCCTGCGCCGGACGCTACTGGCCCAGGCGGGTTTTCGTCGTGAACAGGTTCAACAACAAGTCGCGGAGCTGAGCGGCGGTGAAAAAATGAAACTGGCGATGCTTATCGTCAGTCATCAGCCCGACACGCCGCTCCTGCTGTTGGATGAACCGGATAATCATCTCGATCTCGATGCCAGATCGGCTCTGGCTCAGGCGCTTGCCGCCTGGCCCGGGGCTCTGATTCTGGTCACCCACGATGATGACTTTGCCAGGGAATGCCAGCTGACAGGGGAAATGGTACTGGCGTAATATGGCTGGCGCCTTATGGCGCCAGCATCAACACCTTAAACTGGCTGGGAACGATACGCATCCCCACCGCATTGGTGGAATTCTGAAGTGAAACGCTGGTCAGACGGGTCGCTGGCGTGCCTTTTAGCAGCACGGTAAAAGCGCCGGTCAGATGTCGTGATGGCCCCATCACGGTGCCGGATGCCACCCCGGTAGCAACCCCGGGGTTATCGCCGTTGGTCAGCGGCGTTACCGTGGCCATATTGTGGGCCGGCATCCCCATAAACAGAATGTTCAGGGCGTTGGGGATCGCCGTCGGGCCCAGCGCGATATCCGGATAAGGTATCGGCGTTGGGGCGGGCGTGGGCGTCAGGCAGACATCCGGGAACGCCAGATCCATACCGCTCAGTTGACAGTTCGCGAACATAACGGCTCCTTAGCCCATATGGATCTGTTCAGAATCGACTTTGGTGATCGCCTTAGAGGTAATCACCGTATTGTGCGCATGCAGACGGGCGTAATCATCGGCCCGGATATCCACCTGCCCGGCCCGAACCTGCTCGGTATTACGGGTATGGCGAAACAGGTTGTGGCTGATTTGGGTCACCGTCTGCCACACCGATTCAACGCGTTTGCCGACCAGCCGGGTCAGGCCAACCCAGGCGGAAAGCTTATCGCCGCTGTAGTTCATCTCGCTGATATGACAGTCCCCCTGCTGTGCATCCACCTTCAGGGTGGCGCCGCTCAGGTTCAGCTCTCCGGCGCTGCGGATATGCAGATCCCCCGGCAGCGACAGTTCGGCGCTGCTTTCATCGGCTCGCTCCAGCACGGCCAGTAGCCATGCCCGATCCGCAGCGCTGGCAATCAGCACGCTGTCACCCGTGGCCGGAACAATCAGGCAGCTCGCCGCCCGACGACAGTGCCAGCCGCGCCCTTCGCTTTCCACCATCAGGCTGCCGTCGGCAAAACAGTGGGTTACTCGCCCCGCGGCCTGTAGCGGCGGCTGCGCAGCCGGAGCCAGTTTATGATTAATATTGTTCATCACCTCTCCTTTAACCGCGGCTCTGGCGCTGTGCGCTCCAGGCTTCGGCGGCCAGTAATTCTTCATCGTATTCCAGCATCCCTCTGCGATTCGGGATGTGCGCGCCTTCCTGGCGTGCACGGTGAAAGCGGGTCCGGGAAAACCGGACATCGGTAAAATCCGCCTGGCGCAGATCGGCGCCGGAAAAATCGCTGTAAGTCAAATCACAGTGCCGGAAGCAGGTTCCCACAGCGACCGCCTGCTGCAAAATGGTCTGAAACAGTCGGCTCTGGCTGAAATCAGCTCCGTTAAGCAGCGCGCCAACCATCATGGCCTGATCAAACACGCCAGCCTGGCACTGTGCGCCACTCAGATCGGCTTCCATAAACAGCGCCTGGCGGGCATCGACCTGGCGCAGGCTGGCCCGCTGTAGCGAAGCGCCTTTAAAATTACACTGAGTCAGTTGCGCCCCGCTGAAATCAGCCTCGTCGAGGCGGTTATCGGTAAACTGGCAGCCGGTAAAATGCTGGCGGGCATAGCTTTTATTACGCTGATCGCATTCGAAGAACACCACCCGTTCGAAGGTGGCAGCGCTGAAATCTACAGGACGCAGGTCGATACCATAAAAGGTGGTCAGCAGCAGACGACATTGCGCAAACTGCGCCTCATCGAGCGGCGTTTCAAAAAAGGTGCTGCGATCCAGCTCGCTATGGCTAAAGCGGCTGCGTTGCAGCTCACAGCGCATAAACTGGGTTTTATCCAACTTGCTGTCAGAAAAGTCGCTGCCCGCCAGCCCACATTCGTTAAAGACACTTTCGCACAGCGCCGTATTGTCAGCCCGGAGGTTTGCCATTACACACTGGTTAAACACCGTCTGCGTCAGCGTTGCCCCACTGACCTGAATATCATTCAGTTCGCACTCGGTAAATACCGCTTCATGCAGGTTAGCCCCCCGCAGATCGGCACCGTTTAGCGTGACTTCCTGAAAGATACCGCCGGACAGATCGCAGTGACGCAGGTCCAGGCCGTCCAGCGCCAGCTCGGTGATCGTTTCACCGCCTTTCACCCGCTGCTGTAGATCTGTAGCGCTAAGGGAGGTCATACCGTTTCTCCATCACGACCGGGCAGGGTTTTAATCCGTTTGGTCCAGGCGCCGTCCAGGCTGGTTTCAGTATCAGTCACGGCCTGAGAAAGATCGGCCCGGAACAGGTTGGCGCCGCGAAAACAAGCGCCGCCCAGCAAACTCTTTTGCAAAATAGCGCCCATCAAATTGGCATCACTAAAATCAGCCTGATGGAAATCGCTGCGCACAAACAGGCTGCCTACCAGATTCGCTCGCCGGAAGTCGGCCCCCTGACAACAGGCTTCGCTGAGATCGCTATTTTCCAGCAATGCCAGCGTGAACCTGGCGCCGCGCAGCGACGTCTGACGCAGGTTGCACTGCTTCAGAGTGGCATTGCTGAAATCGGCACCGTCGAGCACGCTCTCTGATGCCGCCGCGCAGGTTACCAGGCTGGCGCCGTCGAAGCACGCCTGCTCTGCGCGGCTTTCCACCCAGGAGCAGCTTTCCAGACTGGCGCCGCGGAAGCTGACCGCTTCCAGCGTGGTTTTCAGAAACGTGGTTTTATGCAGACGGGCCGAGCTGAAATCGAGCGCCGGTAGCGTCAGTTCCATAAACACGCAGCCATCGAGCCGCGCCTGTCGGAACCGGCAGCGGGTCATCCAGGTTTCACGCAGCAGCAGACCATCCAGAACCGCATCGTCAAAGAGGCAGTCATCGAACAGAGTTTCCTGAAGCTGAGTCTCTTTAAAGCGCGCGCCGCTGAAGTCGCTGTGGCAACACTGGGCCAGCGCCAGGCTGGCCCCTTCCAGACTACATTCCCGTAGCGAGCTGTGATGAAGTTCGCAGCGCGCCAGCATTGCCTCATGAAAATTAGCGCCATCCAGTTGACAGTGGCTGAGATCCGCGCACTCCAGCAGCGCACGACTGAAGTTAGCGCCGCGTAAATCCATACCGGAAAAATCAGCGCCGGTCAGATCCATTCCGCTAAAATCGCCTCCCTGCGCCAGGGTTCGCTGAGCGCGGTCGCGAATGATCTGCGCCAGGTCGCCCTTCAGGCGTCGAGCCGGAGGCTGGCTCTGTACCGACAGCAGATACATCTGGTGCAATGCCGCCTGACTCTGGGCCAGTTTCTTCTCGCTAAGGGCATCCTTATTCTGATGCAGCATCTGCTGCATACGCTGCATCGATTCCGGCCCCCGGGGCCGGTTTTCATCATCTGCCGCGTCCGGGAAGCGAGCCTCCATCTCACGCTTACGCGCTTCGGCTTCAAGGCGCTGCTCTTCCGCCTGCCGCTCCAGTTTGTCGATAAATTCCGGCAGTTCATCCAGCGGCGGGATTTCCGGCTCTTCAAACGCTGGCAATAGCTCATCTACGCTACCCCCCTGAGCTTCCAGCCTTGCCCGATGCTGTTCGCGTAACAGATTCGCGCGATTTTTCATGTTATCACGCATCGGGCTCTCGCCCTGTTCTACCTCGCTATCAATCCAGGGGCCAATAGCCGCTTCCGGCACCAGATCTTTTTCCCGAAAGGCAAACAGCGCGCCGCGCTCTTTATCCATACGCTGGCTCAGCACTTTACGATAGTGGCTGGTCGAACGGGGAGCGCCGATGTTTTCCAGTGCCGGCATCAGTTGCAACACATCGGCAGCATCATCTTCATTGATACGGATATTCCCCTGCCAGATCAGGATCATCTGTTGCAGATGGGGAAAGAACCAGACGGTGGTGGCACGCAGCGCGACTTCTTCAAACAGCGTCTCGTCACCGCGCTGCCGGTTGATAAAACAGCGGGCCTGCCACGGCGGTAGCGTCCCTTCCTGAAGCGGCTGTTCCGGATGCATATTCCAGATGCGCCAGCGAGCCCGGGGCGGCAACGCATCGCGATCGTGCCACCACTGGTCGGGAGAGGCCGCATTAAATACCCGCCAGTCGATATCCCGGGCGAAGCCGGGGAACTCCTGCTTCAGCCAGCGGGCATCATATTTTTTACCCATCCGCTTAAAGCGCCGCGGCCACAGCAGATCCAGCGCGCCAAAACCCGCTGGCTCCGGATGCTGATGCACAGCCGTCATACGCTCGTGCGGCGACTCAATATTGGGTAGCGGACGCAACTGGTAGCCGCCCACCGCCACCGGATGGCGGCCAATACCGTGAGGATTTTCTTCATCGCCTTCGCCGCCCCAGGCGCGGCTCCAGTCAAGGCGCATCTGCTCAAAGGGCTGCGGCGGCGTTGGCTTATCCCCCGCCCAGAAGCGATCGCCATACACTTCCAGAGTTTTACTCAGGCCTTCAATATCAATACGCGCCGCAACGACAGTTTTGTCAGGTTGGTGATGGCTGTATGCATATCCCGTGGCTAAAAACTCCGCCCGGGATTTGGGGATCGCCATATCGATCACCCCACCGCTGGTCTGCAGCTCATCGGCAGCCAACTGCCACAGCTCGACCTCTGGGCGCAGTTGCGGCGCATCGCCCATATCCGCCAGCGCCATCACCGACACGCCCAGGTGATTATGGCCCTGCCAGCGGTAAGGTCGATTTAATACGCTTAGGCGCAGGGGTTTAATGATTTTCATTGGTGATCATCACTGGCTGGCATATTTAATACAGATAGATGTAATAAAATCCATCCACTTCCAACTTAAGCATATAGTTTCACTGCTCAACAGGGAGCGGTTTTCCACTATTATCTTTAACAAAGATAATGTTCTTCTTATCATCAATTTTCGCCTGATATTTATGTCCAACCTGATAAGCATCAAGAGCAATTAATAAAACAGTTTCATTATACTTTTCAAGCATCCATGTTTCTTTTGTATTGGGATCCTCAATGCGCAAACTCATTTCAATCACAGGGTTATTATTTAAGAATAAACCATTCTGCTTCATTGACAATATAGTAACATACACATCCTCCCCTATATTCATAACACTCTGCTCATGCTGTTGGGAGTTGCGAATTACTCTATTAGCCAAATAATAGCAACCAGCAATAATTAATACTGTCAGAACAATGTTAACAATACCAGAAATTGACATAATTCCTCTTTATTCACATGATCATGGTTAGTGCGAAAAGGGCTGTACGCAAACTACCACTTTCAACTCTAGCAGCTTCAACTTTTTGTGCATTTATTATTGTTTTGCCAAAAGAAAATGCATTATGAGAAATGTTAGCACCAGTCATGGCGTAACTAATACCCTTAAAAGTTAAGCTACCTGATGATACAGATATATGCTGCCCAAGAAAATCAGTAACATTTTGCGCAAAAGTTTTCTTGTTAATATCAGTGCGTTCAAAATGAGGTGAATCGATAATAACCTTAGTCGCACTCTTTATTAAAACATCTGCATCAGAATCAATCTTGATTTTCTTTGACACTTTATAAGACATCAGCCCGGAAATGTTCACTTTAACATCTCCAGTTATATCCTGTTTTTGTCCACCAGCACTTACTGTTAACTTATCGCCTTCATCTATAGTAATATCTCTTTTCTTTTTTATGGTCCTATGTTCGTGTCCATTAATTTTGCTAGATTTATTACCATCCAGTTTCAGGGTTTTATCCCCTTTAATTTTACTCTGATATCCTCCACTGGTGATCTCCAGCTCACGCCCATTGGTAATAGTCGTTTTCTCACCGTCTTTAAAGGTTTTAGTTTCTTTCTTCACCACCGTCGTGGTACGGGTATCGAAATAATCAAAGGTCGCCGCCTTCGTCACCTCATCCTTCTGCTCTTTCAGAATGGTGGTGGTACGGTTGCCGTCAATGGTCACATCCTGATTGTTCTCGACAGTCACCCGCATATCCTTTTCCGAGTGCATCGAAAGCATTTCAGCGCCGGGTTTATCTTCAAAGTAAAGATGGCTGGCATTATCCATATGCCCGTCCTTGCTGCGGGTCATAAAGCCCATCTGGGTGGCCGCCGCCGGTAACGCCCACGGCGGCATACTGGCTTCGTTATACACCCTGCCTGTGACGATGGGGCGATCCGGGTCGCCGTTGATAAAGTCAATCACCACTTCGTCACCCACCCGTGGGATCTGTACCCCGCCAAAGCCCTGACCCGCCCAGGCGCTGGATACCCGCACCCAGCCCGAACTGGTGTCGTCCCCTTTCGCCTGACGGTCCCAGTGGAACTTCACCTTCACCCGGCCATATTTATCTGTCCAGATCGATTCCCCTTTCGGCCCCACCACCTTTGCAGTTTGTGGGCCGTAGGTGCGCGGCCACGCCGTCACCTGCGCCGGGCGGAACACCACCGACGACGGGATCACCATAAAGTCCAGCCGGTGGACGGTTTCTCCGCCGTCCCCGCTGGCGTAGCGGTTCTCTTCAAACTGGTAATCCACCGCCGTGGTCAGGTATTCACCGTTATCGCTGAAGAACGGCGCGTTCAGCAGCGCGAAGGTATACCCCGGTGCCAGCCCGATCGCCGTTCCGGTACCCTGAATCTGCTGATGCTCCACCTGCCAGCGCTCCTGACGGATGCGGGCATAGAATTCACCGTGACCGTGCTCCACGTAGCGTCCCGGCCAGTCGTACACGTCGATGCTGCCCGGCGTCGGCGACGCCGGGTTCTGCCGCGCCTGGAACAGCCAGGCGTTGGGCTTGCGGAAGTCGTAGTCGTCCAGGCTTAC
>NZ_JAZHEE010000015.1:0-92906 GCF_036620675.1 Rosenbergiella sp. YN46
GCGGGCAGTTCCGTTCATTGCCGGGAAACTCCCTCTCCCGTTTCGGGAGAGGGCCGGGGTGAGGGTGACAGGCGGCTTCGGCGCCTGGTTTCAGAATAAAACCGGCAGAATATAATGATGCGGCGGGCAGTTCCGTTCACTTTGAGCCACTGCTTCTCTGTGGATTCAGCGCCGGTGAACGGGCCAGGGGGGGTCAGTCGCCGCTCCCCTGGCGACCCGGGCTTCCCGGTGGTAAAAAACGCCGCTGACGTGGGCCCCTTCGCTTATCACGCCGGGCTTTTCGGAACGGGCAAGAGTCGCCATCCCAGGCGGCCTTACCCTGTCGCGACATCCTGTCGCTCCTCCGGCCCTGCGTGAACGCTACGGCGTTTTTTAAGCCGGGATATAAGCCCCTCGTCGCTTCAGTCTGTTTTTTCAAATGACACCAGAAATACCTTTACGGATAAGTTTGGGCAGAAGATTCAGGGCGGTGACATTCTCCGGCCTGAAAATCGCCGGAGTATTCCCGGCGGCCAGGGTCAGCCCGACAGGACGTCGGGCTGAGGGCGTGCGGCACAGGGAGGTGGCGTCACGCCCGACCCGTCCGGCTGGCGGGAATACGCAGGGGCCCGCGTCAGCGGCGATTTTCACGCCGGAAAGCGGGGTTGTCAGGGGCGGCATTTGAGCCCCTGGCCCGTTCACCGGTTCCGCAACCGGCATAAGAGAAATCACCTTAAGGTGAACGGAACTTCCGCCAGCGTGGCATATTTTCCCGGAATACGACTCTTCACTGTGGACTCACGGGTTCCAGAACCGGCATATAAAAATACCCTTAAGGTGAACGGAACCTTCGCCAGCGCGACATATTCTTTCAGAACACGGCATAGACGCAAAAATAGCGCAACCGGCATAACCACGTACTACAACCGTCGTCCTGGCCTGCATCTGAAAGGCCACCGGGCAGAATATGATGATGCGGCGGCTGTTCCGTTCACTTTGGTTTCTGCTTCTCTGCTGATTCACCAGCTTGGTTATCGACATGAACAAACTGCGATATCCCGAATTCACGCGTGGTAAACAGCGTTTTCTTCAACGCAATATACTCAACCAAAAGTATACCGCTCCCGGTTTACTCCGGTTTTATGCTAATCCGCGATAAACCTTTCTTTTTTGTGAGCCGCGACAAGTTTTACGTTACGACGTAGTATGGGGATGAGCCATAAGTCGTTGGAGTGACTATGTCATCGCTAAAAATTGACGTGATTAAAGATAAGATCCTGTCGGAAAACTACTTCGTGCTGCGCAATATCACCTATGACCTGAGCCGTGGGAACGGTGAAGTGGTGCGCCACAAGAGGGAGGTTTACGATCGGGGCAATGGCGCCACCATCCTGCTCTATAATCGGGAACGACGCAGCGTGGTGCTGACGCGCCAGTTTCGGGTGGCGACCTGGGTTAACGGCAATGCCGATGGAATGCTTATTGAAAGCTGCGCCGGGCTGCTGGATGCCGATGAGCCTGAAGTATGCGCCCGTAAAGAAGCGATAGAAGAAACCGGCTTTGCAGTGGGCGAGGTGACAAAGCTGTTCGAACTCTATATGTCGCCCGGCGGCGTAACTGAACTGATTCACTTCTTTATGGCCGAATACAGCGAGGCCGTGCGGGTCAACGCCGGCGGCGGCGTTGAAGATGAAGATATCGATGTGCTGGAGATTCCCTTCGAACGCGCGCTGGCGATGGTGCGCAGCGGCGAGATCCGCGACGGTAAGACCGTGATTCTGCTCCAGCATTTGCAACTGCTGGGCATAATGAATTAACGCTGGCCGCTCCCTGGCCCGTGCTCTGGCTACCGAGGCTGTCGCGCCAGGGTCTGGCGCGCTTTGTCGGCGATATTATCGACGGTGAAGCCGAAGAATGGAAAAAGCTGCTCCGCCGGGGCTGACTCGCCGTAACTGGTCATACCGACTACATCACCGTGCAGGCCGACATATTTACGCCAGTAATCGGCAATACCTGCTTCGATCGCCACCCGGGCAGTGACGCGGGCGGGCAGTACTGATTCTCGCCAGTCGTCATCCTGGGCGTCGAAGGTATCGGTGGAAGGCAGTGACACCACTCGTACCCCCACGCCTTCCTGTTCAAGGCGCTCCGCCGCCTGCATCGTTACTGCCACCTCCGAGCCGGTGGCGATCAGAATCAGTTCGGTTTCCCCCTGGCTCTCTTTCAGTACGTAACCGCCGCGGGCCACCGCGTCGAGCTGTAGCGGCGTGCGATCCATCTGCGGTAGCCCCTGACGCGAAAGAATCAGCGCCGTGGGGCCGGTGTGGCGTTCAATGGCCGCTTTCCAGGCGACGGCGGTTTCCACCTGATCGCAGGGGCGCCAGGTGCTGAAGTTGGGCGTCAGCCGCAGGCTGGCGAGCTGCTCCACCGCCTGGTGGGTCGGCCCGTCTTCCCCCAGGCCGATGGAGTCGTGGGTGTAGATCATAATCTGGTGGGCCTTCATTAACGCCGCCATGCGCGCCGCATTGCGGGCGTACTCCACGAAGGTCAGGAAGGTGGCGCTGTAGGGCAGAAAGCCGCCGTGCAGGGCGATACCGTTGCTGATGGCGGTCATGGCGAATTCGCGCACACCGTAGTGGATGTAGTTTCCGGCATTATCCTCTTTGAGCGAGCGGGAGCCGGACCAGATGGTCAGGTTGCTGGGCGCCAGATCCGCCGAGCCGCCCATCAGCTCCGGTAGCGACGGGCCGAAGGCGTTAAGGCAGTTCTGCGACGCCTTACGGCTGGCTACCTTCGCCGGGTTGGCCTGCAACTGATGAATAACGCCCTGACTCAGCGCCGCCCAGTCTTCCGGCAGTTCGCCACGCATCCGGCGCATAAATTCCCGCCCCTGTTGCGGGTAAGCGTCGCACCATTCCGCCAGTCGTTTTTCCCAATCGGCTTCGGCGCGCTCGCCGCGTTCTCTGGCGTCCCAGGCCTGGTAGATATCGTCGGGAATCGAGAAGGGGGGATATGTCCAGCCCAACTGTTTGCGGGCCAGCGCCACCTCCGCTTCGCCCAGCGGCGCGCCATGGGCCTCTTCCTTGCCGGCTTTATTGGGGGAGCCGAAGCCGATGGTGGTACGGCAGATAATCAGAGAAGGCTTGTCCGTCACCCGCTGAGCTTCCTGAATTGCGCGGCGAATAGCCTGCGGATCGTGACCGTCAATTTCATGGACTACGTGCCAGTGATAGGCTTCAAAGCGCTTAGCGGTGTCGTCGGTAAACCAGCCTTTGGTTTCGCCGTCAATAGAGATGCCGTTGCAGTCATAAAAGCCAATCAGCTTACCCAGCCCAAGGGTTCCGGCAAGTCCACAGGCTTCGTGAGAGATGCCTTCCATCAGGCAGCCGTCGCCCATAAACACCCAGGTGTAGTGGTCGACCACTTCATGGCCCGGCTGGTTAAACTGTGCCGCCAGGGTGCGTTCGGCAATGGCCATGCCCACGGCGTTAGCCAGCCCCTGGCCCAGCGGGCCGGTGGTGGTTTCGACACCGGGCGTCAGCCCCGATTCCGGATGGCCGGGGGTACGGGAGTGAAGCTGGCGGAAGTTTTTCAACTCGTCCAGCGGCAGATCGTAACCGCTCAGATGCAGCAGGCTGTAGAGCAGCATTGAAGCGTGCCCGTTAGAGAGCACAAAGCGATCGCGATCCGGCCATAGCGGGTTGGCCGGGTTGTGTTTCAGAAAGTCGTTCCACAGTACTTCGGCGATATCCGCCATCCCCATAGGCGCACCGGGATGCCCCGAGTTCGCTTTCTGTACGGCGTCCATACTCAGGGCGCGAATAGCGTTGGCAAGTTGTTGTCGGTTCATTATTCACTCCAGGGCGGCAGTTAGAATCTGGAGGAGAGGAGATCCTCCAGCTTACGTTGATCGACAGCGAACAGCCGAATGCCTTCGGCCAGTTTGTCCACCGCCATCGGATCTTCATTGTGTTCCCAGCGAAACTCCGCTTCATCCAGCGGGGTCGGGCGTTTAAAGCCCTGTGAACTGGGAACCAGCTTGCGGGGGGCGGGTTCTTCGCTTTCCTGCAACTGCTGAAGCAGGGATGGCGAAATGGTCAGGCGGTCACAGCCCACCAGCGCCAGAATCTGTTCGGTACGGCGGAAGCTGGCCCCCATGACGATGGTTTCGAAGTTGTGTTGCTTATACCAGGCATAGATATTACGCACCGACTTCACGCCGGGATCTTCATCCACCACATAGGGATTCAGGGGCTGGCGTGCCTGGTACCAGTCGTAAATACGGCCCACGAAAGGGGAGATCAGAAAAACGCCTGCTTCAGCACAGGCCCTGGCCTGGGCGAAGGAGAACAGTAGGGTGAGGTTACAGTTAATACCCTCTTTTTCCAGCAATTCTGCGGCGCGGATCCCCTCCCAGGTGGAAGCGAGCTTAATCAGAATGCGCGATTTATCGATGCCCTGCTGCTGATACAGCTCCACCAGACGGCGGGCTTTATCGATGCTCTTTTCCTGATTGAAGGAGAGACGGGCGTCCACTTCGGTGGAGACGCGGCCCGGAATGCTCTTGAGAATTTCTACGCCAAAGTTGACCGCCAGCTTATCGCAGGCGTTCATAACCTGCTCTTCGTGGCTGGCTCCCTGCTGTTTACCCCATTCGATGGCATCATGAATCAGAGGCTGGTACTGCTCCAGCGCTGCGGCTTTGAGCAGCAGGGAAGGGTTAGTGGTGGCGTCTTGTGGCTGATAGTGGCGAATAGACTCAATGTCGCCGCTGTCGGCAACTACGGTGGTGAACTGTTTGATCGCATCTAGCTGGTTCATTTGAAACTCCCTGGTTATATACCCGTCATACTTCAAGCTGCAGGTGCCTTGACTTCGCTCAGCTATTCGGCCCTTCCTGGGCCGCACTTATCGTGCGTTCAAATCTGTTCCTGACAGATTTGTCATCCCGGTTACATAGTTTTTCTATGCTGCTGGGGATGATGAGCCTCGGCTTACCCTGTGGGCCAGCGCAAGCGCTGTTCAAACCGGCTTGTCACTCCCTTGCCGCGTTACGAGGCCGTGCTGAAGCACGTTGATATCTGCCTGCGATAGATATGTCCTGCGACTCGAATTAGTTAGGTTATAGAAAATACCTTTTGGCATAACAGAAAAAGGATAGCAGAGAGGTGTGGTAATGCTTTGCAGGATATGTAACATAAAGGTTAAAACTAAATAACATTTAGAGACCCGCAATGCTGATACTTTGGCTCCGTTCAAAGTTTGCGTGGCGGCTCGGCGCGATACTCTACCGGTGCCAGATGGCGCCATATCCCTGACATCTTCCTTAGCAAAAAAGATAGGAACAAAACAATGGACGAACAGTTGAAGCAAAGTGCCCTCGATTTTCACGAGTTCCCCGTCCCGGGCAAAATTCAGGTCGCACCGACCAAGCCGCTGGCGACCCAGCGCGATCTGGCGCTGGCCTACTCCCCGGGCGTGGCGGCACCTTGCCTTGAGATTGCCGATGATCCGCTGGCAGCTCACAAATATACGGCGCGCGGTAACCTGGTGGCCGTGGTTTCTAACGGTACGGCGGTGCTGGGCCTGGGAAACATCGGCGCGCTGGCCGGTAAACCCGTTATGGAAGGTAAGGGGGTGCTGTTCAAGAAATTCGCCGGTATTGATGTATTCGATATCGAAGTCGATGAAATGGATCCCGATAAGCTTATCGATGTGGTAGCGGCGCTGGAGCCGACCTTCGGCGGGATCAACCTGGAAGACATTAAAGCGCCGGAATGTTTCTATATTGAGAAAAAACTGCGCGAGCGCATGAATATTCCGGTGTTCCACGACGACCAGCACGGTACCGCCATTATCTGTACCGCTGCGGTGCTGAACGGTCTGCGGGTGGTGAAAAAGAATATCTCCGATGTTCGTCTGGTGGTTTCCGGCGCCGGCGCTTCGGCCATCGCCTGTATGAACCTGCTGGTAGCCCTGGGGATGCAGAAGCACAACATCGTGGTGTGCGACTCCAAAGGCGTAATCTACAAGGGCCGTGAAGAGAACATGGCCGAAACTAAAGCGGCCTACGCCATCGATGACAACGGCCAACGCACCCTTAGCGAAGCGATTGAAGGCGCCGATATTTTCCTGGGTTGCTCCGGCCCGAAAGTGATGACCCAGGAGATGGTCAGGAAGATGGCCGACTCGCCGCTGATTCTGGCGCTGGCTAATCCGGAGCCGGAGATCATGCCGCCGCTGGCGAAAGAAGTTCGCCCCGACGCCATTATCTGCACCGGTCGTTCCGACTTCCCCAACCAGGTGAACAACGTTCTCTGCTTCCCGTTTATCTTCCGCGGCGCGCTGGATGTGGGCGCCACCGCCATTAACGAAGAGATGAAACTGGCGGCGGTTCACGCCATTGCCGAGCTGGCCCACGCCGAACAGAGCGAAGTGGTTGCTTCCGCTTATGGCGATCAGGAACTTTCCTTCGGGCCGGAGTACCTGATCCCTAAACCGTTCGATCCGCGTCTTATCGTCAAGATCGCCCCGGCCGTGGCGAAGGCGGCGATGGATTCCGGCGTGGCGACGCGTCCTATCAGCGATTTCGAAGCCTATAAGGATAAGCTGACCGAGTTCGTTTATAAAACCAACCTGTTTATGAAGCCGATTTTCTCCCAGGCCCGTAAGGATCCCAAACGCGTGGTGCTGGCAGAAGGCGAGGACAGCCGCGTGCTGCACGCCACCCAGGAGCTAATCACCCTGGGGCTGGCGAAGCCCATTCTGATAGGTCGCCCAAGCGTTATTGAAATGCGCATCAAGAAACTGGGCCTGCAGATCGAGCCGGGCCGCGATTTCGAGATCGTTAATAACGAATCCGATCCGCGCTACAAGTCTTACTGGAACGAGTATTACGAGATCATGAAGCGCCGCGGCGTGACTCAGGAGCAGGCCCAGCGGGCGATTCTGAGCAACACCACCGCCATCGGCGCCATCATGGTGCATCGCGGCGAGGCCGACGCGCTGATCTGCGGTACTATCGGCGAATATCATGAGCATTTTTCGGTAGTGGAAAAGCTGTTTGGCTATCGCGAAGGGGTCAGCGCTGCCGGGGCAATGAACGCGCTGCTGCTGCCGAGCGGCAACACCTTTATTGCCGATACCTATGTGAATGACGATCCTACGCCGGAGCAGCTGTCGGAAATCACCCTGATGGCGGCGGAGACCGTACGTCGTTTCGGGATTGAGCCTAAGGTGGCGCTGCTGTCGCACTCCAGTTACGGCTCTTCGGACGCCCCGGCGGCCTGTAAGATGCGCCAGACCCTGGAGCTGGTGCGTGAACGGGCGCCGGATTTGATGATCGATGGCGAAATGCACGGCGATGCGGCGCTGATGGAAAATATCCGTCACGACCGTATGCCGGACAGCCCGCTGAAAGGTTCGGCGAACATCCTGATTATGCCGAATATGGAAGCGGCGCGTATCAGCTACAACCTGCTGCGGGTCTCCAGTTCTGAAGGGGTGACGGTTGGGCCAGTGTTGATGGGCATCGCCAAACCGGTTCACGTACTGACTTCTATCGCTTCAGTACGTCGTATCGTGAATATGGTGGCGCTGGCGGTGGTCGAAGCTCAGACGAATCCGCTGTAACGGGCGTTGATGGAATGCTCCCATAAAGGGAGCATTCTATTAAAGTCTTTATCGTCAATAATCTTCGTGGATTTGATGGTTCTCTGAGAGCTTAATACAGATTTTTTTTATAATATTTTATTCTGCTGTCATAGCCTGTTATCAGGCATATATGATAAGTATCATTGTAGCCATAAGAGTTTTTTTCATAAACCGAAGCCTCGGCTAAGCATTCATTTTCAATATAAGTATCCCAACCTTTTTTCGCTTTCCTGGCCAGTCTGGCGACGGTAGCTTTATCATAGGGTCTCTCTTCAGGGGAAGATATCGATTGAAAATATTTATTGAACGATCTCTGATATTCTTTTTTCTTTTGAATGGCTACATCCATAATACACACAGTGATTTCGGCCGTGTGTGACATATTCGTACAATACGGGAAAGAGGCGTTATCTTTATCATGGGATTCATTTGCGTAAGAGTAGAACGCTGATGGCAGGAGTAATAAAAAAAACATAAATAGCTTCATTACTTCTTTCCTTGTAGATAGCGTATACGACCTCTGACAGACTCATATTCGAGCAAAGAAGGAGTTTCTCTTATTAATCTGATAACGCTTTCTTTTTTATTTTTCTCAAAATATGAAACCATCTTATAGTTTAGGGAACCCTGATATTTCATATCAACAAAAATTATCTTTTTGCTGCTTAACAAAGTCTCGGGCGCTACAGTGGCTTTTTCGGGAGGCTTCAGCTATTTTTTTTTGTTTGTTCAGATGGAATGCCAGCAGAAGTCAGATCGCGAATAATCCCGGTGGTTGAGCGGTATTTTAGATCGTGACCTCGTCCTATTGTAACACCAGAACCGTAGGCATGGCACCGGGATGAGATTCCCGGCCAGTGAATTTTTCTTGAGTAATAAAGGCTGCCGGGAATGTTATTGCCTTCGGCACGGAAAGTGAGTAGTCCTTCTCTGGGCTCCATGTGCAATGTTCTCCATAAATACGCTTTAACGGTATATCTCAGATATCAGTTATTTTTATTTTCATCAAGGCATATCTGTACGCTATCGCCGGTTCTGAAAATGGAAAACGATCGCCCGCCAGCAGTGCGATCGTGATTTCGCTCCAGGGAGTGACTATACCCACTCCCGCACTTTCAGAAATTCGCTCAGTTCAGCCTCCGGGCTGCCGGGTTCGGGGTGGTAGTCATACTGCCAGCGCACCAGCGGCGGCATCGACATCAGTATCGATTCGGTACGTCCGCCGGTTTGCAGGCCGAACAGGGTGCCGCGATCCCAGACCAGGTTAAACTCCACGTAACGTCCGCGGCGCCACAGCTGGAATTCGCGCTCGCGTTCGCCCCATGGCATAGCGCGACGCCGTTCGACGATCGGCAGATAAGCGTCAAGAAACCCCTGGCCGACGGCCTGCGTGAAGTCGAAGCAGTGGTCGAAATCCGGGGTGTTCAGATCGTCATAGAACAGGCCACCGATACCGCGCTGTTCATTGCGATGCCTGAGCCAGAAATATTCATCGCACCACTTCTTGTAGCGCGGATACACCTCTTCACCAAAGGGCAGACAGAGATCGCGCGCAGTGCGGTGCCAGTGACGGGCATCTTCCTCAAAGCCGTAATAAGGGGTGAGATCAAAGCCGCCGCCGAACCACCACACCGGAGGGGCATCCGGTTTTTCGGCAATGAAGAATCGCACGTTAGCGTGGCTGGTGGGAACGTATGGGTTGGTGGGATGCACCACCAGTGAAACCCCCATCGCTTCGAAGCTGCGGCCCGCCAGTTCGGGGCGGTGCGCCGTCGCGGAAGCTGGCATCTGGTCGCCATGGACGTGGGAAAAGTTAACCCCTGCCTGTTCGAACAGCTCGCCGTTCAGTACCCGGGTGCGGCCGCCGCCGCCGCCCGGGCGTTGCCAGTCGTCTTCGCGAAAGCGGGCGCCGTCGCGGCTGGCCAGTTCATGGCAAATGCTGTCCTGCAGTTCCAGCAGGCAGTTTTTTACTTTTTGAATATCGGATTTCATTATGATGTGCGTTTAGAGTGAGCCTTGTGGTTATCAAACCAGTTAAAATAGTTCACCACACCGCCTGCGATGGCATGGGCTATCTTCTGGCGAAATGCGGTGGTGCCCAGCAGTCGTTCTTCCGCAGGGTTGGTGATAAACGAAGTTTCCACCAGCACCGATGGTATCGAAGGCGATTTTAGCACCACAAAGGCGGCCTGTTCGGTGCTCTTGCTGTGCAGGCGATGCACCGCGCGAATCTGCTTAAGTACGTGAGAGCCCAGGGTCAGGCTGTTCTTAATGGTGTCAGTCTGCACCAGATCGAACAGCACCTGTTGCAGGTAGTGATCGCGATTTTTCGCCTTGTTGCCCGCGACGTCATCCGCAGCATTTTCGCGCTCGGACAGGTATTTCGCCATGGCGCTACTGGCCCCGCGGTTAGAGAGCGCAAAGACCGAGGCTCCGGAAACCGAAGGGTTGGTAAAGCCGTCCGCATGAATCGACATGAACAGATCGGCGCCGTGTTTGTGGGCTATCTCTACGCGATCGTAGAGCGGAATAAATTCGTCCGTTGTACGGGTCAGACGCGCGTCATAGCCTTTCTGGCGCAGAATGGTGCGCACATTTTTGGCGATGGCCAGCACTACGTGCTTCTCCATGGAGCCATTGCTCCCAAGCGCGCCGCTATCTATGCCGCCATGACCGGGATCCAGCATGATCACGCGGCGTCCCCCCGATTTTTTGTTGGGGGCGCTATGTCCGTTGTGGGTTTTTAATGCCTTACTCTCTTCTCTGGCGTACGCGCTATTGAGTCCGGCGAACGTCAGAGCCGCCAGACCGGTTAATAAAAACTGGCGGCGTGATGCAATGGGTTGCAGCGTCTTTATTTTACTCATACGGCCTTGTTGTTTTGTCTTTGTGATGTCCCTTGAAGCCTGACGGCTCCATATTGCCACGTAAGCCGCGCCTGCAAGGCGGGCCAGGGGGTTGTTACATCCTATCGTAACTTGCTAAACGCTGCTGGATGATAACAAATGTTTTACTTTTCATTTCAATCAATGACAGCGGCCATTATGCCATCGATAGCGACGATATGAGGCCAGGATATTGGCTATTTCTTCTATTGAAGCCATAATCAGCCTTTTCAGGGTAAAAACGCGGGGCTACTCATGGAGATACGCATTTTTCGCCAGGATGATTTCGAAGAGATAATTACGCTCTGGGAACGCTGCGATCTGCTGCGTCCCTGGAATGATCCTGAAATGGATATCGAACGTAAAATGAATCACGATCCGGATCTGTTCCTGGTCGCCGAAGTCGGCGGAGAGATTGTCGGTTCGCTGATGGGCGGGTATGACGGCCATCGCGGCTCGGCATACTATCTGGGGGTACATCCGGAATTCCGCGGTCGCGGCATTGCTAATGCGCTGCTCAGTCGTCTTGAGAAAAAGCTGATTGCCCGGGGCTGCCCCAAAATCAATATTCAGGTACGTGAAGATAATGACATCGTTATCGGTATGTATGAACGTCTTGGATATGAACAGCAGGACGTTATCAACCTTGGGCGGCGTCTGATAGAGGACGAAGAGTATTAGATTGCGCCTCTTGGCCTCTGACGCGGCGTTGAGCGAAAAATCCGCAGGTAAGGCGGAGGGCGCCGGGCAGAGCGCTCCTCTGCTCAGGTCTGGTAGCGCGCCAGCGGGTTGTTCGCTCTTGCCCCGAAGGGGCCAGGGTACTTTTTACGCATAGATTGTCTGGTTACTTGTCGCTGATTGAATTTGGAAAATGTCCGCCAGTATCATCTATGCAGAGTGAATAACAGACATTGCCTGGCTAACTCATTGAACAGGGTAAAGTTTACGCAGTGTGTACCCGTTAATAACTTTCTTGCCTTACGGGTTCCTGTTATTTAAATAGTGGCTTCCATATTGGTTATAAAGGGCCCGAGATTGGGCCTGTTAAACTGTAGTGATTTTATGAGAGTATGCGCCCCCAGAAGCAAGGACTTAATTGTATTTTATTTTGGTAATGTTTCCCCTGTTATCTAAATGATAATTATCACCATCATGGGGCTTGAATGTTATATTGAAATTTCTACTTTTATTAACGGTGAAAACAGCATTCTTTTCGATGCAGTTTACTTTTGTTTTTATATCGGAAAAACATCGCCTGTCATATTTTCCTTCCTCCTTGTAGCCATCACCAAAATCCCAGAATACAATGGTGAAGTATCCGGATGAGGATGGCTTTGGTATGTTGTACTTATCCTTTAGCCTGTCTTTGTTTTCAAGCCACCAGTTTATTTTTCCCCTGTCTGTAATTGGGTAGTTCCTGACTAAAACGGATGCATGGTTACCCTCTTCATGGACTGCAATCACTTTCACCGGACGCAATGATAACCAAAGCCAGTAGCTTAGCAGTGTACAGACAATCAGAAACAGCAGGAAAATGGTTTTCTTATTTTTTACTTTCATTTACGGGTTCCTGTTATTTCAATAGTAGCTTCCATATTGGTCATAAAGGGCCTGAAACCAAACTGGCTGTAACGCTGGAGTACAAACCAGATACGGAAAAACCGGAGCTGGTTAAATTTAGTTTTTGATATATCGTCGCTATCCAGGCCGAAGTGATCCTGAACCTTATAGTGAACAACGGCACGGTAGCGATCGTCATCAACCTGTAGTGATTTGATGGTGATATGGGTTGCCCAGGTATCATGCACGGTTATTCCCATACCGTTAAAGTTATCCTGGAATCGATCAAATTTAGGGAGTTTTCCATCCATAATTGCCATTCTGAGTTCATTTTTTCCATCCATGGGGTAACATTTATTTTCCCAGTCAATATTTTTTTTAATAGCTTCATCCAAATATAAGCGAGTACTGTTTGGTGTGTTATCCGATAAAATATGCTCCTTTAGCGCCCTGTCCAGTAACATATGCCTGAACGGTGCGCCGCTGGCCCCCTGCATATGGGTGATCATCTGCTTTATTAGCGATTTATAAGGGCCGTATATCGCAAAGGCGCGGGACAAATCCCGGAATTCGTCAAAGAGTATAGCGGCACACTGCTGACGGGTGATTTTTTCCCCTGTGCCGCGGGAGCCATGAAACCTTGACTGTGGCTGCCTGAACGGGGTGATTTTTGCCAGCGTGTATGGGTTTGCCCTGTTGGAAACATCTATCAGGTGAAACTGTGTTTTTAGCTGGCTTTCGGACAGGTCGCCGCAGCGCATATCGCTGGCGCGGTAGTCGTCCATCCATTTTTGCGTTTTAAATATCGTGCAGGGAAACTGAAGTGCAGGCATAAAAAGACGTTCCTTATCGTAATAGCCCATGCAGCCTTACATATCACAATACTATATATGTGTCTTGCCATAGTGTCATATTGCATCTCTTTACTACGCGAATTCAGATTTCTGAACGTGTCGTAATGCGCCGATTTTCTTTTAACACGGCAAAGCCACGCCTCACAACATGAGGTTTTTGTACCAATGGGGGGCAGGGAGGAGCGAACAATAAGATCAGGGTAATAAAAATGGTATATGGATACCGGGATAACGACGACTTCTTCCTGAAGAGCAAAGTCGCATTTCCCGGTAAGGCGTAATGAATCTGATATATTATGGCCTGGTAATTTTCTTAACGTCGATTTCGACCGAGTTCCAGTCTTTATCCACTTCGCCTTCAATACGCACTTTATCTTTTGGGGTTACCGTCAGGCCGCCCCAGACGTCGTCGTCGATATCGACATTGACGGAGCCGCTGGCATCGCGGAATTCATACAGCTCTTTACCCACTTTACGCAGGATGTTGCCTTCCAGCACCACCCAACTGTCGTCGCGCAGGCCTTTTGCTTTTTCCACCGTAGTGCTGGAAACGTTAGGGCCGACAAAACCGCCCTGGCGTTGGGTTGACTGATCCGGCCCAGAAAAGCCGCCATTCTGAGCCATCGCGGAGGTTGCGGTCAGTGCTGCGGTTGCAAGCAGCAGAGCCAGAACGCTTTTTTTCATCTCAATCTCCTTATTCTTCGGGATACGAATATGTGCGTATCGCTTTCACAATGCCATAATCTGTCACTTCCATCTTATCTAAACCTTAAGGCATATGTGGGAAGCATCTGATTATAATAGCCATGGCTGGTTAAGACTGCCGCCGCTATTTTGGGCGGTGCTGGTGCTACAGGCCCGAACCTGGGTGCTGCTGGTGCTGGCAGGGGCTTCACGCCAGCAGGGAGAGACGCTGCTGGCGCTGTTTTATCCGGATCGCACCGCGTTCTGGCTGGGCCTGCTGGCGGGGATACCAGCGGCGCTGGCTTTTTTACTTAGCGGGCGGCGTCAGCGTTTCCCACGGCTGTGGCGTGGATGGCGTCGGGTGCTTATCGTGACCCAATCGCTTCTTTCGCTCTGGCAGCTGTGGTTGCTGGCCCAGGGGGAGGCGGAAACCGTGACCGCCCTGGCGCTACTCATCGTCGATCTGCTGGCGCTATGGTGGCTTCTGGTTAGCCGTCGTTTGCGTGCCTGTTTTACGCCGTTTGATGAACATAATGGCACTTTTAGCTGATGCCGCACTCCAACTGTGCGTCACACAACAAGTACGGGAATAAGGAATGAAGAAACTGCGAGCGTTACTGATGGGGAGCATGGTGCTGATGGCCAGCGGTTGTTCGACCTTGTCTGAAGTTCACTGGTCGAAAATGGCGCCATGGAACTGGTTTGGCTCCTCGATTAGCGTCAGCGACAGCGGGGTAGGGGGAATCGGCGCCGCTACGCCGCTTAACGAAGAGGCCATTGCCGACGGCCTGAACGGAGATTACCGGCTGCGCAGCGGTATGAGGATGACCGACGGTCGGGTGATGAGCTATTACGAAGCCCTGAAAGATGACAACGTGGCGCTGATAATTAGCGGCGATGGCGGCCATGTAGGAAAAATCATCGTAATGGATGAGGATATCGCTACTGCTGAAGGCGGCGTTAAATTGGGAACGCCTTTTAGCGATCTTTACCGTAAGGCCTATGGCGCCTGTACCAAAGGCAGCGGCGAGGATGCCGAGCTGGTGGTCTGTAAGGCGCCGAACAGCCAGCATCTGAGCTATCTGTTTGGCGGCACATGGCGTGGGCCGGAAGGGCTGATGCCTTCAGATGATACATTAAAAGAATGGCGGCTTAAAAAGATCGTCTGGCAGCGTTAAGCCGCGCTACTATATAGCCTCTGCAGCGCCGCGTTTCTGCGGCGCTGAGTTCACGACTGGACGGGCAGCATAAGCCCGCATAAGCCTCAACGAGCCGTTGTTCATTTTATTTTTCAGGAGGAGTTATGTCCCGGGTGCAGACCGGTATTTTGCCGGAACATTGTCGCGCTGCTATCTGGCTGGAAGCGCGTTTTCAGGGGGATTTCGCTGCGCTGAAGCAGGGATGTCAGGATTTTCATGCGCGACTGGAAGCGCTGCGCGCCCAGTGGCCGGATGCCCGTCTCGGCGCGGTGGTGGCTTTTGGCCACGATCTGTGGCGCGATCTGAGCGGCGGCGCAGGCGCGCCAGAGCTGAAAGATTTTACCCCGCTTGGCAAGGGACTGGCTCCGGCCACCCAACGTGATGTGCTGATTCACATTCTCTCCTGGCGTCATGATGTGAACTTCAGTGCCGCTCAGGCCGCGCTGGCGGCTTTCGGTGGCGTGCTGAAGGTCGAAGAGGAGATCCACGGCTTCCGCTGGGTTGAAGAGCGCGATCTCAGTGGTTTCGTGGATGGCACCGAAAACCCGGCCGGCGAGGAGCTGCGCCGCGAGTATGGCATCATCAACGGCGGCGTGGACGATGGCGGCAGCTATGTGTTCGCCCAGCGCTGGGAACATAACCTGAAGCAGCTCGGTAATATTAGCATCCCCGATCAGGAGATGATTATTGGTCGTACCAAAGTGGCGAATGAAGAGATTGAACCGGAAGAGCGTCCGGTGACTTCGCACCTGAGCCGGGTGGATCTGGAAGAAGACGGCAAGAGCCTGAAGATTATTCGCCAGAGTCTGCCCTATGGCACCGCCAGCGGCACTCACGGTCTGTACTTCATTGCCTATTGTGCGCGGTTGCACAACATTGAGCAGCAACTGCTGAGCATGTTTGGCGAAACCGATGGTAAACGCGACGCCATGCTGCGCTTTACCAAACCCGTTACCGGCGGCTACTACTTCGCCCCTTCCCTGGACCGGCTTCTGGCCCTGTGAGTCCACTGCAGCGTGGCTTTCCGGCCGCGCTGCCTTCTTATATTGTTTTGCGCTTGTAAATCACCAAACGGTATATAAAAGCGTTACAGCTTTGCCTCCCGTTATAAATACACTGATATCCATTGAAGTAAGGGCGTGATAGCTGCTGATTTCAGATATTAGGGTGGGAGAATGTCCGTTAAGTCACTAAAAACATCAGGACGCGCGCTGGCCGTTTCGCTGCTACTGCTGGTGGGGCAGGCGCAGGCGACCGAGCTGCTCAACAGTTCCTATGACGTTTCGCGCGAGCTGTTCGCCGCGTTGAATCCGCCGTTCGTCAAACAGTGGGCCAGCGAAAACCACGGCGATCCCCTGACCATCAAACAGTCCCACGCCGGATCATCGAAACAGGCGCTGGCGATTTTGCAGGGCTTAAAAGCCGATGTTGTAACTTATAACCAGGTGACCGATGTGCAGATTCTGCACGATCGCGGTCGTCTGCTGCCCGCTGACTGGCAGAGCCGTCTGGCGAACCACAGCTCACCGTTCTATTCCACCATGGCCTTTCTGGTACGTAAGGGAAACCCGAAAAATATCCATAGCTGGCAGGATCTGGGGCGCAGCGACGTTAAGCTTATCTTCCCCAATCCGAAGACTTCGGGCAACGCCCGTTACACATACCTGGCGGCCTGGGGCGCTTCCTGGAAAGCGAACGGCGGCGATAAGGCGAAAACCGAACAGTTTATGACCCGCTTCCTGAAGAATGTTGAGGTGTTCGACACCGGCGGGCGCGGCGCCACTACCAGCTTTGTGGAGCGCGGGCTGGGCGATGTGCTGATTAGCTTCGAATCTGAAGTGAACAATATTCGTAATCAGTATCCGGATCGGCAGTTCGAGGTGGTGGTACCGAAGGTCAACGTACTGGCGGAATTCCCGGTGGCCTGGCTGGATAAAAATGTGGAGTCCCGCGGTACCGAAAAGGCGGCGAAGGCTTACCTGAACTATCTCTACAGCCCATCGGCTCAGAAAATTATTACCGATTTCTACTACCGGGTGAATAACCCGAAGTTGATGGGGCAGTTGAAGGATCGATTCCCGGAAACTGAGCTGTTCCGGGTGGAAGATCTGTTCGGCAGCTGGAATGAGGCGATGAAAACCCATTTCGCCAGCGGCGGGGAGCTGGATAAACTGCTGGCGGCGGGGCGTAGCTAATGTTTGCGGTTGCATCGAAGCGCGTGCTGCCAGGTTTTACCCTGAGCCTGGGCACCAGTCTGTTGTTTGTCTGCCTGATCCTGCTGCTGCCGTTGAGCGCACTGGTGATGCAGCTCTCCCAGATGACGCTGGCGCAATACTGGGAGGTGATTACGAATCCGCAGGTGGTCGCCGCCTATAAGGTAACGCTGCTTTCCGCCGCGGTAGCATCGGTGTTTAACGGCGTTTTCGGCATGTTGATGGCCTGGATTCTGACCCGCTATCAGTTCCCCGGCCGTAGCCTGCTGGATGGTCTGATGGATCTGCCGTTCGCGCTGCCGACCGCCGTGGCGGGTCTGACTTTGGCGTCGCTCTTTTCCGCTCATGGCCTGTACGGCGAATGGTTGGGTGAAATGGGTATTAAGGTGACCTATACCTGGCTTGGTATCGCGGTAGCGATGGCCTTCACCAGCGTCCCCTTTGTGGTGCGTACCGTTCAACCGGTGCTGGAAGAGCTGGGGCCCGAGTACGAAGAGGCGGCCCAGACTCTGGGAGCGACCCGCTTTCAGAGCTTTCGTCGGGTGGTGCTGCCGGAACTTTCCCCGGCGCTGCTTGCCGGCGTGGCGCTCTCTTTTACCCGCAGCCTGGGCGAATTCGGCGCGGTGATCTTTATCGCCGGCAATATTGCATGGAAGACCGAAGTCACCTCGCTGATGATCTTTGTGCGCCTGCAGGAGTTTGATTATCCGGCGGCCAGCGCCGTGGCGTCGGTTATCCTGGGCGCGTCGCTGCTGTTGCTGTTTAGCATCAATACGTTGCAGAGCCGCTTTGGCAAACGGGTAGGGGGGCACTGATGTCTGAAGTAACCCAACTGTATGACCGTCCGCGAGTGGACTGGGTTAAATGGCTGCTGATTGGCACCGGTGCGCTGCTCTCGTTCCTGCTGCTGGTGGTGCCGATGATCTACATCTTTACCCAGGCCTTTTCTAAAGGAATTCTGCCGGCGCTGAATAATCTGGCGGATCCCGACATGCTGCACGCCATCTGGCTGACGGTGTTGATCGCGTTGATCGCGGTGCCGGTCAATCTGCTGTTCGGCACGCTGCTGGCCTGGCTGGTAACGCGCTTTACTTTCCCGGGGCGCCAGCTGCTGCTGACCCTGTTGGATATCCCTTTTGCGGTGTCGCCGGTGGTGGCGGGTCTGGTCTATTTGCTGTTTTACGGTACCAATGGCCCGATGGGCGCCTGGCTGGATGCTCACGATCTGCAAATCATGTTTTCCTGGCCGGGTATGGTGCTGGTGACTATCTTCGTCACCTGTCCTTTTGTGGTGCGTGAGCTGGTGCCGGTGATGATGAGCCAGGGCAGCAACGAAGATGAAGCCGCTATTCTGCTGGGGGCTTCTGGCTGGCAGATGTTCCGTCGGGTGACGCTGCCCAACATCCGCTGGGCGCTGTTGTATGGCGTAGTTTTGACTAACGCTCGCGCCATCGGTGAGTTCGGCGCGGTATCGGTGGTGTCCGGCTCAATTCGCGGCGAGACGCTATCGCTGCCATTACAGATTGAACTGCTGGAGCAGGACTATAATACGGTCGGCTCCTTTACCGCCGCGGCCCTGCTGGCCCTGATGGCGATTATTACCCTGTTTTTAAAGAGTACGTTGCAGTGGCGTCTGAACCATCAGCATAAACGCCAGCAACAGGAGGGAGATCAATGAGCATTGAGATCGACGGAATCAAAAAATCATTTGGCCGCACCCGGGTGCTGAACGATATCTCACTGGACATTCCTTCCGGCCAGATGGTAGCGCTGCTGGGGCCTTCCGGCTCGGGAAAGACCACGCTGCTGCGTATTATCGCCGGTCTTGAGAGCCAGAGCAGCGGGCGTATCCGCTTTCACGGAACCGATGTCAGCCGTCTGCATGCCCGGGATCGCCGGGTGGGATTTGTGTTTCAGCACTATGCGCTGTTTCGCCATATGACGGTATTCGACAATATCGCCTTTGGTCTGACGGTGCTGCCGCGCCGTCAGCGCCCGAATGCTGCGACTATTCGCCAGAAAGTCAGCAAACTGCTGGATATGGTGCAACTGGCCCACCTGGCAGATCGCTTCCCGGCGCAGCTTTCCGGCGGTCAGAAGCAGCGGGTAGCGCTGGCGCGCGCGCTGGCGGTAGAACCGCAGATTTTGTTGCTTGATGAGCCGTTCGGCGCGCTGGATGCTCAGGTTCGTAAAGAGCTGCGTCGCTGGCTGCGCGAACTGCATGAAGAGCTAAAATTTACCAGCGTCTTCGTGACCCACGACCAGGAAGAGGCGATGGAAGTGGCCGACAGGGTGGTGGTGATGAGTCAGGGGAATATAGAACAGGCCGATGCGCCGGAGCAGGTGTGGCGAGAACCGGCGACCCGCTTCGTGCTGGAGTTCCTGGGTGAGGTTAATCGCCTGGGCGGCACTCTGCGTGGCGGTCAGTTCCACGTTGGCGCCCACCGCTGGTCGCTGGGCTATACGCCAGCCTGGCAGGGTGAGGTGGATCTGTTCCTGCGCCCCTGGGAAGTGGATATCAGTCGTCGTACCAGCCTGGATTCGCCGCTGCCGGTACAGGTGGTAGAGGTCAGCCCTCGCGGCCACTATATGCAACTGGTGGTTCAACCTGAAGGCTGGAGCCGTGAGCCGCTGACGGTGGTAATGCAGGACGAGCACCCCCCCAGGCGCGGCGAACGCCTGTTCGTGGGTTTGCAGAACGCGAGAATTTATCACGGCGATGAGCGTATACAACCTGTTGCGTTAGCGCGCACGGCCTGATATACCCGTTATACTGCAAGCTGCAGGCACGTTAGCGGTACTCAGAAATTCGGCCCATCCATGGGCCTCATCCTTTCAGGGCCGCACTTATCGTGCGTTCAAATCTGTTTCTGACAGATTTGTAACCCCGGTCACATAGTACGACTATGCTTCCGGGGAGGGTAAGCCGCAAGCGCTGTTCAAACCGGTATCGGTTTGTCACTCTCTTGCTGCGTTACGGGGCCCTGGCGGGACTCGCCCCTTCGGGGCCGTGCTGAACTGCTTTTGGCAGATATGCCCTGCAACTCGAATTATTTAGAGTATAAAAGAGAACAAAGAATCACCGAGAGCGGCCACCTGGCCGTTTTTATTTTCTGGACAAGTGAAACGTGAGCACACTGGAAAACACAATCGGTAATACGCCGCTGGTTCGTCTGCAGCGTATGACGCCGGATAACGGCAGCGAAATTTGGGTTAAGCTGGAAGGTAGCAATCCCGCTGGTTCGGTAAAGGATCGGGCGGCGTATTCAATGATAGTCCATGCTGAGGCGCGCGGTGATATCACGCCGGGCGATGTGCTTATCGAAGCCACCAGCGGTAACACCGGTATTGCGCTGGCGATGATTGCGGCGTTGAAAGGCTACCGCATGAAGCTACTGATGCCGGACAATATGAGCCTGGAGCGTCAGGCGGCGATGCAGGCCTACGGCGCGGAGTTAATCCTGGTCAGTAAAAGCGACGGTATGGAAGGCGCCAGAGCGCTGGCCCGGGATATGGCGGCGCGTGGCGAAGGCTATGTGCTGGATCAGTTTAATAATCCGGATAACCCGCTGGCCCACTATGAAACCACCGGGCCGGAAATCTGGCGCCAGACCGCCGGTAAGCTGACCCATTTTGTCTCCAGCATGGGAACCACTGGCACTATTACCGGCACTGCGCGTTTCCTGCGCGAGCAGAGTTCACCGGTTACTATCGTTGGCCTGCAGCCCGAAGAGGGCAGTAGCATTCCGGGGATCCGCCGCTGGCCTCAGGAGTGGATGCCGGGCATTTTCGATGCGGAACTGGTGGATGAAGTGCTGGATATCGGCCAGCAGGAGGCGGAAGCGACCATGCGTCGCCTGGCCCGGGAAGAGGGGATTTTCTGCGGCGTCAGTTCCGGTGGCGCGGTAGCGGGTGCTCTGCGGGTGGCACGAACCACGCCGGGGGCAGTGGTGGTGGCGATTATCTGCGATCGCGGCGATCGCTATCTTTCCACCGGGGTTTACGGTGAAGATCATTTTACTCAGGGGGCGGGAATCTGAATTTTGCCGATAAAAAAACGGCGCCAGACGGGCGCCGTTTTTACATCAGCTAAACGCGATTATTTTTTAATGCGGATAACCGGCGTTTCGCCAACGGTAACGCTGCCAGACAGCTTGGTCAGCTCTTTGATCTCGTCCATATTGGAGATAACGACTGGCGTCAGCGTGGATTTCGCTTTTTCTTCCAGCAGCGGCAGATCGAATTCGATAACCACGTCGCCCCCTTTTACGCGCTGGCCTTCTTCAGCGATGCGTTTGAAACCTTCGCCTTTCAGTTCAACGGTATCGATACCGAAGTGAACGAACAGCTCAATGCCGCTATCGGATTCGATAGAGAAGGCGTGGTTAGTTTCAAAAATTTTACCGATGGTGCCGTCAACCGGCGCGACCATTTTGTCGCCGGTCGGTTTGATAGCGATACCATCGCCAACGATTTTCTCAGCGAATACCACGTCTGGCACGTCTTCGATATTGACGATTTCGCCAGACAGCGGCGCAACGATATCAATCGTTCCGGTGTCGCTGCTACCTTTATTGTCACCGAACAGTTTACTAAAAAACCCCATTAACCTTCTCTCCTAAGCAGTAATTTGGGCCGCATCTCGTGGATTAGCAGATTGTTTTTTCTTCAATGAACTTGTTAACCAGCGTCATTAACTCGTCCGTTGTCGGTTGAGCAAGAGCCTGCTCTGCTAACACCTTCGCATCTTCGAAGTTAGTGTTACGGATGATCTTCTTGATGCGCGGGATAGAGATGGCACTCATACTGAACTCATCCAGCCCCATCCCCAGCAACAGAAGTGTAGCACGTTCATCACCAGCAAGCTCACCGCACATCCCGGTCCACTTCCCTTCTGCGTGAGAAGCATCGATAACCTGCTTGATTAGGTTAAGGACCGACGGCGACATCGGCTGGTAGAGATGCGAGATCATATCATTACCACGGTCTACTGCCAGTGTATACTGCGTCAGATCATTGGTTCCGATGCTGAAGAAGTCGACTTCTTTGGCCAGGTGGCGGGCAATGGTCGCTGCAGCGGGGGTTTCCACCATTACGCCAATCTCGATTTTTTCATCGAAGGCTTTGCCTTCTGCGCGCAGTTCGGCCTTGTAGCCCTCCAGCGCCTGCTTCAGTTCGCGTACCTCTTCGACAGAGATAATCATCGGGAACATGATACGCAGTTTGCCGAAAGCGGAAGCGCGCAGGATGGCGCGCAGCTGATCGCGCAGGATCTCTTTACGATCCATAGCGATACGAATAGCGCGCCAGCCGAGGAACGGGTTTTCCTCTTTCGGGAAGTTCATGTAAGGCAGCTCTTTGTCGCCGCCGATGTCCATGGTACGCACGATAACCGCCTGCGCGCCGCAGGCTTCCGCTACCGCTTTGTAGGCATCGAACTGCTCGTCTTCGGTCGGCAGGGATTCTCTGTCCATAAACAGGAATTCGGTACGGTACAGGCCAACGCCTTCGGCGCCGTTGCGCTCGGCGCCGGCGACATCGCGCACGGTACCAATGTTGGCGCATACTTCAACCTGATGGCCGTCCAGGGTGATAGCCGGCAGATCTTTCAGTTTAGCCAGTTCGGCTTTCTCTTCGGCAACCTGAGTCTGGAGCTGACGCATGGCGTCAATCTCTTCCTGGCTCGGGTTGACATAAACTTTGTTGTTAACCGCATCAAGAATCAGATAATCGCCGTTTTTCACCTGGCTTGTCACGCTACCGGTACCCACGATAGCCGGCAGCTCCAGAGAGCGGGCCATGATGGAGGTGTGCGAGGTACGACCGCCCAGATCGGTGATAAAGCCCAGCACCTTGTTCAGATTCAGCTGTGCGGTTTCAGACGGTGTCAGATCGGCGGCCACCAGAATAACTTCATCCTGAATCGCGCTCAGATCGATAATCGCCAGACCCAGGATGTTGCGCAGCAGACGCTTACCGATGTCACGCACGTCGGCCGCGCGTTCTTTCAGGTATTCATCATCCAGCTCTTCCAGCGCAGTGGCCTGACCTTCGATAACTTCGTGCGCCGCTGCGTCAGCGGTGACGTGCTTATCTTTAATCAGGGCTATGATTTCCTGCTCCAGCTCTTCATCTTCCAGCAACATGATGTGGCCTTCGAAGATGGCTTCCTTTTCCTCACCGAAGGTCTCGCCCGCTTTTACCTTGATTGCTTCAAGCTGAGCGGACGCTTTGGCGCGACCGTCCAGGAAGCGTTTGACTTCCTGATCGACGTTGTCGGCAGAAATCTTTTTCCGGTCGATGACAATTTCATCTTCCTTCAGCAAGAGCGCCTTGCCGAAAGCGATACCCGGGGATGCTAAAATGCCTGAAATCATAACCCTACCTTTAATTGACTGATATTAATCCGAAACTGAATGAGTGATTACTCAAGTTCCGCCATCAGTTTTACCAGATGCTCTACAGCCTGCTGCTCGTCTTCGCCTTCGGCAGAGATAGAGACTACGGTACCCTGAGTCAGGCCCAGAGTCTGCAGTTTGAACAGGCTTTTGGCGCTGGCGCTTTTGCCGTTGGAAGTCACGGTGATATCAGAACTGAAGCCTTTAGCTTCTTTAACAAACTGAGCGGCAGGGCGGGTGTGCAGACCGTTCGGAGCGGTAATGGTAACTTCTTGCTGGAACATTGTATTTCCCCAACTTATAGGTTTAGTGTTATGGAACTAAAGTCTAGCCTGGGGGCCACACTTTAGCCTCTATTACTTAAGCGCTGGCGTAACCGTGGCGCGGTGCGGGATGCTGTGGGCCTTCATGTGCGATGGGCTCAATCAGCCATCCTGGCGTTAGCGCCTCGCTCGCCATCGAATATTATGCATCCTGATGCTCGAGTCTACCAATGGGATAAATCGATTCAGCCGTTAAGGGCACGCAGCGAATAATTTCGCGCATCAAAATAATTAGCAGGTTAAATACCAGAGGCGAGGGGGGTTAAGCAATGCTAACAGGGGTAAAAGTTTGATGGAATCCACAAAAAAGCACCCCTAAAGGTGCTTTTTTAATCTTTTTTAACAAGATGGCATCACTGTTGCAACTCTTTTTCGGTGAAGAGATCGGCGAACAGCGCGGTGCTCAGATAGCGCTCGCCGGAAGAGGGCAGAATAACAACGATATTCTTGTTCGCAAAGGTTTCATCTTCCTGCAATTTCAGCGCCGCAGCCACGGCGGCACCGGAAGAGATACCGGCCAGGATACCTTCTTCTTCCATCAGCCGACGGGCGGTAGAGATGGCCTCTTCGTTGGTAATGCCG
This sequence comes from Rosenbergiella sp. YN46, assembly GCF_036620675.1. Classification (NCBI taxonomy): domain Bacteria; kingdom Pseudomonadati; phylum Pseudomonadota; class Gammaproteobacteria; order Enterobacterales; family Erwiniaceae; genus Rosenbergiella; species Rosenbergiella sp. YN46. The sequence goes on from NZ_JAZHEE010000015.1 coordinate 24,331, forward strand.
ACGACCTGATCCACCAGGCTTAAATCGAGGTTGCCTGGAATGAAGCCAGCGCCGATGCCCTGAATTTTATGGGGGCCTGGTTTTAACTCAGCGCCGGCCAGCGCTTGGGCGATAACCGGCGAATCGGTCGGCTCTACGGCAACAGCGACCAGATCTTTTTTGCCTTTGGTGTTCTTAATGTAGCGGGCTACGCCGGTCAGGGTGCCGCCGGTGCCGACCCCTGCGATAAATACGTCCACATCACCATCGGTATCTTCCCAGATTTCAGGGCCGGTGGTTTTTTCGTGAATTTCCGGGTTGGCCGGATTGCTGAACTGTTGCAGCAGCAGATATTTTTCAGGCGCGCTGGCGACAATTTCTTCCGCCTTCTGAATGGCGCCTTTCATTCCTTTAGCGCCTTCGGTCAGCACCAGGTTGGCGCCCAGCGCCTTCAGCAATTTGCGGCGCTCTACGCTCATGGTTTCCGGCATGGTGAGCGTCAGTTTATAACCCCGGGCCGCGGCGACGTAAGCCAGCGCAATTCCGGTATTGCCGCTGGTTGGTTCAACCAGTTCGACGCCAGGCTTCAGCAGGCCGCGCTTTTCGGCGTCCCAAATCATGTTCGCGCCGATACGGCACTTCACGCTAAAGCTGGGATTACGGGATTCCACCTTTGCCAGGATGCGCCCGTTGCCGATACGGTTGAGACGCACCAGCGGCGTGTGGCCGATTGTCAGGGAGTTATCTTCGTAAATCTTACTCATGGCCGGTCCTTAACTGTATGAAATTTGGGAACCACACCAGCATACCCGGTTGGGGTCAAGGGTGAAGTAAGGAAATCGCATATCTATATATTGATGCGAAATAAATGACAAAACTTATGGAATAAGGGCGAAAATAGCCAGGGGCTGGCACACAAATCCGCCCGTTGAGAAGCGGCGCCCGATGCCAGGCGCCGCTATTGCGTTTAACGCCAGCGGGCATGTCGTGCCCGGTAGCAGTCCACCCACATAGCGGTGGCGCCGCAGACCGCTACCGGCATAATGACCAGATTAAGCACTGGAATCAGCGTAAAGAGACTGACCAGAGCGCCGAACTGCATATTCGTCACCTTGCGCTCGCGCAACGCGACGCGCATTTCCGCAAACGGGACTTTGTGGTTATCGAAAGGATAGTCGCAATACTGAATCGCCAGCATCCAGGCGCTGAACAGGAACCAGAGTACCGGAGCGACGGTCTGGCCGATGCCGGGAATAAAGTACAGAATCAGCAATACCACAGCCCGGGGTAGATACCAGGCGAATTTCTGCCATTCGCGCTTCATGATGCGCGGCAGATCTTTCATGATATCGATAACGCCGGTATCCGGCGGCGTGGCGCCCGTCAGTCGCGCCTCAAGCTGTTCCGCCAGCAATCCACTAAATGGGGCGGCTATCCAGTTAGCAATAGTGGAAAAGAAGTAGCTGAAAACCAGCAGGATAGAGAGGGTCGCCAGAGGCCACAGCAGGTAACTCAGCCACTGTAGCCAGTCGGGAACATAGCTCATTAGCGCCGGAATCCAGGCGCCCAGTTTGTTAAACAGCCACCAGAAGGCGCCGCCCATCAACAGAACGTTGACCAGAAGAGGCAGGAAAACAAAGCGGCCGATACCCGGTTCGCGTATCAGTTTCCAGCCCTGAGAAAAGTAGTGCAGCCCGCTGCGGGGGGTGCTGCCGCTGTGTGATACCATGTCTGGCGTCGCTCCTTAATAAGACAACCGATTGGTGCCCGCCTATCATATGTCGGGCAAAATGCGATAACCACCTCAGAAATGGTCGAAAAAACAGCAAAAGGACCTTTTTAGGAGATCTTTCTGATGAGAAGCACCGGGGGGCACTTGCACTTAGGCAGATGGACAAATACTCTTAGAGTGTAAATGTTTGCCGCGGTGGCAAGGTGTTAGAACAACAGAGAATATAATGATGCAGGACTTGCGTCTGATATTAATCATTGTTGGCGCGATAGCCATAATCGCCTTACTGGTTCATGGCCTGTGGACCAGCAGAAAAGAGCGTTCCTCGATTTTCCGGGATCGTCCGCTTCGACGTATGAAGTCCGGGCACGATGAGTTCGAGCCGGAAGCGGAGACCGACGAAGGCGTCGGCGAAGTTCGCGTGCGTCGGGTTCAGCCTGCGCAGCCGCAGGAGGAGCCACGCGATCAGGCGCCTCAGCACAACTATCAGCCGCCGTATGGCGCGCCGCAGCCGCGTCACCAGACGCAGCAACAGCCGGTGCAGCCAACGCCGCAGCCTGCAGCTCAGCCGCCGCAACAGCCGGTGCAACCAACGCCACAGCCGGTGCAGCCAGCAGCCCAGCCTCAGCAGCCCACAGTCCAGCCGCAGGCGCCGCAGCAACCTCAACAGCCGCAGCCGGAGGCAGCCGTTCAGGCTCCCCGTTCGCAGCCCGAACCGCAGCAGCAGCCTCAGCCGGCTGCGCAGCCTGAGCCAGAGGCGCCAGCCCCGGCTCCAGAGCCTGCCGCCCCGGCGCCGCGCAAAGAGGCGGTGATTGTCATGAACGTTGCCGCGCACGCCGGCAGCCAGCTTAACGGTGACGTGCTGCTTAACAGCATTCAGCAGGCGGGCTTCAAGTTCGGTGAAATGAATATTTTCCATCGTCATCTGAGTCCGGACGGCAGCGGCCCGGTACTGTTTAGTCTGGCCAATATGGTTAAACCCGGCTCTTTCGATCCGGAAACTATGAATGACTTTATGACGCCGGGCGTGACGATCTTTATGCAGGTTCCCTCCTATGGGGACGGGCTGCAAAACTTTAAGCTGATGCTGCAGTCGGCTCAGCACATTGCTGATGAAGTCGGTGGCGTGGTGCTTGACGATCAGCGTCGGATGATGACGCCTCAGAAGCTGCGTGAATACCAGGACACGATTCGCGAAGTGCTGGGCGCTCAGTCCTGACGCTTCCACGCTAATCTGTTTCCGCTTTCCCTGAACCCCCGCTTGCCGGGGGTTTTTTATCGTTGATGGTGCGATATGGACTCTATAGAAAACAAACTGACCCAGCTGCGAACCACGCTTCGCCATCATGAATATCTCTACCACGTGCTGGATGCGCCGGAGGTGCCGGACGCTGAATACGATCGCCTGATGCGCGAACTGAGGGCGCTGGAAGAGGCTCACCCTGAACTGGTGACGCCAGACTCGCCCACTCAGCGGGTGGGGGCCGCACCACTCAGTGCGTTTACCCAGGTACGTCATGAAGTGCCGATGCTTTCGCTGGACAACGTCTTCGATGAAGAGAGCTGGCGGGCATTTTATAAGCGTATTCAGGATCGACTGAAGAATAGCGATGAGATCACCTTTTGCTGCGAACTTAAGCTTGATGGCCTGGCGGTTAGCCTGCTGTATGAAGAGGGAGTTCTGACTCGAGCCTCTACTCGCGGTGACGGTACGACCGGTGAGAATATCACCAGCAACGTGCGAACCATCCGCGCGATTCCGCTGCGCCTGCAGGGGGACAATATCCCCAGCCGGGTTGAAGTCCGCGGCGAGGTGTTTCTACCTCAGGCGGGGTTCGAGAAGATTAACGAGGAAGCGCGACGCACCGGCGGTAAGGTTTTCGCTAACCCGCGTAATGCGGCAGCAGGCTCTTTGCGCCAGCTGGATCCGCGCGTTACCGCGAAGCGACCGCTTACTTTCTTCTGCTACGGCGTCGGCCTGCTGGAAGGCGGCAGCTTGCCGGAAAGTCATATTGAGCGGCTACGGCAGTTTAAAGTCTGGGGTCTGCCGGTGAGCGACCGCGTACGGCTGTGCAGCGGCGAACAGGCGGTGCTCGATTATTACCGACAGGTAGAGCAGGATCGCGAAACGTTGGGCTTCGATATTGATGGCGTGGTGATTAAGGTCGACTCGCTGCCAATTCAGGAACAGCTGGGTTATGTAGCGCGGGCGCCGCGCTGGGCCGTTGCGTTTAAATTCCCGGCTCAGGAGCAGATGACCAGGGTTCGCGACGTGGAGTTTCAGGTGGGGCGTACTGGTGCGATTACGCCCGTCGCGCGCCTGGAGCCGGTACAGGTCGCTGGCGTGATGGTGAGCAATGCCACGTTGCATAACGCCGATGAGATAGAGCGTTTGGGGCTACGCATTGGCGATACCGTGGTGATTCGCCGGGCGGGTGACGTGATTCCCCAGGTGGTAAGCGTGGTAACCTCTGAGCGCCCTGACGATGCCCGTGAGGTGGTCTTTCCGGAGCACTGCCCGGTTTGTGGCTCAGAGGTGGAGCGGGTGGAAGGCGAAGCGGTGGCACGTTGCACCGGTGGGCTTATCTGCGGCGCTCAGCGCAAAGAGGCGTTGTGGCACTTTGTTTCTCGTCGGGCCATGGATGTCGACGGTATGGGCGTGAAAATTATCGATCAACTGGTGGATAAAGAGTATGTCAAAACGCCGGCGGATCTGTTCCGGCTCAGCGCGGGTTTGTTGACTGGCCTGGATCGCATGGGGCCGAAATCGGCGCAGAACCTGGTTAACGCGCTCGAGAAATCGAAACAGACCACCTTCGCCCGTTTCCTCTATGCCCTGGGGATTCGTGAAGTGGGCGAAGCCACGGCAGCCGGGTTGGCGGCTCATTACGGCACCCTTGACGCGCTGATGGCGGCGAGCGTGGAAGATCTCCAGCAAGTGCCGGATGTCGGCGTAGTGGTCGCGAGCCACGTGCACAACTTCTTCGAAGAAGAGAGCAACCGGGAGGTTATTCGCCAGCTGACGGAAGATGTGGGTATTCACTGGCCTGCGCCGGTGGTGGTTCGGGCTGAAGAGATAGATAGCCCGTTTGCCGGAAAAACCGTGGTACTGACTGGCTCTTTGAGCCAGATGTCACGGGACGACGCCAAAGCGCGTCTGACGGAGCTGGGAGCGAAAGTCAGCGGCAGCGTATCGAAGAAAACCGACCTGGTGATTGCCGGCGAAGCCGCGGGCTCTAAGCTTGCAAAGGCGCAGGAGCTGGGCATTGAGGTTATCGATGAGGCGGAGATGCTACGCCTGCTGGGAGAATAATTAATGGACAAAGAGCGCCTGATAGAGATAGCCAATACCATCATGCCTTTCGGGAAGTATCAGGGCAGGGCATTGATTGACCTGCCGGAAGAGTATCTGCTGTGGTTTTCCCGCAAAGGGGAATTTCCGAACGGCCATCTTGGCGAACTGATGGCGCTGACGCTGCTGATTAAGGTTGAGGGGCTGGAGCATCTGGTCCGCCCCCTTAAGCGCCAGTAGCGCTGTTATCCCTTCTGCGTGGCCTGGATGGCGCCGCTTTCCAGCTGGCGCCGCCGGTAGCGCTGCGCCAGCATGGCGCAGACCATCAACTGAATCTGGTGGAAAATCATCAGCGGCAGCACCATCATCCCCACCGCCTGTACCGGAAACAGAATGTTGGCCATGGGTATTCCGTTCGCCAGGCTCTTTTTCGAACCGCAAAACACAATGGTGATTTCGTCCGCCTTGTTGAAACCGGCACACCGGGCCACCAGGGTATTAATTGCCAGTACAATCGCCAGCAGAACAATACTCGCCAGCACAATAAAGCCCAGCGCGCCGATCCCCACCTGGCTCCAGATACCGTTGTTTACGGCTTCGCTAAAGGCGGTGTACACCACCAGCAGAATTGAGGTCTGATCGGTTTTACCGATCCATTTACGATGGCGAGCCACCCAGTTTGCGGTCCAGGGCCGCGACAGGTGACCGAGCACGAAGGGCAGCAGCAGTTGCAGCATAATAGCACCGACCTGGCGCAGGCTGTCGTGACTGGCGCCGCCGCCGGTATGCATCAGCAGGCTTACCAGCAATGGCGACAGGAAAATCCCCAGCAGGCTGGAGGCGGAAGCGGAACAGACCGCTGCCGCCACGTTACCGCCCGCCAGGGAAGTGAAGGCGATGGCCGACTGTACGGTGGCCGGCAGAATGCACAGGTAAAGAAATCCGGAATAGATTTCCGGGCTAACGTTCACCGGCGCCCACCATGTGAACAGCACACCCAGGGCCGGAAACAGGATAAAAGTGCTGCACATCACCCACAGATGCAGACGCCAGTGGCTGCCGCCAGCCACCAGCGCTTCGCGCGAAAGTTTGGCGCCGTGCATAAAAAACAGCAGCGCGATGGCGGCGGTGGTCAGCCAGGAGAAATAATCGACAAAGACGCCGCGGGCCGGAAGAAACGAGGCCAGCAGTACGGTTGCGATGAGGGTCAGGGTAAAGGGATCGAAAATTCGTAGCAGTTTCATAACATCACCTGTGATCTTTTCTTTGTTATTGTGCAAAGGGTTATTTAATAAATAAAATTGATTTATTTCATCTATACATGAAGGTTTTCGATGAATTATTCGCTGAAACAGCTTCGCGTCTTTGTCGCCGTCGCCCGGGTCGGGAGTTTCAGTCGGGCCGGGCAGCGCATCGGCCTGAGCCAGTCTGCCGTCAGCCACAGCATTAAAGAGCTGGAAGAAACGCTGGGCGTGCGGTTGTTGGATCGTACGACTCGCGAGGTGACGCTGACCGTCGCCGGGCAGCAGCTTGCTGTACGTCTGGAAAGGGTGCTGGACGAGCTTAACAATACGCTGCTGGATGCCCGCAGCACAGGCCAGCAATTGAGCGGCACCGTCAGAGTCGCCGCCAGTCAGACGCTGTCAGCGCACCTGATGCCGCAGTCTATCGCCTGTTGCCAGCAGCGCTATCCGGCGATCCGCTTTGTTCTGCACGACCGCCCTCAACACTGGGTTATGGAAAGCATTCGCAGTGGCGAAGTGGATTTCGGTATGGTAATTGACCCGATTCAGGCAACGGATCTCGATGGTGAAACGGTGCTCGCGGAGCCTTTTCTGCTGCTGTGTCGCAGCGACCATCCGCTGGCGGCTCAGGAACAGGTATCCTGGCAGGCGCTGAATGGCGCCGATCTGGTGTTGCAGGATTACGCCTCGGGCAGTCGGGCGTTGATTGATGAGGCCCTGGCCTGCCAGGGAATAGAAGCCAGTATCGTTCAGCAGATCGGCCATCCGGCTACGCTATTTCCTATGGTGGAGGCTGGAATCGGCATTAGCGTGCTTCCGGCACTGGCATTGCCGTTGCCGGAAAGTCGGCCGTTGGTGGTCAGAAAGCTGGTGCCGACTGTGCAACGCCAGTTGATGCTGATGCGGCGAAAAAATCGTTCGCTTTCCGGTGCCGCCCGGGCGGTATGGGAGGTGGTGGCGGAACAGGCGCGTCTGCTGAATGAAGCGCGTAAAGGTGATTCGCTGTTTGAATAATGGAGAGGGAAGGGCGGAAAAGCAAAAAGGCGCCTTTAGGGCGCCTTTTCACAATGGTGGGTCGTGCAGGGCTCGAACCTGCGACCAATTGATTAAAAGTCAACTGCTCTACCAACTGAGCTAACGACCCGAAGTGGTGGGTGATGACGGGATCGAACCGCCGACCCCCTCCTTGTAAGGGAGGTGCTCTCCCGGCTGAGCTAATCACCCACTTCGGTACTTCTGTATAACACCGGTTTTACTCACCGGCAAGAAAAGCCAGACTAAAAGAGTTTGGTGGGTGATGACGGGATCGAACCGCCGACCCCCTCCTTGTAAGGGAGGTGCTCTCCCGGCTGAGCTAATCACCCGGACTCTTCAAACTGCTCTTCTACACTGCGGGCCACTATAGATAGTGGTGGGTGATGACGGGTTCGAACCGCCGACCCCCTCCTTGTAAGGGAGGTGCTCTCCCAGCTGAGCTAATCACCCCCGCTGTGTGGAGCCGCATTATAGGGATAGCGGAAAATGAGTCAACGCATTTTCCAAAGTTTTTGTTTATTCGTCGTAAAATTAAACAAAGCGCTGTTGGATTGCCCGCTGCGGGGAAATTTTGCGGCGATTTTAACTCTCCGGTCGACGACTGTCCGCGCCGACATTGAGGAATCGCCCCACGGTGGTAGAATGTTGCCCACTTTATTTTTCCTGGCTTGCCGGCTTCCGGCACTTTTATACGTAATTAAGGCCGCTTAATGAAAATCAAAACCCGCTTCGCGCCCAGCCCGACTGGCTATCTGCACGTCGGTGGCGCTCGTACTGCACTCTATTCATGGCTGTTTGCCCGCAATCACGGCGGCGAGTTTGTGCTGCGTATCGAAGATACCGACCTGGAGCGTTCAACCCAGCAGGCAATCGACGCCATTATGGATGGCATGAACTGGCTGGGTCTGGACTGGGATGAAGGTCCTTATTTCCAGACCAAACGTTTCGAACGCTATAACGCAGCCATCGACGAGATGCTGGAGGCGGGAACTGCCTATAAGTGTTATTGTTCGAAGGAGCGACTGGAAAAGCTGCGCGAAGATCAGATGGCGAAAGGCGAAAAGCCGCGCTATGACGGGCGCTGTCGGCATGACCATAGCCATCACGACGCCAGTGAACCTTGTGTGGTGCGTTTCGCCAACCCGCAGGAAGGCTCCGTGATCTTTAACGATCTGATCCGCGGCCCCATCGAGTTCAGCAACCAGGAGCTGGACGATCTGATCATTCGCCGTACCGACGGCTCTCCGACCTACAACTTCTGTGTGGTCGTGGACGACTGGGATATGGAGATTACCCACGTGGTACGTGGTGAAGACCATATCAACAACACGCCACGTCAGATCAACATCCTGAAAGCGCTGAATGCGCCGGTACCGGAATACGCCCACGTTTCCATGATCCTGGGCGACGATGGCAAGAAGCTGTCCAAGCGCCACGGCGCGGTGAGCGTAATGCAGTATCGCGACGACGGCTACCTGCCGGAAGCGCTGCTCAACTACCTGGTCCGTTTGGGCTGGTCCCACGGCGATCAGGAAGTCTTCTCGATCGAGGAAATGAAGCAGTTGTTTACCCTGGAAGCGGTCAGTAAATCTGCCAGCGCCTTCAATACTGATAAGCTGCTGTGGCTGAACCACCATTATATTAACCACATGGACCCGAACTATGTGGCTACCCATCTGCAGTGGCATATCGAGCAGGAGAAGATCGATACCCGCAACGGCCCTCAACTCTCTGAGCTGGTGACGCTGCTGGGCGAGCGCTGCAAAACGCTGAAAGAGATGGCGGCCAGCTGCCGTTATTTCTACGAAGATTTTGCCGAGTTTGACGCCGATGCGGCGAAGAAACATCTGCGGCCGGTCGCTCGTCAGCCACTGGAAGTGGTACGCGACAAGCTGCAGGCTATCACCGAGTGGAATGCGCACAATATCCATGAAGCTATCCAGGCGACGGCCGATGAACTGGAAGTGGGTATGGGTAAGGTAGGGATGCCGCTACGCGTGGCTGTAACCGGCGCAGGCCAGTCGCCTGCGCTGGATGTGACGGTAAACGCTATCGGTCAATCTCGCAGTGTGGAGCGTATCAATAAGGCTCTGGAATTTATCCAGGCACGCGAACAGGCGTAATCGCTGTAAATCGCTCCTTTCGCAAGGAAGGAGCGATGATTATTTTCCCGCCAGACGTCGGAAAATCCCGGAAATACCCTCCCTGTGTAAAAGCGTCGTTAACGCTTGCCGCTCTTCTTCCGTTAGCTGACGCAGGGCCTCAAGCCACAGAATTTCGAGCGTGTTTTCGACGCTGGCGTATTGCGCAGGCGTTTCGGCCGCGCCTTTTTGCATGCGCTGGCGCATCAGCGGCGTATTCAGCAGAAAGCGTCGCACATCGGCATCGATGTGTACCACATGGGCGCGACCGCCTTTAACGCCGTGCAGCGGCGTGGTCAGCCAGCCGAAGCGGTGGATCCAGCGATTTATAGCCTGTGGCGTGTAGCCTGTCAGCTGTGCCAGCTCTTTTGGGGTCATTTTATTTTTAAAGGTGATCATCCGTATTCATCAGGACAGATGCTAAGTCGGGTTAGCAAGCCGCTGATGCCTTCACGCAATAATAGTGAGGTGAGTTGTTTCTGCTCCGCCGCATTCATCTCTCTGACGGCATTGAGCAGCAGGTTTTCCAGCGAAGTTTCTCCCGTCTGATAGGCAGCGTTGCCGTCGGCGGCGCTGCACTGTGTGCTGAGGATAAATTCGCGCACTCGCTCATCAACGTGAATCAGTCGAGCCTTGCCGCCCTGAATACCGGGGCGGGGCGAAGTCGTCCAGTGTTCTCTGCGCACCCATTTATTGATTGTCTGGCGGCTGTAGCCGGTTAGTGCCGCCAGTTCGTCCGGCGTCATTCTTTCCTTGAACATATTGTTACCATCCTGGTTCGTTTTTAGTTGATCAGTTTACGTCATCATATTACGTGAATCCGTGACGGGATTAACTAACGTTTGGTTAAAATGCGAACCATTACGAAGGATTTGCTGCCTTTTTCAACGGTTGTTCGGAGAGAGTGAAAATAGCGTTGACACCGGGAAGGGGAATTCATATTATGCCGCCCGTCGAGACGACAACTCGTTTACGAAGGGGCTATAGCTCAGCTGGGAGAGCGCCTGCATGGCATGCAGGAGGTCAGCGGTTCGATCCCGCTTAGCTCCACCAAACCTTACCCACAAGGTTTGCGTGTAAAACGATACGACTCGGGGCTATAGCTCAGCTGGGAGAGCGCCTGCATGGCATGCAGGAGGTCAGCGGTTCGATCCCGCTTAGCTCCACCAGATACCGAACCCCCGCTGTTACAGCGGGGGTTTTTTTATGCCCGCCTAAGAATAATCTTAATCGAAGCAGCAAAATAATCACGCTTATTCTGACAGCTCAACCTTCATATTATGCCTTATGCCTGACGGTTGAATCTCCCGGAAATATGGGAGGATCGCCGCAATTTCCTGCCTGATTACTCTTATTTGATGCCTTTATCTACAATTAATCCTTCACTATTTGGTAAAAGCGTATGGGTTTCTGTCAGGATTCTGAATTGCATGTCAGGCAGGGTAAAAAAGGGCTGAACGCCCTGCTTTTCTTGCCTGGCCTTGCGAACAAACCTATTATTCTGAAGCAGCCAGCCCGGCTACAGATCAAAGAGCGATTAGGTTAAATGAAAGGATATTTCACGCCAGCGATAAGGAAATTCGCGATTTCACTGGCGCTTTTTTTAATGCTGCTACCGCTGTCGCGGGCGGTTTCGCCCAGGGCCATCATTGAAGGTAACGATATCTTCCTGGTCTGGATGCCCCTGAGCGTCATTATCGCCATGCTCTATCTGTTTGGGCGAGCGGCGGTTCCATCGCTGCTTATTGCCCTGCTGCTGTTTTTCCCCGTGAAGTTTCATCTGACCCTGACGCAACTGTTGGTCTTTGTCGGCTGTGTGACGTTACCGGTATTGGTGGCCTGCGCGGCGCTGCGAACCATGTTGGGGCGGCGCTGGCGCTTTGCCGTACCGCTTACCAGCCTGGGAATACGGCTGTTCTGGCTCGGTTTCTTCGCCCCCTGTGTGGTGAAGCTAAGCATGTATATGGCTGGCAGATTGATAACGTTCCCGCCCGAGTTGAACCATTATTTTGGCAACAGTGCTTCGCTGATTTTCTCCATTGTCGATATTCTGGGGCTGATTTCAGCTGCGCTACTGTTTTCCCGTTTATTCTATTATCCGCTGCGTATGCTGCTTAATCCGCGTTTTGCGCGGACTTTCTGGCGAACCAGCATTCGGCCGCTACTGGAGACAGGGAAGCGCGGCTGGTCGCTGGGATGGCTAACGCTGTTGGCGACCTTCCTGATCGTCGTGTGCTGGCGTACCGAAACTCTCCTTATCTCCGGTTATCTGGTTCCGCTGATATTTATCATCTTCACTATTGGTATTCGCTTGGTGAATCAGGCATTGATGCACCTGTTGTGGGCATTTTCAGCCTGGCTGTTACTAACCTTTAACGCTAATTTTCTCTCGGGCGTTACCAGAGGGATACCCCTGTCGTTTATTCTGTCGGTGTTTATTTCGTTTACCGTCTGCCTGTTCTATATGACGGCTATCTATCGCAAAAGTGAGTGGATACAGCGCAGCTATTATAATCAGTCGGAAACCGATCCCCTGACCCAACTCCCCAACCTGAGAGCGCTGGAGCGTCATCTGGTGGCTTACCCCCAGGGAGCGTTATGCTGTCTGCAGATGTCCAACCTGGAGTTTCTTAGCCGCCATTACGGCATTGTGATGCGTATTCACTGTAAGCGTACGATCAACCAGGCGTTACAGCCCTGGCTGTATAAAGGCGAGCGGGTGTTCCAGATTCCGGGCTGTGAACTGTTGCTGTTTCTGCGTGGGCCAGAGATTCAGGCGCGGCTTAGCCATATGGTCGATATGCTGAGCAGCAAAAAAATTTACTGGCATGGCCATGAGATAGACATTGAATATGGCGCATCCTGGGGCGTGGTGAATCATATCCAGTCGGACGATCTCCAGCAGCGGCTGGGGCAGTTGAGCTGGCTGGCGGAACAGGCCTGCGCTGATAATCAGGTTCAGTCGATGGACGACAGCGAACAGGAGATGCTGCTGGATCAGAGTTCAGAGCGGGTCTATCTGCTGCGCCAGGTTACACGGGCACTGGATGAAGGGCGGCTTCAGCTCTATGCCCAGCCCATTAAGGATCGTCATGACAGGGGCTATCGGGAAATTCTGTGCCGCATTTTCGACGATAACGGTCAGATGATTATGCCGGAGCGTTTTATTCCCGTGGTGGCAGAATTTAATCTCAGCGCTCGTTTCGATATGCAGATTATGACTCAGATGCTGGAGTGGTTGCGTTGTCACCCGTCGCCTCAGCCCGGCACGCGTTTTTCGGTCAACCTGATGCCGCTGACCCTGATGCAGAAGGAAATTGCGACCGACATCATCAGGTTATTTGAGGATTATGGTATCGAGGCTCAAGCCGTCATTATTGAGGTGACGGAAGCGCAGGCGTTCTCTGATGACGGCGTCAGCCATAAAAATATCGCGCAGTTGCGCAATCACGGATTCAGAATCGCTATCGACGACTTCGGTACCGGATACGCCAATTACGGGCGTCTTAAAGAGCTGGATGCGGATATCATCAAAATAGACGGCTGCTTTGTGCGTGATATTCTCAACGGCCCGATGGATGCGATGATTGTCCGCTCCATTTGCGAGATGGCCCGGGCCAAGTCGATGACGGTTGTCGCTGAATTTGTGGAAAACAGCAGGCAGCGTGAGCTGCTGCTGTTACTGGGAGTGGACTACCTGCAGGGCTGGCTGATAGGCAAGCCGGTACCGCTGGAGGCATAAACAAGGTTCATCGCGGATTGGCGTGAAGCTGAAGTGACCGGCGGCGGCCCTGGCTTCCGGGTGAGTATGTGGCGCAGGAGAAGGTTCCGTTCACCTTAAGGATATTTTTATATGTCGGTTGCGGAACTGGTGAATCAGCAGAGAAGCAATCACTCAAAGTGAACGGAACAGCCCACCGCATCGTCATATTCTGCCGCTTTTGTTTTCGCTTTCTAACACTCCACGCTAACCCGCGATGAACCTAAAAAACCTCCCTGGGGAGGTTTTTTATCAGGCGCTACGTTACAGCACCAGCGCCGCAATAGAAGCAGAAAGTACGCTTACCAGAGTCGAGCCGTAAACCAGCTTCAGGCCAAAGCGGGAAACCACGTTACCCTGTTCTTCGTTCAGCCCTTTAATCGCGCCAGCGATTATCCCGATGGAGGAAAAGTTGGCAAACGAGACCAGAAATACCGAAAGAATGCCTTCGGCGCGCGGTGACAGATTATCGGCCACTTTCTGCAACTCCATCATGGCGACAAACTCGTTGGAAACCAGTTTGGTAGCCATAATGCTGCCAGCCTGAAGCGCTTCGCTGGCCGGAACCCCCATCATCCAGGCAACCGGCCAGAAGATGTAGCCCAGAATACCCTGGAAGGAAATGCCCAGTACCGCGGCAAACAGCGCATTCAGGGCGGAGATCAGCGCGATAAAACCGATCAGCATCGCGGCGACGATAATCGCGACCTTAAAGCCCGCCAGAATATATTCCCCCAGCATCTCGAAGAAGCTTTGCCCGGCATGCAAATTGCTCATTTGCAGGTTTTCATCGCTGCCTTCCACGCGATAGGGATTGATGATAGACAGGACAATAAAAGTGCTGAACATATTCAGAACCAGCGCAGCGACCACATACTGTGGCTCAAGCATGGTCATATAGGCGCCGACGATCGACATAGATACTGTGGACATTGCCGTCGCGGCCATGGTGTACATGCGGTTGCGTGACATCTTGCCCAGTATGTCCTTATAGGCGATAAAGTTTTCCGACTGCCCCAGAATCAGCGAGCTCACCGCGTTAAAGGATTCCAGACGCCCCATGCCGTTCACTTTCGAAAGCAGGGTACCGATAAAGCGGATAACGACGGGCAATACCCGAATATGCTGCAGAATGCCGATAAGCGCTGAAATAAAGATGATGGGGCACAGCACTTTCAGAAAGAAGAAAGCCAGTCCCTCGTCGTTCATTTTGCCAAAGACAAAGTCAGTGCCTTCACTGGCGAAGCCCAGCAGTTTCTCGAACATTGCTGAGAATCCCTTCACAAACCCAAGTCCTGCCTCCGAATGCAGGAAGAACCAGGCCAGCACAACTTCAATGACGAGTAGCTGGATGACGTAACGAATGCGGATTTGTTTCCGATCGTGGCTAACCAGCAGCGCGAGCAGTGCAACTACGGCAATCGCCAGAATAAAGTGCAGAACGCGGAACATGTTGGCTCCAAATTATGATGAAGGTTTAATTTCGGCGCACATTCTATGAAACACAGAATAATAAAACGAGATAAAAGTCACATTATGCTGACATGGGTTACGCACTAACCTCAATCCAGGGTCAACCCCTGTTATGTAATGTTAATTAAAACAGTGAAACGTTATGTAGTTCTGATAGAATGATCATAAGACCGCTGATTTTTCATTCGATGACATTTATCTATCAGCGTAGTCGTCCAAACCCCGCCTTTCATTGTTTTCAGCTATCACAACGATCGGGAATCCCCCAATTAAATGCACTTGATAATCATTCGCATTTTGGTAGCATGAAACATAGCAAAGGCTATATTTCTGAGGCAGAGATGACAAACAGTCGCATAGAAGCTAATACAGGGCGGGCGGCACGTAAGCTAAGACTGGCGCTGATGGGGCCAGCGTTTATTGCGGCTATCGGTTATATCGATCCTGGTAACTTCGCTACCAATATTCAGGCTGGTGCCAGTTTTGGCTATCAGTTGCTGTGGGTGGTGGTCTGGGCCAACCTGATGGCGATGCTGATTCAGATCCTGTCGGCAAAACTGGGTATTGCCACCGGTAAAAACCTGGCTGAGCACATTCGCGATCGTTATCCGCGTCCGCTGGTCTGGTTCTGGTGGATTCAGGCGGAAGTTATCGCCATGGCGACCGATCTGGCGGAATTCATTGGGGCCGCGGTGGGCTTTAAGCTGCTGCTGGGTATCTCTTTGCTGGAAGGGGCGGTGCTGACCGGTATCGCGACCTTTCTGATCCTGATGCTGCAACGCCGCGGGCAGAAGCCGCTGGAAAAAGTGATTGGCGCGCTGCTGCTGTTTGTGGCCGGCGCCTATATTGTGGAGCTTATCTTTTCACAACCGCATCTGCCGACGCTGGCGAAGGGGATGATTATACCCGGATTGCCGAACGGCGAAGCGGTCTTCCTGGCGGCCGGGGTACTGGGCGCCACCATTATGCCTCATGTTATCTACCTGCACTCTTCACTGACCCAGAACCTGCACGGCGGCACTAAACGCCAGCGCTATAGCGCCACCCGCTGGGACGTCGCCATCGCCATGACGATTGCCGGCTTCGTTAACCTGGCGATGATGGCGACTGCGGCGGCGGCATTCCATTTTAGCGGACACACCGGGGTGGCAGATCTGGATGAAGCCTATCTGACTCTGGAGCCGCTGCTCAGCCATGCGGCCGCGACTATTTTCGGTCTGAGCCTGGTGGCGGCGGGTCTGTCGTCTACGGTTGTAGGAACCCTGGCAGGCCAGGTGGTGATGCAGGGATTTGTGCGCTTTCATATTCCTCTGTGGCTGCGCAGGGCTATCACCATGGCGCCTTCGTTTGTGGTGATTCTGATGGGGCTGGACGCGACCCGCATTCTGGTGATGAGCCAGGTGCTGCTTAGCTTTGGTATCGCGCTGGCGCTGGTGCCGCTACTGGTGTTCACCAGCGACAAATCGCTGATGGGCGAACTGGTGAACAGCCGTTTGATTAAGCAGACTGGCTGGTTAATCGTCTCTGTGGTGGTGGCGCTGAATCTCTGGTTGCTGATTGGAATGGCGACGGGGAATTAAGCCTGTATTCCCCTCCGCCTCAGGAGGGGAGACATTAATGATGATGGCGGCCATGATGGCCGTGGCGACCATGATGACGATGCTCATGATGGTGATGACGGTAGTGGTGGCGTTCGTGATGACGATACTTTTTGTGACCGCGCCAGGCGCTGCGGTGATGCCAGCGCCCGTCATGCCAGCGCCAGTTACGATTCCAGTAATCGCGATCGCGCCAGCGGTGGCCGTCCCAGCGGTGGCCGTGGTGATCGTGATCGCCAATCTTTAGTTTTACCCCGGGTAACAGATAAATCTCTCCGGCGCTGGCGAACCACGGCGTGGCGGCCAGTAGCGCAGCGGCAAGAAACAACGACTTAAATTTCATACGAACTCCTTATAATCAGCCAGGTTTATTGGGTACCTGTTATGCCAATTTTAAGGAAAGGTAAGTGGGTGTTTCATCGCCGCGATTCTTAAATCCCGCGCCGGAGCATTTTTTGTAAAAGCCGCCGTTAAGCGGCCAGGATAGCCTCGATTTCGGCGCGCTCCTCGTCGCTAAACTGGCGCATTGCCAGCATTCCGACGGCATCTTCAATCTGGGCGACCTTACTGGCGCCAATCAGCACTGAAGTGACCAGATCGTCGCGCAGCACCCATGCCAGCGCCATTTGCGACAGTTTCTGACCGCGACGCTGCGCCACATCGTTCAGGCGACGGATGCGCGCCAGACTCTGGGGTGTGATCTGCTCTGGATTCAGGAACTTACTGGCGCTGGCGGCGCGTGAATCCTGCGGAATCCCGGTCAGATAGCGGTCAGTCAACAGTCCGCCAGCCAGTGGAGAGAAGGCGATACAGCCCACGCCGTTCTGCTTCAGGGTATCCAGTAGTCCGTTTTCTGGTTCACGTTCCAGCATTGAATATTTGGGCTGGTGGATTAAGCAGGGCGTACCCAGATCGCGCAGAATGGCGAACGCCTGGCGTGCCAGCTCCGGCGGATAGTTAGACAGGCCAACGTAGAGCGCCTTGCCCTGACGCACCAGATGATCGAGCGCGCCCATAGTCTCTTCCAGCGGCGTTTGCGGGTCTGGCCGGTGATGGTAGAAAATATCCACATACTCAAGTCCCATGCGCTTCAGGCTCTGGTTCAGACTCGCCACCAGATATTTGAGTGAACCCCAGTCGCCATAAGGGCCGTCCCACATGGTATAGCCTGCCTTGGATGAGATAATCATCTCATCACGCCACGGCGCGAAATCCGCCTTCAGCAATTCCCCGAAGTTGCGTTCCGCAGAGCCGGGAGGCGGCCCGTAATTATTCGCCAGATCGAAATGGGTGATGCCCAGATCGAAGGCGCGACGCAATAACTGGCGACTGTTGTCGAGTAGGGTGGTATCGCCGAAGTTGTGCCACAGTCCCAAAGAGACGGCGGGCAGCTTAAGACCGCTATTGCCGCAGCGGCGGTATTCCATCTGCTGGTAGCGGGTATGGCTGGCCTGATAGTTCATGGTCAAAGTCCTGTCCTGGTAACAAAGTTATCGTAGTGTATACGGTTACACTGGTCCCGTGGCAAGTAAGTAGTTGCTCTTATTGTGTGGAAATTTAACTTTCCATCATAGGATTATGGTATTTGCCTGGACAGAGGTGACGGCTATCTAATACTCAGAGCAGGTACTGACAGAGAAGGGAGCCACTATATGCCAACCCACTACAGCGTTGCCGATTATCTGCTGGATCGCCTTGCCGAATGCGGTATTGAACATTTGTTCGGGGTGCCTGGCGACTATAACCTCTTTTTTCTCGATCACGTTATTGATCACCGTACGATTCGCTGGACCGGTTGCGCCAACGAGTTGAATGCCGCCTACGCGGCCGACGGATACGCCCGTTGCCGCGGCGCCGGCGCGCTGGTCACCACCTTTGGGGTCGGGGAGCTCAGTGCTTTGAACGGGGTGGCGGGTAGCTATGCGGAGTACCTGCCGGTTGTCCATATCGTTGGGGCGCCGAAGCGTGAAGTTCAGCAGCGCGGTGCGCTGGTGCACCATACCCTGGGTGACGGAGACTTCCATCATTTTTCGCGAATCGGCGCTGAAATGGCGGCGGCCTGGAGCGTTCTGACGCCGCAAAACGCCTGTTCTGAAATCGATCGTGTTATTAGCGCAGCGTTGAGTGAGCGACGCCCGGTCTATCTGCTGCTGCCCTGTGATGTATCGGAGGCTCCCGCCATGCCGCCGGAGTCGGCGCTGGAGGTTGTGACGCATTTTGCCGCGCCAAAACGCCTGGAAGCGCTGCGTCTGAGCATCCAGTCGCTGCTGGATAATGCCCCGCGTGTGGCGCTGCTGGCGGATTTTCTGGTTCAGCGCTACGGGCTGGACGGCGAGTTGCGCAAATGGATGAGCGAAGCGCCGCTGCCTCATGCCACCACGCTGATGGGCAAAGGGTTGTTTGATGAAACCCAGCCGGGATTTATCGGTACCTGGAGTGGTGGCGGCAGCGCCCGAAGCGTACGTCAGACCATCGAAAGCGCCGATCTGACTATCTGTATCGGGGTACGCTTCACCGATACGGTGACCACGGGCTTCACTTACCGGCTGTCGGAGGAACACACCATCGATGTTCAGCCGGATGCTGTCAGAGTCGGGAAGCGCTGGTTCAGCGGGATTCCCATGGCACAGTCGGTAGAGATTATCCAGCAACTGTGCCGCCAGAATTTGCAGGGGCGTGAACTGGATGCGCCATCGCCGCCAGCGCTACCGACGTGTCGCGAAGGCGTGCTCGATCAGCATGCTTTGTGGCAGACGCTACAGGAGTTTATTCAGCCGGGCGATATCGTGCTGGCGGATCAGGGCACAGCCTCTTTCGGCGCCGCCGCGCTGCGTCTGCCCGGCGAGGTTAATTTTATCGTTCAGCCGCTATGGGGCTCGATAGGCTATACGCTACCCGCTGCTTTCGGCGCCCAGACCGCCTGTCCGGAGCGCCGGGTATTGCTGATTATCGGCGATGGCGCGGCGCAACTGACTATCCAGGAATTGGGGAGTATGCTGCGCGACGGCCAGCGGCCGATTATTCTGGTGCTGAATAACGACGGTTATACGGTGGAACGGGCGATTCACGGCGCACAACAGCGCTATAACGACATCGCCCGCTGGGACTGGACGCGGGTCCCCCAGGCGCTGTGCGTGGACTGCCCGGCCCAAAGCTGGCGGGTGACGGAACGGGTGCAGCTGGAAGGGGCTCTTAATAAGGCTGCTTCTTCGCAGCGATTGTCACTTATTGAAGCGGTATTGCCGCGTCAGGATGTGCCGGAACTGCTTAGCAGAGTGACCGATTCTCTGGGCTACACCAGGGAATCATGACTGTGGCTGAAACGTTTAAGGCGATAGTGTGACGGGGGTCAATATTCACAGGGCATCTGTGCTATGGTCATTGTTGTTGTCCGGGCTTGATTCTAGAGTATGGGCAGACTTTTCAGACTTAAGCGGAGTATCTGACCAATGACCAATTTCGCCCTTGTGGGAGACGTCGGCGGCACTAACGCACGTCTTGCGCTGTGTTGCCTGGATAACGGAGACATTTCCCGTACTAAAACGTATTCCGGGCTGGACTACCCCAGCCTGGAAGCCGTGGTGCGCGTCTATCTTGATGAGCAGAGCGATGTCAGCATTGATAAAGGCTGCATCGCCATTGCCTGCCCGGTCAACGGCGACTGGGTGGCGATGACCAACCATACCTGGGCCTTTTCAATAGCCGAAATGCGCAAAAATCTGGGCTTCAGCACCCTGGAGATTATCAATGACTTTACCGCGGTTTCGATGGCCATCCCGATGCTGAATCCGGAGCACCTGATCCAGTTTGGCGGCGACAAGCCTATCGAAGGGAAGCCCATTGCGGTCTATGGCGCCGGTACCGGGCTGGGGGTGGCTCATCTGGTGCATGTGGACAAACGCTGGATTAGCCTGCCCGGGGAAGGTGGACATGTGGATTTCGCGCCAAACAGCGAAGAGGAGGATATTATCCTTGAACAGCTGCGAGCCGAGATGGGGCACGTTTCCGCAGAGCGAGTGCTTTCCGGGCCTGGACTGGTCAACCTCTATCGCGCTATCGTTAAGGCCGACGGCCGGGTACCGGAAAACCTGCAGCCAAAGGATGTTACCGAACGGGCGCTGGACGATAGCTGTACCGATTGCCGTCGCGCGCTGTCGCTATTCTGCGTGATCATGGGGCGCTTTGGCGGTTCTCTGGCGCTGACGATGGGTACCTTCGGCGGTGTTTATATCGCAGGCGGGATAGTGCCACGCTTCCTGTCGTTCTTTCAGGCTTCGGGTTTTCGCGGCGGCTTTGAAGATAAAGGGCGCTTTAAGGACTGGGTCGAGGGTATTCCGGTTTATCTGATCACCCATGAGCAGCCGGGGCTGCTGGGCGCTGGTGCTCATCTGCGTCAGATTCTGGGGCAGGTGCTTTAATGCATTGCGCCTTTACAGGCGCATTAACTGGCGAAACGCTTTTACTCTGCTGCGGCTGACCGGCACCTGGAAATCGAGGTCGCGCAGTCGCAGTATATAAGTGTTATTAAACCAGGGTTCGATCTCGCGTATCTTACTGAGATTCACGCAGTAAGAGCGGTGGCAGCGGAAGAAGTGGCCTTCCGGCAGGCGGCTGCAAAACTCCGTGATATTGGTCGGCATAATGTAGGTTTCGCGCCGGGTGTAGACGAAAGTCATCTTTTCGTGGGCTTCGGCGTAGTAGATATCGTTAATATCGGTCACGATAATCCGTTCGTCTTTGATCAGATTGATCGTTGCGTTTTCGCGCGCTGCGCCGCCCTGTGGTTGATTCTGCTGCTGCCATGCATGCTGCAGTTTGTTCAGCATGTTGATAATGCGTGACTCTTCCCAGGGTTTAAGAATGTAGTCGAATGCTTCCAGTTCGAACGCTTCCACCGCGTGCTCTTTCCAGGCGGTAATAAAAACGATAAACGGTCGTTTGGCGAATTTGCTAATGTTCTGGGCCAGCAGCACACCATCCAGTGACGGGATGTTGATATCCAGAAAAATAGCGTCCACTTCGTGGTGCTGCAGGTATTTCAGTACGTCCAGCCCGTCGTCGAAAACGGCTGCGATCTCCATCTGGCTGTATTCTTTGATTAACCAGCTTAGCTCCTGCTGGGCCGGGACTTCATCCTCAACGATAATTACTTTCATGCGTCATCCTCCTGTTGCTGCATCGCACCGGCGTTGGGGACATAGAAGGCAATTTCGGTGCCCGGCTCCAGACGGCGAATATGCAACCCTTCGCCGTAAAGCAGCTTCACCCGGTGATGCACGTTCAGCAGTCCTATCTTGTTGCCCGGCATCTCATTGCTTGCCACCCGGGCGATGACCGACGGATCAATACCATGGCCGGTATCCCGTACCGCAATACGTACCCGGTTATCGCATTCGGTAATGCTGATGGTCACCACGCCTTTGCCTTTACAGGGCTGAATACCATGAACGATAGCGTTTTCCACCAGCGGCTGGATCAACAGGCTGGGGATCCGGCAGTCCACCTCTTCATCGATGTCGTAAATCACCGTCAACTTATCGCCAAATCGTGCCTGTTCAATAGCGATATAGTCTTTGATCTGGTACAGCTCGCGCTTGATATCGATGGGTTCGTCGTCATTTAGCTCGATGTTGTAGCGCAGATAGCGCGACAGGTTAAAAATCAGCTGGCGCGCGGTATCGGGATTCAGCCGAATCGACGACGAAATAGCGTTCAGGGCGTTAAACAGGAAGTGGGGATTTATCTTGCTCTGTAGCGCCCTTAGCTCTGCTTTATTGGCCATTTCTCGCAGCTGCTCGGTTCGGGAAACTTCCAACTGGGTAGAGATAATTTGCGACAGACCTACCGCCATTTCGCGTAGTGAAGAGGTGATCTGGTGGGCGTGGCAATAGTATATCTTCAGGGTGCCGGTCACTATGCCTTTCTCCCACAGGGGAATCACCAGCAGGGAGTGGATTTCCGGGGTACGCCAGGCTTCATCGTCGTTGCGGATAATGATCCGCCCGTAGCGAATGGCCTGGCGGGTCGTCGGGCTAATGTCATCCATGCGCCCATGATAGTTATCCTCACCGACGCCAGTGTAGGCCAGCACTTCAGAGGTATTTGTAATCGCCACCGCGTCGGCATTGATATCGCGTCGGATGATGTCGCAAATCTGACGTAACGCGTCGCCGTTAATATGACGAAACAGCGGCAGCGTCTTGTTAGCTATCTCCAGCGCCAGCTTGGCCTGACGCGCCGCGCTGGCCTCTTTTTCCCCCTCCACGCTCTGCACCAGCAGTACAATAAAGCCGATACAGACGCTGCCCAGAATCATGGGAATGCCGATCTTCGAGACGATATCCAGACCCAGCGCCATATCGGGAGCCAGCAGCACCACCAGAATCATGGTCAGGGTTTCACACAGCATGCCGGCGAGAATACCGGCGCGCCAGTGGCGTGATTTGGGAACGTGCAGGCTGATCCACCCGGAGACAAAGCCCGCCACGATACTGGTGATAAGACAGGGGACAGAGGTAATGCCGTCGATGTCTATCAGGTAGCGATGAATCCCGGCGATAAATCCGGTAATAATCCCCACCCAGGGGCCGAACAGAATACCGCCGGACATTACGGCGATAATACGCACATTCACCAGCGAGCCTTCCACCGGCACGCCTGACCAGGTACTGAACAGTGCGAACAGCGAAAACAGAACGGTGACCGCCAGCAGTTCTTTGGGGGTGTGGGCGCGCTTATGCAGCAACTGGCGGAACAGCCGGATGCGAATCAGGAAGAACAGGCAAATCAACATCAGGGCCGCGCGGTCAAATACCGCCAGCAGCATATTGAAAATATCGTGCACCAGGCGCTCGTAACATAAAGGGTGAGGGGCTATAGAATAAAAAATCCGGCGCGGAATCGCCAGCCAAAGACCTGTTGATGTAGGGGAGCCCGTAGGGTAAAGCGCAATAACGGCAAAAAAACTCTGGCTGGTATGCCGTCTGGCTTTAGATTTCGATTATATCCCGTACAGTAATCTAACCTTCTGATAACTTACTCATTACCAGAATAATAAACTGCTGGTGAGGTGCTTTTAGCATGTCATCCGGAAATGATTTTTGTATTTTCCCCTCGACAGTAGAAAATTTTTCGTGGCAGGATGGAGAAAGGCTATGTATTGGCCGCGTCGCTCGGACGGTCCGGGCGCTGACGTAAATAAAGAGGAATCTATGACTGACTCCAGTCCCAAGCGCCATTTCGGGCGTATCGATCGTCTCCCCCCTTATGTTTTTAATATTACCGCTGAACTGAAGATGGCTGCGCGACGGCGCGGCGAAGATATTATCGACTTCAGTATGGGCAACCCGGACGGCGCCACGCCGCCGCATATCGTTGAGAAACTCTGTACCGTAGCGCAGCGTCCGGATACTCACGGCTATTCCACTTCGCGCGGCATTCCGCGTCTGCGGCGTGCTATATCGCGCTGGTACCAGGATCGCTATCAGGTGGATATCGATCCGGAAAGCGAAGCTATCGTGACTATCGGCTCTAAAGAGGGGCTGGCACATCTGATGCTGGCGACCCTGGAGCATGGCGATACGGTGCTGGTGCCGAATCCGAGCTACCCGATTCATATCTACGGTGCGGTAATTGCTGGCGCCCAGGTGCGTTCGGTGCCGCTGGTGGAAGGGGTGGACTTCTTTAACGAGCTGGAGCGCGCTATTCGCGAAAGCTACCCCAGGCCGAAAATGATGGTACTGGGATTTCCGTCTAACCCCACTTCTCAGTGCGTCGAGCTGGAGTTTTTCGAGCGGGTAATCGCCCTTGCGAAGCGTTACGACGTGCTGGTGGTGCACGATCTGGCCTATGCCGACATTGTTTACGACGGCTGGAAAGCGCCGTCGATTATGCAGGTACCAGGCGCCCGCGATGTAGCGGTGGAGTTCTTTACGCTTTCCAAAAGCTATAACATGGCGGGCTGGCGTATCGGCTTTATGGTCGGCAACCAGGAACTGGTGGCGGCGCTGGCGCGTATCAAGAGTTACCACGACTACGGCACCTTTACGCCGTTACAGGTGGCGGCCATTGCGGCGCTGGAAGGCGATCAGCAGTGCGTGCGGGATATCGCGGAGCAGTATAAACGGCGACGGGACGTGCTGGTCAAGGGACTACATGAGGCAGGCTGGATGGTGGAATGCCCGAAGGCGTCGATGTACGTCTGGGCGAAGATCCCTGAACCTTATTCCGAACTGGGCTCGCTGGAGTTTGCCCGCAAACTGCTGAAAGATGCGAAAGTTTGCGTATCGCCGGGCATCGGTTTTGGCGAATACGGCGATACTCACGTGCGTTTTGCGTTGATTGAAAACCGCGATCGCATTCGTCAGGCGGTGCGCGGGATTAAAGCGATGTTCCGGGCGGACGGATTACTGTAGCCGGGTGTCAGTAACATAAACAGGAGCCGATGGCTCCTGTTTTTCTTCCCCGGCGGGGTTAATCAAGCATCAGGAAAAAGGTGCCTGCCCACAGGATCAGAATCACCGAGATGCCCATCAAAAAATATTTCACGTCACTTTGCTCCGCGTTTCCGTCTGTACGCTTGAATTCCACATATCACTTCAGAGTTAAGCACAGTATCAGGCCGTGTGGCCCGGGAAGCAGTTGGCAGCATTTTGCATACTGTTTCCTCTGACGCTGTGGCCCGGACGGGTCAGACGGCGCTAATTTACCTGCAAAGCCGAATCGAGACAAGCGCCGCTGCCTGGCCTGATAAACATTTGGTGCGAAAGGAAGTTTAGGGCGTCCTGCTTTTTCTGTCATCGTAACGCAGCGGGGTCTACGACGTGTGGTTAATTTCCACCGCGCGGTATCGTTAGGTGCGCCATTCCAGAAATCTCGCTGGCTTCGGCACCAAAGAGGCGTCACTTCGTCGACAACGTCAGAGTAACGCCCGACCCGGGCGATGAGTTGTCGACGCGGTATTGCTGGTGCCTCAGCGAAAAAAAGCCGTTGCCTGACGCAGCGTAATGCCAATGCCCCACAGTAGCGGAATCCCTACCATCAGCCAGCTCACAATCAGCGGAAGGTATTCAGGATTCGCCTGCCAGCTAATCACCGGCCGTTGTGCGTTATCCGGCATTGTTACCGTTTCGCGCATTCGGTATTTTTCCGCTACCGGTCGTACCAGTAACGTACAGATAAGCCCGACGAGCAGCAGCCCCGAGAGTACGATAAGTGTTATGTCGTAAACCTGGCGTGGCGGCACGCCGATGCTTAACTGCCAGTCGCGCAGATAGTTGACCAGTACCGGGCCGCTAATTCCCGCCGCTGACCAGGCCGTCAGCAGACGTCCGTGAATGGCGCCAACCATACGGGTACCGAAGATATCAGCCAGCCAGGCGGGAATGGTCGCAAAGCCGCCACCGTACATTGAAATAATGATACACAGCACAATGGTATACAGGGTGACATTACCCGCATCATTAATCAGCAGAAGCGAACTATAGAGGCCCGCGCCCAACAGAAAAAAGAGGGCGAAAGTGGTTCGCCGGCCGCACAGATCCGACAGTGAAGCCCAGAAAAAGCGCCCCATAATATTGAACAGGCTGAGCAGTCCGGTGAATCCTGCCGCCAGGGTGGCGATGTGCGCCAGTTGGGGCTTATCGAGCTGCTGCCAGTTGAGATCCAGGCCCAGCAAACGTCCGGCAAAGATCTCCTGAAGCATAGGGGAGGCCATGCCCAACAGCCCGATACCGGCGGTGACATTCAGCCATAGTACCAGCCACAGCAGCCAGAACTGTGGAGTGCGCCAGGCGACGTTGACGTGCACCTGAATATAGCTAACGCCGCGCCCGGTTGATGGATGGAGATAACCTTCAGGCGTCCAGCCGTCGGGTGGCACCCGATAGCTCAGGGTGCCGGTGAGCATAAAAACGGTATAGATAACGGCCAGCGCCAGCAGGCTCTGCCATACGCCGTAACCCTGGTCGGTGGCGAAAATGGTCATCAACCAGTCGGCCAGCGGTGCGCCGATTAGCGCGCCGCCGCCGAAACCCATAATTGCCATACCTGCCGCCATGCCGCGTTTATCCGGAAACCAGCGCATCAGCGTGGAAACCGGTGAGATATAGCCCAGCCCCAGGCCGATACCGCCGATAGCCCCGGCCCCAAGCCACAGCAGCCATAGCTGATGGGTGTAAATGGCGAGTGACGACAGGGCTAGCCCGCCGCACCAGCACAGGGTCGCCACCATACCCACCCGCCGCGGCCCCACCTTTTCCAGCCAGTCCCCCCAAAGTGCCGCCGCCGCCCCCAGAAAGACGAAGAACAGGGTGTAAGTCCAGCCGAGCATTGATATTTTCCAGTCGCATTCCCGGGTAATAAGCTGCTGCCAGACGTTCATTTTCGCCGGGCAGGCCAGCGGTGTGTTGCCCCCGATAAGCTGTGACATTGGTAGCCAGTACACTGAAAAACCGTAGGCCATGCCGATACACAGGTGCAGCGCCAGCGCCGCAGGCGGAACCCGCCAGCGGTTGTAGCCCGGCCGGGCGATGGTGCGCTGTTTACTGAAAAAATTGCCCTTTGCGGGACTAAACGGCAGGTCGCCGACGCTCTGTTGAGTCATATTCTGCTCCTTGATATGGGCCTGGCGCATGGAAACGCCGTCTGGCGATTAAGTAAGCAGAATGAGTGCCAGGCGCGGGAGGCCGGGATAAAAGTGAGAGACAGAACGATTAAGCATGGTTAAAAAAACAGCATGAAACCCAGGCCAGTGAAAGCTGGCAAGGATACCCCATCACAGGAGAACGCGCAGGGTGCCGTTTTGAGAATCCCGGACTGCAAAGCTTCCCGGCAACCGGCGATTACTGATTCTCAAATTGAGAACTGAAGTGAGCGCGTAGCGGGTTATTGAAGGTATGTAAATTTCTGCGTATGATTGATTATGTTATTGATATTTATGTGTTTTTTTAACATAGGAGACAATGCAATGCGAAAATACCTGACTCAGGAAGAGATTGAGCGCTTGATTATTGCAGCCAGTGCCGGAGTACATGCGAAACGTGATGCCTGCTTAATAAAAATGTGCTTTATTCACGGCTTTCGGGTGACTGAGCTTTGCAAAATTCAGCTGCAACATCTGGACCTTAACAGTAAAACGCTGTTTGTGCATCGTAGTAAAAACGGATTATCCACTATTCACCCGCTGGTCAGCAGCGAAATGCCCTTATTACTGGCGTGGCTGGAGGAGCGTAAAGCCTGGCGCAATTGCGGGAGCGACTGGCTTTTTTTATCACAAAAAGGGGGGCGGCTCAGTCGTCAGCAAGTTTATTTACTGTTTCGCAAATACGGAAAAATAGCGGATATCGCCGTTGAGCCTCATCCCCATATGCTTCGTCATGCCTGTGGCTATGCACTTGCCGATCGCGGTGCCAATACGCGTTTAATTCAGGATTATCTTGGCCATAAGAATATACAGCACACGGTGATTTACACCGCCAGTAACTCACGCCGGTTTATTAATGTCTGGGAAGACTTAACCACTTAAAAAACATGACATTTTGAGCCAAATTGACATGATTCTAGGAAGATTCCCACATTTTGTCAATGGGTATTTTGATTTTTCTTAACACCATAACTTATTGATAAAAATGATTATTAACATTATTTACCTGACGAAAACATCTTCCTGACTGGCCATTTTCTTAAGAATTGTCCCGCATCCTTCATCACCAGGGAAAATCAAAAAATACATATAAAACAACATATTAATCATCCTGTTTTGAGCCAAAATATAACAATTTGGCTCAAAATGTAATGTTTCTGATTTTGTACCGTGGATCTCCTTTCCTGCAGGCGAGAGGCTGTGACTGTGGGAGAAATATTTAGAAGTGTTTAAATGGTTTTAATACAAAGGGTTGCGATATGAATAGGGTTTTTAAAGTTATCTGGAATCACTGTCAGCAGCGGTTTGTCGTAACCTCTGAGCTGGCCCGTAATAACAGCTGCATTAGCCAGAATAACCCGGCAACGGCGTGCTCAATTGAAAATAAAAGAAGAATAACCTTATTTAGAACTTCATCCTTGACGATTGCCATTTTCTCAGTTATGGGAATAACTGCTTCTGCCATGGCAGCAGATATTCAGGTCCACGACTTTACACCCCAGGATAAATACGAAGAAGTTATCTCTGGAGCTGGAAATAACTTAATCGGTAGCTTTGCTGGTATTCAGCGGGGTGAAGAAGGTTATCGCTGGACGACGCTGGGACAGGCAAAAAAGGACGGAATAATTACCAGTGATAGCGCCCAGTGGGTCGATCACTATATTTTCCGCATAGGTTCGCAGACCAAAGTGATTAACTATGTCGATCCCGTAACCGGTAATCAAACCTCGATGAAGGTTTATGACAATAGCGATATGCAGACCGAACCGGCAAAAGATTTTCGGGTGGTGGTTTCAACACCGGTGGGGGCAGACGGTCAGTATGTGGATCGCAACTTCTACCAGATTGGCAGCGGAAGTGCGCTTGATGTCAGCGTGGGTAAGGATTCTGCAAACTGGGTGGGGGACGATAGCAACCACTTTAGCGCCATTCTGAAAAGCTCCAGTGCGACAGAAAACCGGGCTTCGGTGTTTCACGTTACTGGTGACAGCGGTGCGGCGGCATTGAATTACGATACCAAAAACGTCGTGGTATTAGGTAATCAAAACAATAATATTCGCGACCAGGGCAATGCACTGGCAAATATGACCGCCGCCGATTTCGTTGGCAAATTCGATAGCGTGATTGGCGAACAAAACGTGACCAGCGTTGAAGAGTTCAAAGCCTATAATGACGCGCTGATTAAGGCGATCGAGAGCGGTCAGGTTCAGCTTACGGAGAAGGAATACAGCGATGAGTTGAATAAGGCCAGAGATACTGCGCTGCATTCCATCTATGCCGATACCAGCAGTATTGGTAGCGACGACGCCCTCAGGGCGCAGACCAACCGCGATGCGGTCGCTTATATTCACGCTGAAGGCGAACAGGCGAGCGTTACTATTAATAACGACGCCAATATTCAGATGGTGAACTCTGACGCCAGCGTGGTGAACCTGGAAAACGGCGCGACCCTGGTGAACAACGGTACCCTGGGAACGGCGGATAATACCTATCGCGGCGCCTATGTGGTAGCTGCCCATGGTGGTTCGCAGGTTGAAAACAATGGCGTGATCGATGCGGGTACTAACCCGGAAATGGCCGGGTTTCTCCAGCCTGGTGCCTCAAGCGCCTTAGGTGCCTCTGGCGTGGCGGCGGGCGCCCAGATCGCCGTACTGGCCAACGGCGCCTCGGTAGTGAACAACAACGCCTCAGGGGTGATTAACCTGGCTTCGCGCGATCACTATCACGGCAATACCGGTATTCTGATGAGCGACAATGCCACCCTGAATAACGAAGGGGCTATCAACATTGCCGCCAGCAAAGAGGGCGCCAGTATCCTGGGCTCCGGCGCTAATATCGGTGTTGTGACTCAGGGCAATACCACCTTTAATAACCGCGGCACTCTCTATATCGGTCGTATGGCTCAGCGCGCGCCGGGTGATGCCAGCCAGGATCTGGCGATTAAGCAGGAGTCTATCGGCGTACAGCTTTACGGCAACGGTACCTATAACGGCGAAGCGGGATCGCGGATCGTGATTGGCAGCCAGGTACAGAATGCCACTGCCATCGATGTCGGCGGTGCTGCCCAGCTTGCGCAGAATGGAACCATTGAAATCAACGGTGCGGTGGCCGGTCAGGAGGTCGCCACCAATACCGGGATCCTGGCGCGGGAAGGCACCAGCACGGCGAAAGTGGTTAACAGCGGTACTATCGATCTTAATGGGCTGAACAGCATCGGGATCAAGGTGCTGGCGAACGGTCAGGCCACCAACAGCGGCACGATCAACGTGAAAGGAGGGCTGGATCCCATCAGCCACTATGCCAGTTACGGTATCTATGCCGAAGGCGAAGGAGCGCAGGCACTCCTTTCCGGCAAAGTGAATCTGAGCGGCGACGGCGCCATTGGCGTTCACGCCCGCTTAAAAAGTGAAATCAATGTCACCGGCAGCGGCGAAGTGGCTTTTGTGAGCGGCGCCCGCCAGACGGGTTATTACATCTACGGCGCCGGATCCTCGATTAAGAATACCGCCAGCGGCGTGCAGGATGTGACGACCACGGATTCGACGCTGTATCGGGTGGACGGCGGCGCCGCATTTGACGGCGGCGTGACTGATGCCGCCCAGCTTAATGCCAGCGGCGCCGGCGCCACCATTGTGCGTACCACCGGGCAGGGCAGTACTTTTAATTCGGGCAAGATGGCGCTGAGCGTCACCGGAACCGGCGCCACCGGGATCCGCATTGAAGGCGGCGCACAGGGTGAGATCGGCGCCGATGCGGTGATCGTCAGGATCGACGGTCAGAACACCACCGCCGGCATTGTGGATGGCGATTATTACGATCTGGACGGCAGCGTTAATGAGGCGAAGCACGGCAATTCGGTGTTGACCAGCTACGCGACGCTTGAAACCAGCAATACTGCCAACGGCGCTTTTGGCTACATCGCCCGTAACGGCGGTACCCTGATCCATCAGGGCAATATCGACTTTACCGCGACGGACAGTACCGGCGTTCTGGTGGATGGCGGCACCCTGGATAATCGCTCAACCATTGATGTTAACGGTACTGCCGTCAATATTCAGGGAGCGGATTCCCGGGTAACCAATAGCGGCACCGTGACCGCCACCGATGGAACCGCCGCCTATCTGGTCGGTAAGGATGCCAGCCTGACGCTGACCGGCAGCGGCGAAACCCGTGCCGCAGGCAGCGCGCACGGCATTTTGTTGGATCAGGGGGCCAGTGGTCTTAGCGTTGAAGGCGCCACCATCAGCATGGACAACGCGGGTAGCGGCAGCGCGATTGAGAACCGCGCCGCACTGGCCGGCATTCAGCTTAAAAAAACCACCATCAACGTCGGTAACGGCATCGGTGTACATACCGGCGCGTCCATGGCCCAGACTAACTCTGGCACCATTAATGTTTCCGGCAGCGGTACCGGCATTCTGTTTGAAAATATCGATGGCTCCCGAACCGATGAAGTACTGGATATGCGTGATTCCCGGGATCTGGTGATCAACGTACAGCAGGCCGACGGTAAAGGGATTGTGACCAATGCCTCGTCGGATCTCGATACCGGCGCCAGCGTTAACGTGCTGGACAGCAACGGCGGCGCGGCGCTGATTGTGGGCGGAACGACGCAGCGGGTAGGCCAGTACGGCAATCTGACCTCCGTATCGCAAAATAGCCCGGTGGTCGACGTTAACAATGGTTCGCTGACCAGCTTTACCAACTACGGTACGATTCAGGCCGACAGCCGTGAGCAGGTCGCGTTGGATAACCATACCGGCAGCGGTATCCAGTTTACCAACGCCAGCGGCGGTGCCATTACCGGCCAGGTTAACCTGCTGAGCGGCGATAACCTGGTCACACTGGTCTCCGGCAGTACCGGCAATGATTTCACGACCGGCAACGGTGACGATCGCTTCCTGCTGAAAGATATTCAGAACGGCGAAACCGGGCTGTTCAGCTCCCTGAACGGCGGCCAGGGCAATGACACGCTGACCCTGCAAAATTCCCGTTATACCCTGAATAACGCCGATGCCGTCACCGGTATGGAGCATATCGAACTGACCGATGGTTCGGAATTTACCCTGGATAACGTGACGCTGGCGCTGGGCGATGCCCAGGACGATGGCGCCGGAACCGGTTATCAACTGGACGGCAGCAGTACGCTGACGCTGCGCCAACAGGCGGATACCGCCTTTAACAGTCATCTGGCGGGTACCGGCACCGTGGCGGCAGATACCGCTGGTCATCGTTTTGACTTTACGACCAATAATGCCAGCGACGGCTTTAACGGTACGCTGGCATTGACCAACAGCCGTTTCGAGCTGGATGGCCTGAATACCCAGGCGCTGAGCCAGGCGACCCTGAGCGCCGGTAGCGGTAGCCTGACCCACGTCGGGATCGGCGAGCAGAATATTGGGGGGCTGGA
This sequence comes from Rosenbergiella sp. YN46, assembly GCF_036620675.1. Lineage (NCBI taxonomy): Bacteria > Pseudomonadati > Pseudomonadota > Gammaproteobacteria > Enterobacterales > Erwiniaceae > Rosenbergiella > Rosenbergiella sp. YN46. Next base: position 56,637 of record NZ_JAZHEE010000015.1, read on the forward strand.
CTTTAACGGTGGAACCGTCAGTTTCGATGGCGTGACGCCCGGTGAGGCTCAGGCGGCAGGCGTTATCCATGCCCATGAGATAGACCTGTCAGGGCGCGGTAACGTTCAGGTGGATACCGGTATTGTCAGCAACGATCGGCCTGCGCCTGACGATCGACTTTCTCTGCTGGAACAGGACGATGACAACGCGCTTATCAGGCTGGCTACATCCGACAGCGCGGTACAGGGCGGTGCGGGTAACCTGACGCTGCTCGGCGCCGACGGCAACCCCATTAATGATGCGGTGACGGTGGATATCGCCCAGAACGGAGAGACGGTGGCTCGCGGCACCTGGGACTATCGGCTGACCAGCGGCAGCGGCGATGGCTTGTATATCAACTATGGGCTGACTCAGGTCGAACTGCTGGGGAGTGGCGATAGCGCGCTGACGCTGGATGCGGCAGGCAACACCGGCAATAGTGCAGATCTGAGCGCCAGAGTGACCGGTAGCGGCGATCTGGCCTTAGATAGTCAGCCTGGTCAGACGGTATCTCTTTCCAATATGGATAACGATTATACCGGCGTGACCGACGTACGCGGCGGCAATCTGTTGATGCAAAACGACAACGTGCTGGGTAATACCCGGGAGCTGCGGCTGGCGACGGAAACCGGTCTGGATATGAATGGCCACAGCCAGAGCATTGGCCTTCTGAACGGCGACGAGGGTTCTCTGCTTAACCTGAACGGCGGCAGCCTGACGCTGGAAAACGGCGGTAGTTCCGCCGGAGAACTGGCTGGCTCGGGCGCGCTGACGCTGGCAAGCGGAACGTTGACGGTGAAGGGCGCCAATACGGCGTTGAACGCGGAAACGACCATCGCGGATGGTGCTAAGGCGCTGCTGGATAACGCCAGCGGTCTGGGGCGTGGCGATATTCAACTGGATGGTGAACTTCATCTGAACGGGGCCGAAGGCGCTATGGCGAATGCGCTGAGCGGGGCAGGCGAGCTGGCGCTGGCGGGCAGCACTATTGCACTCACAGGTAATAACAGTGATTTTGCCGGCAATATCGATATTGACGGTGATTCACAGCTGCAAATTGCGCTGGCGCAGCATATCGGCCACGCGGATATTCAGAATGAAGGTTCGCTGGTGGTGGCGAGCGCCAGCGACTGGACGCTCGATAATCGGGTGAGCGGCGCAGGGGATTTCTATAAGCGGGGCGGCGGTACCGTAACGCTGACCGACGCCGCGCAGTGGCGCGGCGTGACGGAGATCGAGCAGGGCGGATTGACCCTGGGCCAGGCCGACCAACCGGTAACGCTTGCCAGCCAGCAGGTCAATATTCGTGAACAGGGTATGCTTTCCGGATTCGGCGGCGTGGCGGGCAATATCGATAATGCCGGTGAACTGAGGCTGGGGAACGGCGTACAGAGCCCGGCCGGAAGCTTCAATGTCGGCGGTAATCTGGTCAACAGCGGTGATGTGACTTTCGGCGTTGCTGGCCAGGCCCCAGGCAACCAGCTGGTGGTTCAGGGGAATTATCAGGGCGCCGATGGTCGCTTGAACTTCAATACCGTGTTGGGCGGCGATGATTCGCTGACTGACAGGTTAGTCGTGAAGGGCGATACCGAAGGGCAGAGCAGCGTGCGGGTAACTAATGCCGGCGGCAGTGGTGCTCAGACCCTGAACGGGATTGAGTTGATTCACGTCGACGGTAAATCGAACGGCGAATTTACTCAGCAAGGCAGGATCGCCGCTGGCGCCTGGGACTACACCCTGGCGCGGGGAGAAGGCGGCAACAGCGGCAACTGGTATCTCACCAGTCATGCCTCTGGCACCGATCCGGATAATCCTGATTCTGGCGAAGATGACAACCGCCGCCCGGAAGGGGGCAGCTACACGGCTAACCTGGCGGCGGCCAACACTCTGTTTGTCACCACGCTGCACGATCGTCTGGGGGAGACTAACTATGTCGATGCGCTGAGCGGCGAAAAGCGAGTCACCAGCATGTGGATGCGTCACGTTGGCGGCCATAAGCGCTGGCATGACGGCAGTGGCCAGCTCGCTACTCAGGAGAACCGCTACGTTATGCAACTCGGCGGTGATATCGCGCAGTGGAGCCGGGACGGCGAAGATCGCGGTCATCTGGGGCTGATGGCGGGCTATGCCAACAGCCATAGCTCGACCCATTCCTCACGTACCGGGCACGGCGCTAAAGGGTCGGTCAACGGCTACAGCGTGGGTATCTACGGCACCTGGTTTGCCAATGAGCAGGATAAATCCGGGCTTTATGTCGATTCATGGCTGCAGTACAGCTGGTTCCGTAATCAGGTAAACGGCGACGATCTGCCTGCGGAGTCTTATCGTTCGAAAGGCTTTACTGCATCGCTGGAGAGTGGTTACAGCTTCCGCCTGGGCGAGTACCAGGGAAGCAAAGGCACTACGACCGAATGGTTTATTCAGCCTCAGGCTCAGGCCGTCTGGATGGGAGTGAAGGCCGACGATCACTATGAGTCAAACGGCACCCGCATTCAGGGTAAGGGCGACGGTAACCTGATGACTCGCCTTGGGGTACGAACCTTCCTGAAAGGCCATCATCAGATGGATGATGGAAAGGAACGAACCTTTGAGCCCTTTGTCGAGGCGAACTGGATCCACAACACCCGGGACTTCGCTGCGGTGATGAATGGCGTAACGACCCGCCAGGACGGCGCCAGAAATATCGGCGAAATCAAGGTGGGGGTTGAAGGGCAGGTGAGTCCGCGCCTTAACCTGTGGGGCAATGTGGGCGTTCAGGTGGGGGATAAAGGCTATAACGACAACGTAGCGACCTTGGGCATTAAATATAACTTCTGACCAGCGGCAGACGGCGGTGCGGTGTCAGACCGCGCCGCCGCGCCGGGTATTATCAGGTATCAACGTGAAAATAGTGACCCGTAATTACTTCCTGGAAAAGGGGATCGCCGCCATTGTGGCCGAATTAGCCAGCCAGATGAATTATCTGCCATTGTTTATCGATATCAGCGATCCGGGGCCATTCCCGACGGTAGATATTACCCGCCATCAGGTTCTTTTTTATATCACCCAAAAAGCGCCGGGGCCGGGCGAGGAACATTTGCTGCATACCCGGATTCACGAAGGCATTTTTATCAGCCTGCCTATGACGGTGGCCGAGATGGGGCGCATTATCCTCAACGGTATGAAATATGGCTATCCGCGCCGACGTATTCCCAGAGAAAAGCAACTGACCGCCAATGAGCTTCGGGTGATTGGTTTTCTGAGCGAAAAGGGGAATCTTCAGTCCTGTGCACGGACGCTGGAGGTGGGGATGAAAACCGTTAGCATCCGTAAGCGTCGGGCCATGAAGAAACTGGGTATCGACTCGACTCAGGAACTCTGTCAGTTTATGCGGGTGCTGAAATCGGTGGCCGGCGCGGTACGCCAGTCCACCTTTAAGCATCCGTTTTCGGGGAACGACGCCTGATTCAGATTCCCTTCACCGTGGCGGAAGCATCGCGTTTCGCCACCTCAAAATTACGGGCATCTTTCGCCATATTATCTACCACGCCTTTCATATCGTTCAGCGTCAGCAACTTATTCGCGTTGGAGATCTGCTTGCCCTGGCCTTTACGCACAAACTTCGCCACCACTTTATGGGTCTGTGAATCCATCAGCTCACCTTCAAAATAAAGATGGGTATCCTGGGTTCGGTAGCCGGTGACATACTCGGTTCCCGCCAGCGCCAGCGTGATGGGCAGTACTTCATAAAATTGAAGTCCCTGGTTTGAGGTGTCCACCGCGGTAATGGCGCTGCGGAACACCAGGGTACCTTTACCCGGTTTATCGACCAGCGGATAGCGTTGGGATACCGCATCCTTCATCTGAATATCGGTATAAGAGAGGATCTTATCCAGGGTCTCTTTACCGATCCGGGTGGTCGGTTTGGGTTCGGGATAATAGACGACCGGCTGATAAATGACGCTATGGTAGTCTTCAGGGTGAAAGTCTTTGGCGACCCAGCGCATTACCGGCTTGCCTGAGGCGGTCTGGGCCTCTTTGAGCCCGGAGTAGTCTTTCAGAAAGCCGGAATACTGCTCCGGTGAGGCAAGTTTGCTGGCGCAGCCGCTTAATAGCAGGGCACTGCCGGCGAATAAAAATGGAACAAAAATTGAACGCTTCATATCGACTCCTGGGATAGAGGCGCCGATTATAGCGGTGTTGAAAAACATCCTGGTTAATCATGAGTTTAGTAGATCTAATTTCGCGAGGGGTTATTACAAAGGAAACAAAGCTCTGGGGCTATCTTCGCTATAGATCTTCAGGATTATATAATCTTATGATTAAAAGATGTTTTTCTGGGGGATACGAAATAATTCGCTCGCCTGATTGAGTTTATAGTTCGCGGATGTATGAATTTAATAAGGGATATGAAGAAAGGTAGAGATGAATGGCGCCCCCTGCAGGAATCGAACCTGCAACTAGCCCTTAGGAGGGGCTCGTTATATCCATTTAACTAAGGGGACGGCGGCGACCAGTATACCTGTTTTTGCCGTCAGGTTAAGCTACCTGCCGCCTGACTGCTTAAAGTATCGCCAGCCGCTATTCCACCTGCGCGCTACGGCGCTTTTTTTGAGTTGCCATAGCGTTACGGATCCGGGTGCGGCTAATCAGCGCGAAGATAAAGGCACTGCCGATAATATTGTCCGCAAGCACCGACAGAGGGGAAGGGCCACAGGAACTCACTCCAGTTAAAGGTCAGGAAGAAATGTCCAGACGCTGCCGGGCACAATATGGGGAGCTCGTCTGAAGCGATAAGCCGGGTCATCAGGCTGGCGCATGGTGATTTTTCCCTCCGTTTGTCATCCCGGTATTAAACGTAGCCGCGCGCCGGGAAAACTATCCGATCAGTTTTTGATCTGGTTAAAAAACATTACTCCTTTATGGTTAGTAATCAGGCCCCGCAGGGCTTAGAGCACGCCTGTGGTGTATGGTATGATTCCCGCGCCCTGAATGATGATGGAGTCCCTCCCCGATGCTTGATGCGCAAAATCTGACCTGCGTTCGCGATGAACGGGTGCTGTTTCAGGCGCTGTCGTTCACCGTTTGCTCGGGCGATGTGGTACAGATCGCAGGCCCTAACGGCGCCGGAAAAACCTCGCTGTTGCGCATCCTGTGTGGGCTGGCATCGATGGAAACGGGGCAGGTATGCTGGCGTGAAACGCCGCTGCGGCGCGATCGCGAAGGCTATCATCGGGAACTGCTGTGGCTGGGCCATCAGCCCGGGGTCAAAAACGTGATGACGGCGGACGAAAACCTGCGTTTTTTCCACGCCGATTCCGACCAGCAGGCGCGCTGGCAGGCGCTGGAGGCGGTCGGACTTGTGGGTTATGAAGATGTACCCGCGGCCCAGCTTTCCGCCGGACAGCAGCGGCGGGTGGCGCTGGCGCGGCTGTGGTTGAGCAAAGCGCCGCTGTGGATTCTGGATGAGCCTTTTACCGCGCTCGATGTCTCCGGAGTGGAAAAACTAACCCAACGTTTTGAATTTCATGCCGCCCGGGGGGGAATGGTGGTACTGACCACTCATCAGCCATTACGGCCAATGTCCTGCCCGCTGCGCTGTATTACCCTTGCTCCTGGTGTGATGGAGGAAGGCGCATGATGTGGCTTATCTTTCGGCGCGAGCTGCGGGTGGCGTTTCGCAAAGGGGCGGAAATTATTAACCCGCTGTGGTTTTTCCTGATTGTGATTACGCTGTTTCCGTTAGGTATCGGGCCGGAGCCGCAGATGCTGGCACGTATCGCCCCCGGGGTTATCTGGGTGGCGGCGCTACTCTCTTCGCTACTGGCGATGGAGCGGCTGTTTCGCGATGACTGGCAGGATGGCGGCCTGGAGCAGCTAATGCTGATGCCGCTGCCGCTGCCTGCGGTGGTGCTGGCAAAAGTGGGCGCTCACTGGGTGGTGACAGGTCTGCCATTGCTGTTACTGTCTCCGCTGGTGGCGCTGCTGCTGGGGCTGGATTTTCACAGCTGGCAGGTAATGGCTCTGACGCTGCTGTTGGGCACGCCGACCCTGAGTTTTCTGGGGGCCATCGGCGTTGGACTCACGGTAGGGCTGCGGCGCGGCGGTGTTTTATTAAGCCTGCTGGTACTGCCGCTGACGATTCCGCTGCTGATTTTCGCCACCGCGGCGCTGGATGCGGCATCAATGAATTTGCCGGTAAACGGTTATATGGCGATTTTAGGCGCCTTTCTGGCCGGGAGTGCCACCCTTGGGCCTTTTGCCACGGCGGCAGCGCTCAGGGTTAGCGTTCAATAACAAAAGAATTTCTGAGCTTTGTGAGCGATAAAACAATGTGGAAAGCATTACATCAGCTGGCGATTCCGGAGCGGCTCTATGGCCTCTGCGGGCGCTTTATCCCGTGGCTGGGGCTACTGAGCGCTCTGCTACTGGTGGTGGGCTGCGTCTGGGGCTTTGCCTTTGCGCCAGCGGACTACCAGCAGGGGCAGAGCTATCGCATCATGTATCTGCACGTACCGGCGGCCATGTGGTCGATGGGCATCTACGCCTCAATGGCGATTGCCGCTTTTATTGGGCTGATTTGGCAGATGAAGATGGCCGATCTGGCGGTGGCCGCCATGGCGCCAGTCGGGGCCGTTTATACCCTGATTGCGCTGATTACCGGTTCCGCCTGGGGTAAGCCGATGTGGGGAACCTGGTGGATCTGGGATGCCCGTCTGACTTCGGAGCTGGTGCTGCTGTTCCTGTACGTTGGGGTTATCGCCCTGTACAACGCCTTTGACGACCGCCGCCTGGCGGGGCGCGCTGCCGGTATTCTGGTGCTGGTAGGCGTCGTCAACCTGCCGATCATTCACTATTCGGTGGTCTGGTGGAATACCCTGCATCAGGGCTCTACTAATATGCAGCAGACTATCGATCCGGCCATGCGGATGCCGCTGCGCTGGTGCATTTTTGGGTTCCTTGCGCTGTTTGCGACGCTGACGTTGATGCGTCTGCGTAACCTTATTCTTATTCAGGAGCGACGCCGCCCGTGGGTGGCCGCGCTGGCGCAAAAAGGGAGGAAAGCCTGATGCTACTGGCGTTCAATAGCTGGCAGGATTTCTGGGCGATGGGGGGCTATGCCTTCTACGTCTGGTTGGCGGTAGCGGCGACGATTATCGCCCTGTTCGGCCTGGTGGTTCATACCCTGTGGCAGCGTCGTGCGCTGCTGGCAGAGGTTCGCCGTCAACAGTCCCGCGAACGGCGTATTCGCGCGGCGCAACAGAATATTAAGCCTGAGGAAGCCTAAGTGAATCCACGTCGAAAAAACCGGCTCTGGCTGGCAGCGGCGCTGCTGGCGGGGGTAGCGCTCACTGTTACGCTGGTGCTTTATGCGCTGCGTTCCAATATCGATCTCTTCTATACCCCCGGCGAAATCATCTACGGTAAAGGGGAAAGTCATCTGAAACCAGAACCGGGGCAGCGCCTGCGGGTCGGCGGCATGGTGATGCCCGGCAGCGTGAAGCGTGATAAAGAGAGCCTGAAGGTGAACTTTAAGCTCTATGACGCCCGCGGCACGGTGGATGTTTCGTTTGAGGGCATTCTGCCGGATCTGTTCCGCGAAGGGCAGGGGGTAGTGGCCCAGGGAGAGTTGGGCGAAAACAATCATATTATTGCCAAAGAGGTTCTGGCCAAACATGATGAAAACTATACGCCGCCGGAAGTGAAAGAGGCGATGAAAGAGAACCATCATCGCCCCGCGGAAGCTTATAAGGATAATCACTGATGATGCCGGAAATAGGTAATTACCTGCTCTGCCTGGCGCTCGGCATTGCGCTGGTGCTGAGCATCTGGCCGCTGTGGGGCGCGTCCCGCCAGGACGCGCGGCTGATGGCGCTGGCGCGACCGCTGGGCTGCGCGCTGTTTGTGGCCATTCTCGGCTCGTTCCTTACCCTGGTGTACGCCTTTGTGGTCAACGACTTCACCGTGCTGTATGTGGTGAATAACTCCAATACCGAACTGCCGGTCTGGTACCGGGTAGCCGCCACCTGGGGGGCGCATGAGGGCTCGCTGCTGCTGTGGGTGCTGCTGATGAGCGCCTGGACCTGCGCGGTGGCGCTGTTCAGCCGTCGGATGCCGCTGGATTCCGTGGCGCGGGTGCTGGCGGTGATGGGGATGATTAACGTTGGTTTCCTGCTGTTTATTCTGCTGACCTCAAACCCCTTTACCCGCACCCTGCCGGATTTTCCCATCGAAGGGCGCGATCTGAATCCGCTGCTGCAGGATATCGGGCTAATCTTCCATCCGCCGCTGCTGTATATGGGCTATGTCGGTTTCTCGGTGGCCTTCGCTTTCGCCATCGCCTCGCTGATGGCGGGCAAGCTGGATACCGCCTGGGCGCGCTGGTCGCGCCCCTGGACCCAGGCCGCCTGGGTGTTCCTGACCATCGGTATCGTGCTGGGCTCCGCCTGGGCTTATTACGAGCTGGGCTGGGGCGGCTGGTGGTTCTGGGACCCGGTGGAAAACGCCTCCTTTATGCCCTGGCTGGTGGGTACCGCGCTGATGCATTCGCTGGCGGTAACCGAAAAGCGCGGCAGCTTTAAGGCCTGGACCGTGCTGCTGGCGATTACCGCCTTCTCACTCTGCCTGCTCGGCACCTTCCTGGTACGCTCCGGCGTGCTGGTATCGGTGCATTCCTTTGCGTCAGATCCGGCGCGCGGCATGTTTATTCTGGCGCTGCTGGTGATTGTGATCGGCAGTTCGCTGCTGCTCTACGCCGTGAAGGGCAACCGGGTACGGGCCCGCGTCAGCAATGAGCTGTGGTCGCGCGAATCTTTCCTGTTGGGCAACAACGTGCTGCTGGTAGCGGCCATGCTGGTGGTGCTGTTAGGCACGTTGCTGCCGCTGGTTCATAAGCAACTGGGGCTGGGCAGCATCTCTATCGGCGAGCCTTTCTTTAACACTATGTTCAGCGTGCTGATGGCGCCGTTCGCCCTGATGCTGGGCATCGGGCCGCTGGTACGCTGGCGCCGCGACGAGCCTCACAAGCTGCGCGGGCGCTTGCTGATTGCGCTGGTGGTCACCGCGCTGCTTGCGCTGCTGCTGCCGTGGCTGTTCCAGGACAGGATCGAAGCGATGACGGTAGTCGGGCTGCTGATGGCCATCTGGGTCTTTGTGCTGGCGCTGATGGAAGTTCATGAGCGAGCCACCGATCGCCACGGCCTGTGGCGCGGGCTGATGAAGCTGTCGCGCAGCCACTGGGGTATGGTACTGGGCCACGTTGGTGTAGCGGTGACGGTAGTGGGCATCGCCTTTAGTCAGAATTACAGCATTGAGCGCGATGTGCGGATGAAGTCCGGTGATAGCGTGAATATCCACCAGTACCACTTCACCTTCCGCGACGTGCACGATATTACCGGCCCGAACTACCGGGGCGGGGTAGGGATTATCGACGTCACCCGCAACGGCAAGCCAGAAGCGACGCTGCGCGCCGAAAAGCGTTTTTATAACAGCAACCGGATGATGATGACCGAAGCGGCTATTGACGGCGGGCTGACCCGGGATCTCTACGCCGCGCTGGGCGAAGAGCTGGATGACGGTAGCTGGGCGGTACGTCTGTACTATAAGCCCTTTGTGCGCTGGATCTGGTACGGCGGCGTGTTGATGGCGCTGGGGGGCGTGCTCTGTATGTTCGATCCGCGTTACCGTTTACGTAAAACGCTGAAAGGGGCGCGCAATGAATCGTAAAGTGTTGTTTATTCCGCTATTCCTGTTTCTGCTGCTGGCGGCGGCGCTGCTCTGGCAGCTGGTACGCAATGCCGATGGCGACGATCCGACCCGCCTGGAATCGGCGTTGATCGGCAAACCAGTGCCGGTATTCCGCCTGGAGTCGCTGGAAAACCCGGGAAAAACCTACGATCAGTCAGTACTGACCGACGGCAAGCCGCTGCTGCTTAACGTCTGGGCAACCTGGTGCCCCACCTGCCGTGCCGAGCACCAGTTCCTGAACGGCCTGTCGGCCCAGGGGATCCGCGTGGTGGGTATGAACTACAAAGACGATCGCCAGAAGGCGGTGCGCTGGTTGAATGAATTAGGCAATCCCTATGCCCTGAGCCTGTTTGACGGCGACGGAATGCTGGGGCTGGATCTGGGAGTTTACGGCGCGCCGGAAACCTTCCTGATCGACGGTAAAGGGATAATCCGTTACCGCCACGCCGGCGATCTTAACGATCGGGTCTGGCAGCAGGAGCTGAAATCGCTGTGGGATAAATACAGCCGGGAGGCGGGGGCATGAGCCGGTGGTTAATCGGGCTGATGGCCCTGGTGGTGACGTTCGGCGCCAGCGCGGCCATCGATACATACCAGTTTAAAAACGAGGCCCAGGAGCAGGAGTTCCGCCAGTTGACTGAACAGCTGCGCTGCCCTAAATGCCAGAACAACAGTATCGCCGATTCTAACGCCATGATCGCCGCTGATATGCGCCAGAAGGTATACGAGCTACAGCAGCAGGGCGAAAGTAAGCAGCAGATCATCGACTATATGGTGGCGCGCTATGGCCACTTCGTCACCTATGAGCCGCCGTTGACGCCGCTGACTATTTTACTGTGGTTGATTCCGGCGCTGTGCGTCCTGGTGGGCGCCGCAGCGATTGTGATGCGTAGCCGCCGTCGCGGCAAGCGCGATGAAAGCGCCCTGAGCGAGCAAGAGCAGCAGCGGCTGAAAGCGCTGCTGGAAAAAGAAAGGAAGGCGCCATGACGCTGCTGATTATTACTATTATTGTTCTGCTGTTGGCCGTATCGCTGCTGCTGTTTATACCCTGGGGGCGTGCTCAGAGCCCGGATCGCAATGAAATGAACCGCGCTTTTTATCATGCCCGGCTGCAGGAGCTGGAGCGGGATAATGCACCGGTCTCACCCGAGCAGCGCGAGCGGATGGTCGAAGAGCTTCAGCAGAACCTGCTGCAGGATATTCCTGATGAGCCAGGTGAGGGCGCTGGTCGCACATCCAGCCGCTGGGTGTTGCTGCCTGCGATTTTGTTGCTGGCGGCGGTGAGTGTTGGCGTATTTTTAAAAACGTCGGGCGTTTCAAAAGTGCGTGAATGGCAGGCCGTTACCCGACAGACTCCAGCGCTGATGCAGCGGGTGATGGATCCTGATGCCCGGCCGCTGAATATGGAAGAAATGGCGCGTCTGGGACTGGGGTTGCGTACCCGCTTGCAGGACGACCCCACCAACGTTCAGGCCTGGCAGATGCTGGGACGTATCGGTATGGTGCTGAATAACGCCGGTACCGCCTCGGAGGCTTTCGAACGCGCCTGGAAACTGGCGCCGGATAACGCCAGCGTAAAGCTGGACTATGCTGAAATATTGACCCGTTCCGCCGATCCTCAGGATAATCAGCAGGGCGGCGCTATGCTGCGCGAAATGCTGCGCGCCGATCACACCAATATTCGGGTGCTGAGCCTGCTGGCATTTAACGCTTTTGAGCAGAAACAGTATCAGGAAGCCATTGGTGCATGGCAGATTATGCTGCGACTGCTGCCGGCGGGTGATGAACGCCGGGGGGTTATCGAACGAAGCATCGCGCAGGCCAAAGTGGAAGCTGGCGTAGACAACGTGAAACTGGCTGTTACAATCACGCTCACGCCGAAAGCCAAAAAAACCTTGCCCGAGAACGGGATACTATTTGTTTCGGTGACCGATGGCGAATCGAATGTGCCGGTGGCGGTAAAAAAACTACCACTGGGCCACTTCCCGCTGTCGCTGACGTTAGACGATACCGATGCCATGATGCCCAACCGGCCGCTGTCCGGCCTGCATCGCGGTGTTGTAAAGGTGCATATTTCTCAGAATGGCAGACCCGAGCCGCAGTCTGGCGACTGGCTTGGGGAAAGTGCGACCATCACGCTACCGGGCCAGGAGCCGGTAGCGGTGGAGGTGTCGCGACAGCAGCCTTGAGCGCGCCAGTCACATGATACAGGGAGATGCTATGAAACTTCGCCTGACCGGGCTGGCGATCGCCACTACTCTTTTAGTGGGTTGCGCCAGCTCCTCAGACCCTCAACAGCAGCAGGGGCGTTCCGATCCTTTCGAAGGATTTAACCGCTCGATGTACAACTTTAACTTTAACGTGCTGGATCCCTATGTCGTGCGGCCAGTCGCTGTGGCATGGCGGGATTACATGCCGCAGCCGGCGCGTAATGGCCTGAGCAACTTCACCAGCAACCTGGAAGAGCCGGCCATTATGGTCAACTCCTTCCTGCGTGGCGATGTTTACAAAGGGATGGTGCACTTCACCCGCTTCTTCCTGAACAGTACCCTGGGTCTGGGCGGTCTGATGGACGTGGCCGGCGCAGCGAACCCGAAACTGCAGCGCACCGAACCGCACCGCTTTGGTAGCACTATGGGCCATTATGGAGTGGGTTATGGCCCCTATATGCAGTTGCCGTTCTACGGAAGCTTTACCCTGCGAGAAGACGTCGGCGATATGGCGGATGACCTCTATCCGGTGCTCTCCTGGTTAACCTGGCCGCTTTCCATTGGTAAATGGACTCTGGAAGGGATCGAAAGCCGCGCCCAGCTGTTGGATTCCGACGGTCTGCTGCGTCAGTCGTCCGATCCGTACATTATGGTGCGTGAAGCTTACTTCCAGCGCCATGACTTTATTGCCAACGGCGGTGAGCTGAAGCCGGAAGAGAATCCCAACGCCCAGGCGATTCAGGACGATCTTAAGGATATCGATTCGGAGTAGTCGATATCGTTGGATGCCAGCCTCTTATTATTTACTTCGATGCCAGGAGGCTGGCACTGGTCACACCATCATACCGGGTCTGGGCTACTTTAAGTGCCCAAAATGGCCCAAAATCATCATTCTCTATTTTCCATCGTTTTACTTAATTTGCGCCATCATCAATAATCGGCGTTGCTTTTTGTTTTGGTCAAAAAGTGAACGTATTGTGCTGGTGCTGGTGCTGGTGCTGGTGCTGGTGCTGGTGCTGGTGCTGGTGCTGGTGCTGGTAAAATCACATCTATAATTAATAAGGATAATAACTGGCGGTAATATTATTGTTTGTGTCTGCCGGCATGTTTAACCCATTATTTTTAATGGTAATGTCTTTTTATTTCTTCTTTTTTTCCTGGCGCTTTATTTGTAATGTTTACACTAATTATACCAGCACTGATATCGCTTATTGATTTCTATTATTCAGACTTCTATAAATATAGATGTGAGGGAACACCTCGCGATAGAAGATTTATCCTAAATCAATTTATCAGGAGTAGGGAAAATGAGAGATCTTAACTCAAATGAATTAGCCGAAGTTTCTGGCGCAGGTGCTATTAAAGATGCAGGTGCTGCATTAGGTACTGGTATTGGCGCTATCATTGAAGCTGCTGGTGTTAAAGGTGCTGCTGAAGCTGGCACGGCACTGGGTACGGGAATTGGTGCTGTGATTGAAACGGGCGTTAATCTGCTCTCTTCAATCTTTGGCGGCCTGTTCGGTAAAAAATAAAATCTGACTTTATTATAGCCATAAGATATTTTCTTATGGCTATTCTGGAGGGAATATGCGTGAGTTAAATGCTGCGGAAATGACCGTTGTTAATGGCGCTGGCGTTGTGCAGGATACTCTGGGGGACGTTGGCGGCTCGATTGGCAGTATGGTCGGTGGCGGAATTGGTTCGCTGCTCGGCAGCGCTCTGCCGGTAGTCGGAAACTTTATTTTCGGTCGCCTGGGTCAATCGATTGGTAACTTTATTGGTTCAGGTATTGGCAAAGGTGTTGGTGGTCTGGTTGAAAAAATATTTGGCATTGCATAAGTAGTTCGCACTGTCGCCAGTTGGGATTAATTTTACGTTAATATTGTTACTTTTTCGGGTGTTAAGCTTCGATTCTGGTCTATATAATATTCATTATCCCTGGAGTCGAAGCCACCCGATTTTTATTGCTGTCAGTCAGCGTTATGTTTAAATATTGTTGTTATCTCCAGGATAAATAGCGGACTGTTATGAGTGACAGAGGATTGTTTCGTCAGGAAGCACTCGAGAATGCAAAGTCAAGATGGCTGGGGCAGGCATTACTGTTATCCGGCTACCCTGTCTGGATTGTCGCTATTTTTACGCTGGTCTTTATCAGTGTGCTTCTGGCGGTAATTATTTTTTGCGACTACACACGCAGAATTAATGTTAATGGAGAAGTCACTTCGCTGCCCCGAGCCGTGAACATCTTTTCACCTGGCCAGGGATTTATCAGCCTGTCGGACGTTCGGGTGGGGGAACGGGTGAGTAAGGGCGACCGACTCTATCAGATTGACGTCAGTCGGGTCACCCATTCCGGCAACGTTAGCGAAAATATGATTCAGTCCATTCGTCAGCAAATCAGTATAGTTGAAAGCATTATTGATAAACTGAATGATAACAAAAAGATCACGCTGTCTCATATGGAGCAACAGCTGGAAAAATATCAAAACGCGTATCAGCAGTCGCTGCGCATAGTAGATAATGCCCGTAAGGGTATGGTCGATATGAAAGCAACAATGGATAACTATTCCGATTACAAACGGAAGGGGTTGGTGAATAACGATCAGATGACTAATCAGCGTTATCTCTATTACCAGCAGCAGAGTGCATACCAGAACCTGAACAGTCAGTTGATTCAGCAAAATTTGCAGATTATCAGCCTGAAAGGCGATGTGATTACTAAAGCGACAGACTTTGATAACCAGATAGCTCAACAGCAGTATCAATTGGGCAATCTGCGACGCCAGCTGGCGGAGATGGATGCTTCTGGCACTCTCTTTGTTAGCGCGCCACTGGATGGCAGAGTTGAATCGCTTAGCGTAACTCAGGGGCAAATGGTCAATGCCGGAGATAGCCTTGCCCAGATTGTTCCTGAAGATAGCCAGGGTTATTTTTTGATCCTTTGGTTGCCTAACAGCAGTATTCCTTATGTCAAAACAGGCGATAAAATAAATATTCGTTATGATGCTTTCCCTTATGAAAAATTTGGGCAGTTTTCCGGTAAAGTCATTTCGATATCCAGTGTTCCCGCTTCTCCTCAGGAGCTGGCGTCTTACAGCAATCCTCCCAAAATTCAGCTAAATGGCCCGGCAGAGCCCTTTTATAAAGCGATTATCAATATCGATGATGATTCCCGTCGTCACTCGCTGGTACTCACTAATGGTATGAAAGCTCAGGCTACGGTATTTCTTGAAAGTCGGCCACTTTATCAATGGGTACTTTCACCATTCTATGATGTCGTCAATAGCCTGATGGGGCCGGTAAATGGATAAGACATTATTAAAACGGATATCTGAACGGCTGCATTTTAGCTTTATCAGGAAGGTTCCACAGATACTGCAAACGGAAAGCGCCGAATGCGGTCTGGCTTGTCTGACGATGATATGTCGTTATTACGGTATGGATGTTGACTTATTTAACCTGCGCCATCGGTTTGGCATTTCGTCGCATGGCGCTACCCTGGGATTGCTGGTCGATATTGCCGGTAAAGTGAACTTAAAAACCCGGCCGCTTTCGTTAGATCTGGATGAAGTGCGCCAGCTCAGAACACCCTGTATTTTACACTGGGACATGTGTCACTTTGTGGTGCTGATTTCCGCAGGGCGTAATCGGTTCGTCATCCACGATCCGGCGCTTGGTCGTCGGGTTATCGGTCTGGCAGAACTGTCTCGTCACTTTACTGGCGTAGCTCTTGAGCTGTGGCCGGATAAAGGCTTCTCCCAGGAAAAATCGCGTAGCAAGATGCGACTCAGGGATCTGATGAGCCACATTGACGGACTGGTCGCCACGCTCGGTAAAATATTCTGTTTTAGCCTGCTTATTGAAGCTATCAATCTGTTAATTCCAGTTGGTACTCAGTTGGTGATGGATCACGTCATTATCGCGGAAGATCATCATCTGCTGTCGCTTATCTGTATCGGATTACTGGCGTTTATTCTGTGCCGTACCGTCATCAGCACCTTACGCGCCTGGACATCGCTGGTGATGGCCTCCGTGATTAACGTGCAGTGGAAGAGTGGAATATTCGATCATCTCATGAAGTTGCCGCTGTCGTACTTTGAGAAACGGCGGTTAGGTGATATTCAGTCGCGAATTGGGTCACTGGACACTATTCGCCATACGCTGACGGACAATCTGGTCAACAGCATTATTGATATCATCGTCTCGATTGGCGTATTCGTGATGATGTTGCTCTATGGCGGCTGGCTGGTCTGGATAGTCTGTGGCTTCACGCTACTTTATATGACGCTGCGTATCACAACCTATCGTCGATATCGTCAGGCGTGGGAAGAGCAGATTGTAAAAGAAGCGAAGGCCAGCTCGCACTTTATGGAAACGCTTTATGGCATCAGTACGCTCAAGGCGCTGGGCATTACCGGGCTGCGCTCGCGATTTTGGCTGAATCTCAATATCGATAGCGCCAATGCGGTAATTCGTACCTCTCGCCTGGATATGCTATACGGAGGGCTGGTTAATTTCCTTAATGCCGTGGATCAGATAACAATTCTCTGGCTGGGGGCTTCTATGGTTATTGACGGGGGGATGACGCTGGGAATGTTTGTGGCATTTAGCGCTTATCGTAGCCAGTTTTCCGAGCGTACTTCCAACCTAATCAATATCGCGTTGCAGATGCGACTGCTGGGCCTGCATAACGAGCGTGTGGCGGATATTGTTCTGTCGGATCCGGAAGTTGAGCAGCCGGAACGCAGGTTGACACAGGCAAATGAACCGGTAGCGTTTCACGCAAAAGAGATCAGTTTTCAGTATGATGCTTTATCAAAACCGATATTTTCGGGGCTGGATATCGTCGTCCAGGCCGGTGAAAGCGTGGCTATTATTGGCCCGTCGGGGGCAGGAAAGACGACGCTGATGAAAGTCATGTCAGGCCTGCTGAAACCGTCGCAGGGGTGCGTGTTGGCTAACGGTCTGGATATTGACAGTATTGGCCTCAATAACTACCGCCGTAGTATCGCCTGCGTATTACAGGATGATAAACTGTTTGCCGGTTCGATTGCCGATAATATAAGCAGCTTTGAAGAGTATAAAGATCACGAACGAATAGAAGAGTGTGCCAGGCTTTGCAGCATCCACGATGAAATTATGCGGATGCCTATGGGTTATGAAACGTTAATTGGTGAGCTGGGCGGTAATTTATCCGGCGGGCAAAAACAGCGCCTGTTAATTGCCCGCGCGTTATATCGCCAGCCCGGTATCCTGTTTCTGGACGAAGCGACCAGCCATCTGGATCTGGAGAATGAAGCCAGAATCAATCAGTCGATACGCGATCTCCAGATTACCCGTATTTTTATTGCTCATCGTCCTTCAACGATTGCCAGCGCCGACCGGGTCATTAATCTGGGTGCTTCGATAGAAAATTAGTCGTTTCTGTATAGTGAGTGGGCTCTGCGTCGCTGATGGCGTAGAGCCCCTTAGCCATATAGATAGAAAAGTACATACGAAACAGTGAAATAAATTCTGGCGTCAGCTCAATGGACAGATTGCTTTTCTGCCATAGATAACCGGCATCCTGAGCTGCGAGTAACACGTTTCTGACATGGGTGCGGGATACATGAGCGTAGCGCGCAATGCTCTTATTGGACAACATAATACATAAGCTTTGCTGTCGAACATATTCACGATACATAATTAGCATAATCATATGCCCGGCATCTTTTTCAATGAAAACTTCCGCCCTGGGAATTATATCAATAATCGTAATATCATTTAGCACAAAGTCAATATAGCGTTTGAAAAATGCAGGAATGAAGTCTTGCGGGTTATGAGCATAATTTATTTGAGTTGCACCATTCAATATTTCGTATGGCTTGAGTATGCATAAAATAAGTTCGTAAGCTTCTGTGATGAATTTTTCTGTTGGGCGATAAATACTCTCTCGTCGGTTTTCGGCATTCCGAAATATCTCCAGTCGCCCTGAGATTCGTAACTGAACCAGAAAAGCGTCTAATGCGGTTGCACTGACGATTTTTTTTCCTGACATAATACGCTCTTTGACCAATTTTAGCGTTGCATCGCGCTGATTATAAAAAATGGCAAGAATGATGGCGCTGATGCAAAATCGATGATGCTTAAACAATGTTTTATAGAATAAAGGTCTTCTCCTGTAAAAGGTATCGAGCATCATTTCATGAACCATGATCATCTCGTTTAAATTTTCCTGGTGGTAGATTTGATAAGCTTTCTTTTCCAGCGCTGAAATGAGCATCTTACGCTGTTGGCTGTGCATAATTTTATCATCCATAATTAATTATTATTAAAGTATATCAATCAGTTAGTTGAGAGAATGATCATAAGGTCAAAAATGTAAAATACTATCTTTCGGTAGTGATATGGTGATTTTTCAGATTTTAGCTGAGAGGTAACGAGCTGACGATGCTTTCTTGTGCCGGGCTCAAGATGATTAATTCGTAATGCGGTATATGGTGATGTATTACGGGGATATTTTCATTGTTATCTAAAAATCGTATTTCGCAGGCATGGCAGGTCATGCAATATGATTTTTCCTGCGCAATGACTGACGATTCTTTTGGTTAAAAATGCTGATATTTTGTGCTTTCTTGGTTTTTTGTTTTTGAAAATGTATTTTTTACCTCATTATATTTATTTTTTTGATGTCGTCATTGCCGTCAGTTATGTCATAACAATCAAAGGCTCTTTCATTTTTATATAAAGTAACTAATTGAAATATAAAGTTAAATTTAATATTGTGTATTGCATTTTGCGACTCCTTATGAGCTGCTGGCAAGGGAAGCGGGGATGAATGTCTATCGCATGGCCGCTCTGGCACCGGTTTTTGGGTCCGGAACCGCAGGTGCCGTACCGCTTTCACCCGCCGATCGTAACGCCATTTAGCAGCAACAGCAGCAGTTACTACAACAAAATCAGCAATAGCATCAGCAGTTAGAACGAAGAGCTGTTTTAGCGCAAGCCACCACTCAATCAGAATCCTCACAGCCAGAACGGGCACCTGTTTTCCTGTTAACCATATTACCCTGAGCGGTGGTGGGAGTTTTGGTGGCGACCAGTTCACAGGCAATATAGCCGGAACTTCAGCGCCGGAGCTGGCAAAGATCATTGGGCATCATGCCGGGATTGACGATAATATGGCGGTAAAAACCATCACCCATGCTATTTGAAAGAGTTTATTATCCCAGGGGAGATATCTCGCCAGACTATCGAAGCTAAATATGGGAAACCAGGTGATAATGGCTTTGATGATAACAGGGGGCGGATAATGCTTTATGTTTTACTCTGATGCCAGCAGAAGCTCATATGGCTGGATTCCCAGCGTTGGTGGCTTTATTGGAGGAGTAATGGGAAGTGTTAATACTAAAGTAACAATGCTGAAAACCCCTCTTGATAACAATGATAAAGCAACGGAATATCAAAGCAGATGGATTTTTTGTATATGGGAAAGGGGAGAGCTAAGCTCACCCCGTTGTTTTCAGGGCACAGCGCTTAGAAGCGGTAGTTAAAGTTAGCGCCGTAAAGCCAGGCTTTACCGTCGGATTTAAAGGTGTAAGGGCCTTCGTTAATGGTGACGTGCTGACCGTGCATATAGGAAACCCCCACATCCACTGACGCATCGTCGTTAAAGGCGTAGGTGGTGCCCAGGCTCAGCCACAGGCGATCCTGATCCGGAATGGAAATAGAGCGGGAACTGGCTGGTACCGGGCTGTCGTCGAAGGCGATACCGCCGCGGAAGGTCCAGTTATCATCCATATAATAAGTGGTGCCCAGCGCTACGCGCCACGCGTCCTTAAAGCCCTCATGCTTATAGAACAGAGTCTCTCCGCCGTGGCCTTTGGCCTTCAGCTCCTGGAACTGGCTCCAGCTGGTGTAGGTCATGCTGTAGTGGATAGCCCACTTAGGCGCGACCCGGTTGTAGCCTGAAATTTCCCACATTTCCGGCAGATTAAGCTGAAGGGAGCCGTCCACGGTGCTGCCGTTGGTGCCCATAGGCAGGCCAAAGCTGCCCAGAATCTGATTATAGGCAGAAGGCAGTGAACTCTTATAGGCGCCGTCAAAGTCGATCTTCACTTCGGAACGATAAGTCAGGCCGTAGCGGTTGTTTTTATCCAGCTCATACAGGATACCGGCGTTCCAGCCGAAACCCCATTCGTTGCCCTTAAGGCGGGCAATCTGGGTATTGTAAGGCAGGTTCGCCACCATGCCCGCCTGCGCGGGTGGCAGCATACCGGAACCTGCCGCGATCTGCCCCATATCACCGGCGTAGCGCTCGATTTTGGCGCGGGCGTAAACGGCGTTAAAGCCCAGACCGAAGCTCCACTGCGGGTTCAGACGATAAGCGCCGCTCAGGTTCAGGTTCATGGTTTCAAGGTCGGTCTTGCCGCCCATGGTGCCGGCGGCGTAGCTATCGGCAAATTCGGTGGCCAGACCGTAGTTAGAGGTCAGCGATGCTCCCCAGCCGAAGTGTTCGTTAATCGGCGCCACGAAGTGGATATTCGGCACCCAGGCTGTGGGGGCGATGTTATCCGCGTCCAGGCTGTTGCCGGTGGGAGAGGTTCCGGAAATATCTACATCGGGGTCGACAAAGATAGCCCCGGCGGAAAAGCTCGGACGATCGAACATCATAATCGTTGCCGGGTTACGGCTGACGGAGCCCGCGTTATCAGCTATGGCGCCTTCCCCCGAATAGGCGCGACCAAGGCCTGAGGAAGAGAACTCGTTTAACTGAAAGCCGGCAGACCACGCGGATGTTGAGATAAGTGCCACTGCGACTGCTATCGATGATTTTGTAAACAGGGTTTTCTGGCTCATGACCAAAACCTCATAATTTATTTTTATTCAAACAATGTTACATGCCGTAACAGGAGCGCGAAGTGTAGGGTCTGTGGTACTGCGAGGAAATCAGACCAGTGGCGAGAGTATGGTACGACCAGCGGGAATGTTGCAGTTATGTATACGATTTTTTTCAATTGTAAGTAACGAAACGAGATCTGGCTGGCAATTTCCCGGGGAATTCAGGGGGCATAAGCGGATATTTTTTGTTTTAGATCATTTTTAACTGTGATTTTTGTCACGGAACCGCCATTCCGGCATTCTCGACTGGAGAGGGGCTGGGGCGGGGCGTAAAATATTCACAGTATCTACCGGCGCATCCTCGGGTGCGCAAACAGAGGAAATGATAATGAGCAAATGCAGTGCTGATGAAACTCCGGTTTGCTGCTGCGTTGATGTTGGCACCGTCATGGACAACACTGACTGCACAGCCTCCTGGAGCCGGGTATTCGCAACCAAAGCTGAAGCTGAAAAGATGCTGGCGGAACTGACGGCCAAAGCGCGTCAGGCTGAATCTGAACCCTGCCAGATTACGCCGCGCTTCACTGAAGAAGCCGAAGGCGTGCGCCTGGATGTCGATTTCGCTTTCGCCTGCCAGGCCGAAGCGCTGATTTTCCAGCTCGGCCTGCGTTAATCCCTCGCATCAGCCCTCCGTTCGGGGGGCTTTTTTTCTTCATATTTCCGTGCGTTGACTCGCATTTTCCCGCTGCCCTTTCTGGCTGAATGTTGCTTTCTGGTTAACACTGATATCAGGTCAGACCTCTTTGCGCTAAGGCATAAAAATTAAGCCAGGAAAACAAGGGAGCGTTATGAATCAATCCGGATCGCTGGTCACCCACCAGGGGGAGCGTATTGCATTTGTCGCCGGTCTGCGCACTCCGTTTGCGCGTCAGGCAACCGGGTTGCGCGCGCTGACCGCGCTCGATCTGGGTAGAATCGCGGTCGCTGAATTGCTGGCGCGCAGTGAAATTCCCCCCGAGGCCATCGAACAGCTGGTATTCGGCCAGGTGATTCAGATGCCCGAAGCCCCGAATATCGCCCGTGAGATAGTGCTGGGAACCGGCATGCGGGTAGAGACTGACGCATACAGCGTCAGTCGCGCCTGCGCTACCAGCTTTCAGGCGGTGGCGAATGTGGCGGAAAGCCTGATGGCGGGAACCATTCGCGCCGGCATTGCCGGCGGCGCGGATTCCGCTTCGGTGTTGCCCATTGGCGTAAGTAAAAGGCTGGCCGCGACGCTTGTGGATCTTAACCGCGCACGTAGTTCAGGGCAGCGACTGAAGCTGCTGACACGTCTGCGTCCCCGGGATCTGCTGCCGGTAGCGCCGGCGGTGGCGGAATATTCCACTGGTTTGCGGATGGGAGATTCAGCGGAGCAGATGGCGAAGAAACATAGCATCAGTCGTGAAGACCAGGATGCTTTTGCGCACCGTTCACATCAGCTGGCGGCCCGGGCCTGGCGAGAGGGGCTGCTGAACCAGGAGGTGATGACGGCATATGTCCCGCCATGGCGGGAGCCGGTCAGCGGCGATAACGGCATTCGCCAGGATTCGCGGCTGGAAGATTACGCCAGGCTACGGCCAGCCTTCGACCGCCGCCATGGCACGGTCACCGCAGGGAATAGTTCGGCGCTGACCGACGGCGCGGCGGCGCTGGTGATGATGACCGAATCCCGGGCCCGGGAACTGGGCCTTACTCCACTGGGCTTTCTGCGCAGTTATGCCTTTCGCGCTCTGGATGTCCGCCAGGATATGCTGCTGGGCCCGGCCTGGGCTACGCCTGTGGCGCTGGATAGGGCAGGAATTACGCTGGCGGATTTAACCCTGTTCGATATGCACGAAGCCTTTGCCGCCCAGGCGCTTTGTAATCTGAAGATGCTGGCAAGCCATCGCTTCGCCCGGGACGTTCTGGGGCGCAAATGTGCCACCGGCGAGGTGGACGGCAGTCAGTTTAACGTGCTGGGCGGCTCGCTGGCCTATGGGCATCCCTTTGCCGCGACCGGCGCCCGTATGATAACCCAGACCCTGAACGAACTGCGGCGACGCGGCGGCGGTCTGGGGCTGGTCACTGCCTGCGCGGCAGGGGGATTGGGCGCTGCTATGGTTCTGGAGGTCGAATAATGGAAACAGGCTCCGCATTTTCTCTGAGGCTACGCCCGGATAACGTTGCCGTTATTACTATCGACATTCCCGACGAACAGATGAACGTTCTCAGGGTCGATTTCGCTGACGAAGTGCGCGCCATACTGTGTCGGTTAAGGGAAAACTCCGAGCTGGCGGGCGTGGTGTTTATTTCCGGCAAGCCGGATAACTTTATCGCCGGGGCTGATATCAACATGATTGACGGCTGCCGAAGCGCCGGACAGGCGGAAGCGCTGGCGCGTCAGGGGCAGCAGTTAATGGCTGAGATCGCGGCGCTGCCGGTCGTTACGGTGGCGGCGATTCACGGCCCCTGCCTGGGAGGCGGGCTGGAGCTGGCGCTGGCCTGCCAGCAGCGGATATGTAGCGACGACGATGTCACCCGGTTGGGACTGCCGGAAGTTCAACTGGGACTGTTGCCTGGGTCCGGAGGCACCCAGCGCCTTCCACGTCTGGTTGGAGCCAGCCGGGCGCTGGAGTTGATGCTGACCGGACGCCAGCTACGGGCGAAGCAGGCGCTGAAGATAGGACTGGTGGATGAGGTGGTGCCGCAAAGCATTCTGCTTGAGAGCGCGGTGGCGCGCATTGCGAACAAAACGCGACTGCGCCGTAGCTTACCAATACGGGAACGGCTTCTGACCGGCCCGCTGGGGAGGGCGCTACTGTTTCGTATTGTTGAAAAGCAGACATTGCGTAAAACCCGGGGCAACTATCCGGCGGCCCGGCGCATTCAGGAGGTGGTGCGCGCGGGACTGACCCAGAGCGATACCATCGGTTACAACGAAGAGGCCAGAGCCTTTGGCGAACTGGCCATGACGCCGGAATCCGCGGCGCTGCGCCATCTGTTTTTTATCAGCACCCGGATTAAAAAAGATCCCGCAAGCCGTACGGCGCCGCTGCCCGTCACCCGGGTTGGCGTTCTGGGCGGCGGCCTGATGGGGGGCGGTATCGCGTATGTGACCGCCACCCGGGCCGGGCTGCCGGTACGGATCCGAGATATCCGGGAACAGGGCATTAATCACGCGCTGAAACATGCATGGCAGCAACTTTCCTCCCGGGTGAATCGACGCCAGATAACGGCGGCGCAGCGAGATGCACAGATGGCGACCATTACCGGTACGACAGATTACAGCGGTTTTAGCCAGCGGGAGATGGTGATTGAGGCGGTGTTTGAGGATTTAACCCTGAAGCGCCAGATGGTGGCGGAGATCGAAGCGCATAGCGCGCCGCATACTATTTTCGCTTCGAATACCTCGTCGCTGCCGATTAGCGAGATCGCTGCCGGAGCGCAACGGCCTGGGCAGATCATCGGGTTGCACTATTTCAGTCCAGTGGAAAAAATGCCGCTGGTGGAAGTGATTCCCCATGCGCAAACCGACGAATCCACCCTTGCCACTGCGGTCTGGCTGGCGAAACAGCAGGGTAAAACCCCCATTGTGGTGGCCGATAGCGCGGGTTTTTACGTGAACCGCATTCTGGCCCCTTATATCAATGAAGCGCTGCGCTGCCTGAGTGAGGGGGAGCCGGTGGAACATATCGACCATGCGTTGACCGAAGCCGGGTTCCCGGTCGGGCCGATACAACTGCTGGATGAAGTGGGTATCGACGTGGGTACCAAAATCATTCCGGTACTGGAACAGGCGTTCGGTAGCCGCTTTAGTCCGCCTGAAACGATTGCAGCAATTTTGAATGACGGTCGCAAAGGGCGTAAAAATGGCCGCGGCTTCTATCTTTATCCCGCCAAAGGGGGTAAAAGCAGGAAGAAGAGGGGCGATCCGG
This sequence comes from Rosenbergiella sp. YN46, assembly GCF_036620675.1. Classification (NCBI taxonomy): domain Bacteria; kingdom Pseudomonadati; phylum Pseudomonadota; class Gammaproteobacteria; order Enterobacterales; family Erwiniaceae; genus Rosenbergiella; species Rosenbergiella sp. YN46. The sequence goes on from NZ_JAZHEE010000015.1 coordinate 81,368, forward strand.
CTATCTATCGGCTCCTTGGCGTTACGCCTGCGGTACAGCAGAGCGCTCAGACGATTGCCCGGCGCTGTATGCTGATGCTGCTGAATGAAGCGGCGCGCTGTCTGGACGAATCCGTAGTGCGCAGCGCGCGTGACGGCGATGTCGGCGCTGTGTTCGGTCTGGGATTCCCGCCTTTTCTGGGGGGGCCGTTCCACTATATCGATAGTCTGGGGGCCGCTGCTGTCGTGGCGGAGCTGGAACAGCTGGCGCAGCGTTTTGGCGAGCGCTTTACCCCCTGCGAAGCGCTGCGCGCGCGCGCAGCAGGAGAAAGTATCGGGTCAGGGGAACCCTGAACCATTCCAGGGAGTCTGAATAAAGGTAACTGTTTGAAGTGTCAGGTAAGGTGCGAATGCTGCGCAGGCTGTTTTGTCATCAGTCATTGACTACACTTACACCATTAAGGTAAAAGACAGCGTTTCATTCGAAAAATGGATCAGGCACAATGCCCGGCCGTCGGCCAGGCGCTGTTAACAGCATGTTCTGTTTAACTGCGCAGGTTGGCGTTTCTGGTTAACAAAAGCGGTGCAATATGCAAGTTTTTATCATGCGTCATGGCGACGCGGCACTCGATGCCGCCAGTGACCCGGTTCGTCCGCTAACCCACTGCGGTTGTGATGAATCCCGTCAGATGGCGACCTGGCTAAAAGGTCAAAAGGTGGATATCGAACGTGTTCTGGTAAGCCCCTATCTGCGAGCCGAACAGACTCTGGATGTGGTGCGTGAGACGCTCTCCGGTTTGTCGCAGGTAGAAGTCATGCCGGAACTGACTCCATGCGGCGATCCCGCCATGGTCAGCGCCTGGCTGCAGGTTCTGGCGAACGAGGGCGTCTCCTCGGTTCTGGTGATTTCGCATCTGCCACTGGTGGGGTACCTGGTGTCGGAGCTTTGCCCGGGGGAAACTCCGCCGATGTTCTGCACTTCGGCGATCGCCAGCGTCACGCTGGATGCTGAAACCGGGCAGGGGAAATTCGACTGGCAGATGAGCCCCTGCAACCTGAAAATGCCGAAGGCTATCTGACTTTCGGTCTGACGCAAATCTACCCGTTTGCGCCCCGAAGCCGCCAGCAGGCGGCTTCGGTCATTTTACGGCACCCGCTATTACGGCAGTTCCGGCGGCTGCCACTCTTCCACTTCAACCAGCACCAGCAGCGCGGCGTCGCCGCCCCAGGTTTTCGGCGCCTGGTGGAACGCCATCACGTGCGGATGCTGCGCCAGCCATAGCGGCGTCTGCTGCTTGAGAATATGTTTGCCGTGGCCGTGCATTACGCAGGCGCACCAGACATGCTCGCGACGACAGGCCGCAATCAGCGCGCCCAGCTCCTGTTTGGCCTGCATCTGGGTCAGGCCGTGCAGATCGAGGAACAGCTCCGGCGAATAGTCGCCGCGCCTGATCTTCTTTAGTTCGAAGTGGCTAACGTCTTCACGCACGTAGCGGGTGGGGCCATCCGTCGCCAGCCGTGGCTGAAACTCATCTGAAAAGTAGTGGCTGGCATCCACCTGATCCTGAATCAGACGTTTGGCCGGCACTTCACTGCTTTTTTTGCGCAGTGGACGGTGCACGACCGTGTCCTGAGAAAGCTGGCGCGTGCCGCGCATCAGTTCCCGGAACAGCGCCTTATCTTCGGGGTTAAGCGGATCTTTCTTGTTCATAACGTTCTCATTCACGGTAGAGATCGTGGATTTTAGCATTTTCTGCCCGGCTGTTAATGAAAAGCCGCATTTCCTTTATCAGCCTGAGTGCTGATTTGTCGCGGCGTTCATGGCAAACTAGCCGCCGGAAAGAATGCGCTATCGGCCTGCGGAGGGCAATGTGGATAAAATTTTTGTTGATGAGGCAGTCAGCGAACTGCATACCATTCAGGATATGCTGCGCTGGGCCGTCAGTCGCTTTAGCGCCGCCAATATCTGGTACGGTCACGGTACCGATAACCCCTGGGATGAGGCTGTACAGCTGGTTCTGCCCACCCTCTATCTGCCGCTGGATATCCCTGAGGATATGCGCACCTCGCGTCTGACCTCCAGCGAACGCCACCGCATTGTTGAGCGCGTGATCCGCCGGGTGAATGAACGTATTCCGGTGGCCTATCTGACTAATAAAGCCTGGTTCTGCGGGCATGAATTCTACGTGGATGAGCGAGTGCTGGTGCCGCGTTCGCCAATCGGCGAACTGATTAACGCGCGCTTCGCCGGGCTTGTTGGCCATGAACCGAGTCACATTCTGGATATGTGTACCGGCAGCGGCTGTATCGCCATCGCCTGTGCGTACGCCTTTCCGGAAGCCGAAGTGGATGCCGTGGATATCTCACCGGACGCGCTGGCGGTCGCCGAGCGCAATATCGAAGAGCACGGTATGCAAAATAACGTGACGCCGATCCGCAGCGATCTGTTCCGCGACCTGCCGAAGGTGCAGTATGACCTGATTGTCACCAATCCACCGTATGTGGATGCCGAAGATATGGGCGATCTGCCCGGTGAATATCATTTCGAGCCGGAACTGGGTCTGGCGGCAGGGTGTGATGGCCTGAAGCTGGCGCGCCGCATCCTCGGCTGCGCGCCAGATTATCTTAACGACGGCGGCGTGCTGGTTTGTGAAGTGGGCAACAGCATGGTGCACATGATGGAACAGTATCCTGATGTGCCCTTTACCTGGCTGGAGTTTGATAACGGCGGCGATGGGGTCTTTATGCTGACCAAAGAGCAGTTGATCGCCGCTCGTGAACACTTCAGCATCTACAAAGACTAAAAAACGGGAGCGGGCAATGAATCCGCGCCTTTTCAAATACAACGACGACAACGGTAAGGAGCCGTGATGGCAGGGAACAGTATTGGACAACTCTTTCGCGTAACGACATTCGGTGAATCTCACGGCCCGGCGCTGGGCTGCATTGTGGACGGCGTACCGCCGGGCATTGCGCTGACCGAAGCCGATTTGCAGCACGATCTGGACAGGCGCCGCCCGGGTACTTCGCGCTACACCACCCAGCGCCGGGAACCGGATCGGGTGAAAATCCTGTCTGGTGTTTTCGAAGGCGTCACTACCGGTACCAGCATTGGGCTGCTGATTGAAAACACCGATCAGCGCTCCCAGGACTACAGCGCCATTAAGGATCTGTTCCGTCCCGGACACGCCGATTACAGCTATGAACAGAAATATGGCCTGCGCGACTACCGCGGCGGCGGCCGCTCTTCGGCGCGGGAAACCGCCATGCGCGTGGCGGCGGGAGCCATCGCCAAAAAATATCTGGCGCAGAAACACGGTATTGAAATTCGCGCCTGCCTGACCCAGATGGGCAATATTCCGCTGGAGATCAAAGACTGGGCTCAGGTAGAGCAGAACCCCTTCTTTTGCCCGGATCCCGATAAAATCGACGCGCTGGACGAACTGATGCGCAGCCTGAAAAAAGAGGGCGACTCTATCGGCGCGAAGGTGACCGTGGTGGCGGATAGGGTGCCGCCAGGGCTGGGCGAGCCGGTGTTCGATCGCCTGGATGCCGATATCGCCCATGCGTTGATGAGCATCAATGCGGTGAAAGGGGTGGAGATAGGTGACGGATTCGACGTTATCGCCTTACGCGGTAGCGAAAACCGCGATGAGATCACCCGCGAGGGCTTCCAGAGCAACCACGCCGGCGGCGTGCTGGGGGGGATCAGCAGCGGTCAGCAGATTATCGCCAGCATGGCCCTGAAGCCGACCTCCAGCATTATGGTGCCGGGCCGTACCGTCAACCGTGCCGGTGAAGAGGTGGAGATGGTGACGCGCGGGCGTCACGACCCCTGCGTCGGGATCCGCGCCGTACCGATCGCCGAGGCGATGATGGCCATCGTTCTGATGGACCATCTGCTGCGCCAGCGTGGCCAGAACGGCGATGTTGTCAGCTCTCTGCCGCGCTGGTGATAACATGATAAAACCGCTTATCGCCCTGGCCTGCGCGCTGATATGCGCGGGCGCTGCGGCCGCCACGCCGTGGCAGAAGATCACGCACCCGATCGCCGGAAGTCCGCAGTCGATCGGCGCCTTTGCTAATGGCTGTATCATCGGCGCCAAACCGCTGCCGCTGGAGTCGGAAAATTATCAGGTTATGCGCACCGACCAGCGCCGCTACTTCGGGCATCCACATCTGGTGGCGTTTATTCAGCGCCTGAGTAGCCAACTGCACCGGGAGGGTCTGGGTACCATGCTGGTGGGGGATATGGGGATGGCGGCCGGCGGACGCTTTAGCAGCGGTCACGCCAGCCATCAGACCGGTCTGGACGTGGATATTTTTCTGCAACTACCGCAATATCGCTGGACCAGCGCGCAGCTGCTGCGCCCCCAGGCGCTGGATCTGGTTTCCGCCAACGGGAAACAGGTGGTTTCCTCCCGCTGGCAGCCGCAGCTCGGAACCATGGTGCGGCTGGCCGCCCAGGATGATGAAGTGACGCGTATCTTTGTCAGTCCGGCCATTAAGCAGCGGCTGTGTGAAGATGCCGGCGCCGATCGCGACTGGCTGCGTAAGGTCCGTCCCTGGTTTGGTCATCGTGCCCATATGCACGTGCGTCTGCGCTGTCCGGCGGATAGCCTGGAGTGCGAAGAGCAGGCTCCGCCGCCGCCGGGCGACGGCTGTGGTTACGAACTGCAAAGCTGGTTTGAACCGCCGAAGCCCGGCAGTCAGCCCCATAAGAAGAAGACGCCGCCACCGCCGCCGCCTTCCTGTCAGGCCTTGCTGGATAGAACTCAGCCATAACGGGAGAGCAAAATGGATTGGTTTATGGTGTCGCCGCTGCTTTTGGCGGTGTTGTTCTTCGTGGCTATGCTTGCCGGCTTTATCGATGCCCTGGCCGGCGGCGGCGGGCTGCTAACGGTGCCCGCCCTGATGGCGGCCGGCATGTCGCCCGCCCAGGCGCTGGCCACCAATAAGTTGCAGGCTTGCGGGGGATCGCTCTCTGCCAGCCTCTATTTTATCCGGCGTCGGGTGGTGAATCTGGCCGATCAGAAGCTGAATATCCTGATGACCTTTATCGGTTCAACCAGCGGGGCGCTGCTGGTGCAGCACGTTCAGTCGGATATCCTGCGTCAGATTCTGCCGCTGTTGGTTATCGGTATTGGCCTTTATTTTCTGCTGATGCCGAAGCTCGGCGCAGAAGATCGTAAGCGCAGGCTGTATGGCCTGCCGTTCGCTCTGGTGGCCGGTGGCCTGGTCGGTTTTTACGATGGCTTTTTCGGCCCCGGCGCGGGATCCTTTTACGCACTGGCGTTCGTTACCCTGTGCGGCTTTAATCTGGCGAAATCCACGGCCCACGCCAAGGTATTAAACGCCACCTCGAATCTGGGCGGCCTGCTGCTGTTTATTATTGGCGGTAAGGTGGTCTGGGGGACCGGCTTCGTGATGATGGCCGGCCAGTTCTGTGGCGCCCGCCTTGGCTCGCGCCTGGTATTAAGCAAAGGACAGCAGCTGATTCGCCCGATGATCGTAGTCGTCTCTGCGGTGATGAGCGCTAAACTGTTGTATGACAGCCATGGACAGGAATTCCTCCACTGGCTGGGGATGGCATAACACGATGACACACCATTATGAGCAGTTGATCGAAATTTTCGAACGCTGCTTTTTCGACGAATTTAATACCCGTCTGATTAAAGGCGATGATGAACCGATCTATCTTCCGGCAGATGAAGAGGTCGGTTATCACCGCATTATCTTCGCACACGGCTTTTACGCCAGCGCCCTGCATGAGATATCACACTGGTGTATTGCGGGTGCCAAACGTCGTGAGCTGGTGGATTTCGGCTACTGGTACTGCCCGGACGGTCGCGACGCGCAGACCCAGAGCCGTTTTGAAGACGTTGAGGTAAAACCGCAGGCGCTGGACTGGCTGTTCTGCGCGGCGGCGGGTTACCCCTTTAATGTCAGTTGCGACAACCTGGAAGGAAACTTCGAGCCGGATCGCATCGCGTTCCAGCGTCGGGTTCACGGTCAGGTCATGACGTATCTTGAGCAGGGAATTCCGGCACGACCGGCGCGTTTTATCAACGCCCTGCGCCACTATTACCATACGCCGCCGCTGACGGCGGAGCAGTTTCCGTGGCCGGAAGAACTCCGGTAACCGACGGTTCATGATGAGGAAAAGCGATGATCGCGGATTTTGAAGCAAGCATTCTGGCGCTAATTGACGACATGGTGGAACACGCCAGCGATGATGAACTGTTCGCCAGCGGTTATCTGCGTGGCCACCTGACGCTGGCGGTGGCCGAGCTGGAACACGGCGACGACCACTCGCCCGATGCGGTATACTCTACCGTAGCGAACAGCCTGGAAACGGCGATTCGTGCGGGCGAGCTGTCGCCGCGCGATCAGGCGCTGGTGCTGGAAATGTGGGATCGCCTGTTCCAGAAGGCTAAGGCGCAGTAATTTCCCCTCACCCTGACCCTCTCCCCAAAGGGGCGAAGGGATAAAATACGGGCATTTTCCTTAAATAACAGGCGCTAACCTGCTCCCTCTCCCTTTGGGAGAGGGTTGGGGTGAGGGCGTTTTCCCTTCAGCAACTTCCTTATCCAGAACCGATTCGGATTCAGCGCCGCCAGCGTCGCGGCCTCCAGCGGCAACGGCTCGCCGTTCATCTGCGCTGCCAGAATTTCAGCCGCAAGCGGCGCACTGCACAGCCCCCGCGATCCCAGGGCCCCCAGAATAAACAGATTCGGGTAAACCGGGGCCTTTTCCACCCGCTCGGGCGCGGCCGCCTGTTCTGCCAGTTGCGTATAGCGGGTGAGTGTTTGGTCATAATGGGGCACGGCGCCTACCATCGGCATATGATCGCGGGTGGCGCAGCGTACGCCGCTGCGTGATTCTCCGGTGCTGACATTCACCTCTTTGGCCCACGGCGCCCCGGGGAAGCAGTCGATCAACCGCTGGCGATTCTGCTGCTGGTCGTCTGGTCGGTAGCCGGTGCCGGTTTCCCCCCGGTGATAGCTGGCGCCGATGCAGTGCTGATCAAAGCGCGGGCTGCGCGGCGTCAGATAGCCGTCGTAGCACAGCACCTGGCGCAGCGCGCTCAGAGCAGGGGTGGTGGGAATATGGCTCACCTGACCAGCGACAGGATACACCGGCAATGATTCGCTTTGAGTAAAATGGGTGATGCGATGACCGCAGGCCAGCACCAGAGCTTGATGCTGAGCTGACCGGCCATCTGCGAAGCGCAGCATCCAGCCGTCGTCACAAGGCTGAATAGCAGTCACCTCGTGGCGATAGCGCAGATGTAGCCCCTGTTCCCCGGCGAACGCAAGGGCGGCGGCGGTTAGCTGCGCCGGGCTTAGCCAGCCACCCTGCGGATAGCTGATGCCGCCGCAGCCGACGGCCACGCCAGTCTGGTGCTCGGCTTCGGCGGTGTCCAGACTTCGGGCGATATCGCCAGGCAGTTCCATGGCCAGCATTTTGGCTATCTTATTGCGGCTTTTTTCATCCCAGCCCAGTTGGGTCACGCCGCACCAGTCGTGATCGAAGGTTAACGGCAGGGTGTCGTAGAGTCGACGCGCGAAGGTGAACGCGGCGGGAAAGAAGTCCGCCAGCGCGGCATCTCCCGGATTCAGCAGCGGATAGAGTGCCCCCTGGCGATTGCCGGATGCCCCCTGCGCCGGCGCATCGTCCGCGCAGTAGAGTGTAACCTGCCAGCCGCGTCTGAGCAGCGCCAGGGCCAGCAGCGCGCTGGCGATGCCTCCGCCGATAAGCGCCGCTTCTTGCCCGCGCGCGGCAGGGCGGTAATACCATGGGGTTCGCTGATACTCCTCCGGAGCCGTTTCGAGCGTGCTGGTCAGCATTTCACGTTTGCGGCCGAAGCCCTTTCGCTTCGATATAGCGAATCCAGCCTCCTGCAAACCGCGGCGCACAAAACCGGCGGCGGTAAAGGTGGCGAGCGTAGCGCCGGGGCGCGCCAGTCGAGCCATACTGTGAAACAGTTTCGCTACCCACATATCAGGGTTCCTGGCTGGCGCGAAGCCGTCCAGAAACCAGGCGTCCACCTGAGCGCGGTAGCTGTCATCCAGTTGTGACATCGTCTGGTTAATATCGCCGAACCACAGGTCGAGGGTGACCGTACCGTTATCCAGCAGCAGTCGGTGACAGCCGGAAAAGGGGAGCGGCCAGTTGTTCCGGAGCTGACGGGACAGTTCCGCCAGTTCTGGCCAGTGACTATGGGCCCGGGCCATATCGTCCTGGGTCAGCGGGTATTTTTCAAAACTGATAAAGTGCAGACGCTTTAGTGTGGCATCGGGATGCGCGGCGCGAAAAGCGTTAAACGCCTGCCACAACGTTAAGAAATTCAGTCCAGTACCAAAGCCGCTTTCGGCGGTGATAAAAAGCGCTCGTGGGTGCTCTACAAAGCGTTCCGGCAGCCGGTTGCCTCCCAGAAAAACATAGCGCGTTTCCTCCAGTCCGTTATCATTGGAAAAGTAGACGTCATCGAATTCTCGGGATACAGGTGTACCCTCTTCGTTAAAGTGGAGGCTGGCAGGTTGTATAGCAGATTGTTTCACGTAAGTTGCTCGTCTGGCAGGCAGTAGAACGATCTTAACGATGTGTGTAGGAGTGCGCAAATTTCCTGATTAATTCTCTGATCGGACTTGTTCGGCGTACAACTGTACGCTATTGTGCGACTCGAAATGACTAATCGTGCATTGACTTGCAAAGAGGTATTGAATGAAACGTGCAGTGATTACTGGCCTGGGCATCGTTTCCAGCATCGGTAATAACCAGCAGGAAGTCCTGGCATCTCTGCGTGAAGGGCGCTCAGGGATCACTTTCTCTCAGGAGCTAAAAGACTCCGGCATGCGTAGCCACGTCTGGGGTAATGTGAAACTGGACACGACTGGGCTTATCGATCGTAAAGTTGTGCGTTTCATGAGTGACGCATCCATCTACGCATACCTCTCCATGGAGCAGGCCATTCAGGATGCCGGGCTCTCTGCCGAGGCTTATCAGAATAACCCGCGGGTCGGCCTGATCGCCGGCTCTGGTGGTGGCTCTCCGAAATTTCAGGTTTTTGGCGCCGACGCCATGCGCAGCCCGCGCGGCCTGAAGGCTGTGGGCCCTTATGTGGTCACCAAGGCGATGGCATCCGGCGTTTCCGCCTGTCTGGCGACGCCGTTCAAAATTCACGGTGTTAACTACTCTATTAGCTCTGCCTGTGCGACTTCCGCGCACTGTATCGGCAATGCGGTTGAGCAGATCCAACTGGGCAAGCAGGACATTGTCTTCGCCGGCGGTGGTGAAGAGCTGTGCTGGGAAATGGCTTGTGAATTCGATGCTATGGGCGCGCTTTCCACCAAATACAATGACACGCCAGAGAAGGCATCCCGTACCTATGATGCGAGCCGCGACGGCTTCGTTATCGCCGGCGGCGGCGGTATGGTTGTTGTGGAAGAGCTGGAGCACGCGCTGGCGCGTGGCGCGCACATCTATGCGGAAATCGTTGGCTATGGCGCGACTTCCGACGGTGCGGATATGGTAGCGCCTTCCGGTGAAGGCGCGGTGCGCTGCATGAAGATGGCGATGGACGGCGTGGATACCCCTATCGATTATCTGAACAGTCACGGCACCTCCACGCCGGTTGGCGACGTGAAAGAGCTGGGCGCGATTCGTGAAGTTTTCGGCGACGCGACGCCGGCTATCTCTGCGACCAAAGCAATGACTGGTCACTCTCTGGGCGCTGCAGGCGTACAGGAAGCCATCTACTCGCTGTTGATGCTGGAGCACGGCTTTATCGCGCCGAGCATTAACATTGAAGAGATGGACGAGCAGGCAAAAGGTCTGAATGTTGTGACCGAGCCGACCGAACGTCAACTGACCACCGTGATGTCCAACAGCTTCGGCTTTGGCGGTACTAACGCCACGCTGGTGATGCGTAAATTTAGCGCCTGATTCCGGCGCTGTAAGAAAAGGGTCGCGTTAGCGACCCTTTTTTACGTCTGGTGGCGGGCCTGGCGTCCGCCCCATTCTGCGGTTTGATGGAGCCAGCAGCATGTCTGCTATAGAACAAAGCAAAAAAAAATCGGCATCGGAAACGCAATCACTGTTTCGTATCGCCTTTGCCGTATTCCTGACCTACATGACCGTCGGGCTGCCGCTGCCGGTGATCCCGCTATTTGTGCATCACGATTTGGGCTATGGCAATACCCTGGTCGGGGTGGCGGTGGGCATTCAGTTTCTGGCCACGGTTTTGACCCGCGGCTATGCCGGTAAGCTGGCGGATCAACGCGGCGCCAAACGTTCGGTGATGCAGGGGATGTTCGCCTGCGGTCTGGCCGGTCTGGCCTGGCTGCTGGCGGTGATTTTGCCAGTGCCGACAGCGGCGAAGTTTGCTCTGCTGGTGGTGGGACGCCTGATTCTCGGCTTTGGTGAAAGCCAGCTTTTGACCGGCAACCTGGCATGGGGACTGGGTCTGGTCGGGCCACGACGTTCCGGTAAGGTGATGTCCTGGAACGGTATGGCCATTTATGGCGCGCTGGCGGCGGGGGCGCCGCTGGGATTATGGATCCATAGTCATTTCGGCGTGGCGGCGCTGGCGGGCACGACTATTGCGTTGCCGCTGGTAGCGCTGCTGTTTAATGCCGGCGTGAGCCGGGTTCCGACCCATAATGGTGAACGCCCGTCGCTGTGGAGCGTGGTGGGCCAGATTTGGCCCCAGGGTTTTGGACTGGCGCTTCAGGGGGTAGGTTTCGCGGTTATTGGTACCTTTGTCTCCCTGTGGTTCATGAGCCGTGGATGGCCGATGGCGGGCTTTACCCTGACGGCGTTTGGCTGTGCTTTTGTGCTGATGCGTATTCTGTTCGGCTGGATGCCGGATCGCTATGGCGGGGTTCGCGTTGCCGTGGTATCGCTGCTGATAGAGTCTCTGGGGCTGGCGCTACTATGGCAGGCGCCTAACGCCTGGATAGCGCTGACCGGTGCGGCCCTGACCGGCTGTGGCTGTTCGCTGATCTTCCCGGCACTGGGCGTTGAGGTGGTGAAACGCGTAGCGCCGCAGGTGCGGGGAACTGCGCTGGGCGGCTATGCCGCCTTTCAGGATATCGCCTATGGTGTGACCGGGCCGCTGACTGGCCTTCTGGCCACATCGATGGGATACCCTTCCGTGTTTCTTGCTGGTGCTATCAGCGCGTTATTGGGGATAGCGGTCACGCTGGCGGCGTTTCGTCGCTAATAAAAAGGTTTATCGTGGATTAGCGTGGAATGTTCGAAAGCGTAAGCTGAAAGCTGGCAGAATATGATGATGTAGTGGGCTGTTCCGTTCACTGCCGGGAAACTCCCTCTCCCGTTTCGGGAGAGGGCCGGAGTGAGGGGACAGGCGGCTTCGGCGCCCTGTTTCAGAACAAAAGCGGCGGAATATGACGATGTAGTGGGCTGTTCCGTTCACTGCCGGGAAACTCCCTCTCCCGTTTCGGGAGAGGGCCGGAGTGAGGGGACAGGCGGCTCCGGCGCCCTGTTTCAGAACAAAAGCGGCGGAATATGACGATGTAGTGGGCTGTTCCGTTCAC